>CALEVL010000168.1 GCA_937924675.1 uncultured Ignavibacteria bacterium | reverse complement strand
AAGCGGCGTATATTATTATGAACTCAGGGCGGAAAATTTTGCGGAGACGAAGAGGATGTTGCTGGTAAAGTAATGATAAGCAGTGCGAGATAGTCAAAAAAGAAATTATGTAACTCAAGATTTCTCCAGCTAATTAGCTTCCAAAATTTTCCCGGACTAACGAAGAGGCTGGCCACCGCAATATGTTATTCAAATGAGTACAGCGGCTGCCTGAGAATATGTGTCCTGCAACTCTACGGAGTCGCAGATATAGCCAGAGACTCTGCAGAGAGCGGACAATTTCAGCCGAGCGTTCAAGCTGAACTTATCGAAACGCTATTGATAAACAGCCATAGAAATTGTAGCTTGTGCCGAACAACATTTCTTATATTTGAGATTCTATTCTTTTCCAATAAACCGGAGCCGATATTTAACAATACCAAGCTCTGTATTAGTCAAACAACATAGAAATATCAAAATTAATCAGGAGAAAAAACTATGGCAAAACCATTAGGAGAATGGGAAATTCTCAAAGATCAATACAATAATCCGATTGACTCACTTGTTACGGCAGTTCATGCTGTACTGATTCCTGTGACGGGGAGCCCGACTGAACATCCCAAAGGAAAGGTATTGTACTGGCACGGGGGATACATCACAAATTATGACAACGGAGGGAAAATTGTAACTTGCCTGTTCGACCCTGAGACCTCTGAAATCGTTCAATACACTGTGCCCGTGTGGCCGGGAATTACAGAACCGTTTGATCCATCCAAGATATTTTGCAGCGGACACATTACTCTTGCGGACGGAAAAGTATTGACGTCCGGAGGAGAGCGAAACATTCCTCCCGTTGCTTCAAGAGGGCTGAAGTATTCTTTTATATTTGACCAGACTCAGATATCATTACAGAACCCACCCTGGAGAAACACGAAGAACAATTTTCAAGAACCTACATTGATGTCTAAAGGACGATGGTATCCACAACTAACAAGGTTACAGAGTGGTAAGATAGTTTCGATGTCCGGCTATAAGTATGAGAGTCAGGAAGTTGAACTCAGACCTGAAATATTCGATCTGGTTACTGAATCCTGGCAGTTATTCAATGAGTCTGCCGACATGGCTGTACCTTTATATAATGGTGCACACCTGATACCATTTGGGAATTGGAAAGGGGAAATATTCTATGACCTGGTTTCTTTTGGCCCAGTTCTGCCAAACTGGACAAAGCCATTTAGATTTAAGCCGGACCCTATAAATCCGGCATGGAATTCTGTCGGAGCAGAAAAGCAAATGAGACTCAAAGGTAATTCGGTAATATTACCAATAAAGTCCTCAGACAGTACAATCCGTGTGATCAATCTCGGTGGAGGTGAAAACAGCAGCAGCAGAAAATCCGCCGAATTGATTGAAATAGGGACAAGTTCATATCCTTTATGGATACAGATTCCAGCTATGAGTTATGAAAGGCATGATGCACCAAACGCGTTGCTTCTGCCTGATGGCGGACTCATTGTTATTGGCGGTGGAGATGAAAGCGAAACCGTTCTCAGTCCCGAAATCCTGGATTACTCAGACCCTGATCCTCTTAACTGGAGCTGGAAGTCTTTACCTGATATGACAGTTTCCAGAAAATACCATTCCACAGCATTGCTCCTGCCTAACGGTAGTGTATGGGTTGGCGGAAGCAGAATTTATGATAATCCTCAGAGGTGGGAATTCGAGAATGACATGGAGAGACGAATAGAAATCTACAAGCCAGGTTACTTCTTTGACGGAATAAGAACATTGATAACGAAAGCTCCGCTTACAATCGGATATTCCACATCAAACACCTTTGCACTTAAGTATTCTTTGGAGGAAGAGCCTGATGTTCAGATTGAGTCTGTAGTTCTGATAAGCCTTCCTTCCGTAACTCACGGCTTCGATTGTAATCAGCGATTTGTTTATCTTGACTTTTCTTCACCTTCAAAAGGAACATTACAAATTATCCCGCCTGCCGATGAATATGTTGCAACGCCCGGATATTATATGTTGTTTATTGTAAAGCCAAAAACATTGAGTGTATCAGGAGAAACAAATTTACCCTCAATTGCTAAAATTGTAAAGCTTCAACTTTGAAGATCGCATTTATTGCAGTTGCCCTGTCCCTAGCATTGGATAACACACATGCGCAAGTGAAAACCAGCTGGGCATTCAATTACAGAAATGGAGAGTTATCTCCAAATATCGGGCTGTGCATCATTACAGACGGGTTCGGAAATGTTTACAATACAGGATCCTCGGCCGGAATACCGGGAAGAAATGATATGGTACTTTGTAAATTAAGTAGCAATGGTGATGTTCATTGGTTAGTTAGATTTGCAGATACAATAACACCATACCCAAATAATTCCAACGGTGGTGGAAGTCTTTTGTTAAGTTCTTCCGGAAGGCTTTATGTAGGTGGCTCAAGATTATGGCAATATGATATGTCAGGGAATCTAAACTGGTCTTTACTTCCTGGTGAAAGAAAAGGGTTTCCCAATATCTTTTTTGATTCCGGCGAGAATATCTTAGATTCAAAAGTACAAAATAATTCTTCTTTTCTTATTCGAAAATACTCTTCCGAGGGTGATTCAATATGGGAACGGCAGTTTCAACCCTCGGGCACGATTTGGGCATACTGGAAAGATGCGACTATTGATTCAGAAGGAAACATAATCACAACAGGTTACATGAACAAGATCGGTTTCGGTGCTGTTTATGACTGCATGACTGTAAAGTATTCAAACGACGGTGAATTGCTTTGGTATGATAGAATAGATGAAGGCAATGAAACCTTTGGCTATGCCGTTGCCGCAGATAATAACGGCAACATTTACGTGGCAGGTGAAAAGGATCTGAATATTCTGACGGTCAAGTACGCGCCGAACGGAGACATTCTATGGCAGAGGGAATTCAACGGCGGGGCAGGTGATATTGGCTTTGACATTCAGGTTGACTCTCTTGGAAATTCCTATGTCTCAGGTATCAGCGGCGGATTGGGAATTGTGCTGATCAAGTATGATCCCTCAGGAAATCTGCTATGGCTGCGCAACCACACAGATGTGCCCTTTTCCGTATTCTCTTCGATTGTAAGGATCGACAGTCAGGGAAATTCGTATCTTGCATTCTCAATCAATTCTTCAGGCGGGAGATACGAATATGCAGTAGCCAAGTACGATTCTGAAGGAGACCTTCTCTGGCTAGGCCGTTATAACTACAATAACCAGTATTGTGAAGTGTATGATTTCACAATTGACAGGAATTTTGACGTATATGTAACAGGCAGGTGCGGAAGTTATCTCTCTACGGTGAAACTGGTTCAGTATATGACTTCATCGACGGAATCTGAAAAATCAATGACAATAGGATACGAACTCATTGGCAACTTTCCCAACCCCTTTAATCCGGTAACGCAAATAGTATTCAGGCTTGACAAGGCTTGCACTGCAAAGCTTGAGGTGCATGATGCAGGAGGCAGAAAGATAGCTACCTTGCTGAACACCTGGATACCTTCCGGACGACATGAAGTTGCTTTTGATTCACGGAATTACGGAGGCCTATCGAGCGGAGTTTATTTCTACACACTTAAAGCCGGAGAATATTCGAAGACTTTGCGTATGGTGGTGCTTAAGTGAATTGAAATTAGTGCCAGACGAATTCTTCCGCCCCTTTTGGTGTTCTCCGAGTGAAGCGCCCGACAGGAAAAAGTTTCTCGGGTTTGCTAAGTGCGGGCAGGAGGAGTCACCGGCAGATAAGACAGAATTATTCAACTCTTGCACTGCATTCATAACACTACCCCAACCCCTTCAACCCAACAACAACCATCAGGTTCGATGTAAGAACTTCAGGCAATGTTTCGCTGAAAGTGTTTG
>CALEVL010000167.1 GCA_937924675.1 uncultured Ignavibacteria bacterium | reverse complement strand
TGGGCTGGGTGTGATTGTATTACTTCAGCACTACAAATTTCTTCACTGCTACAAACTCACCTGAATTCATGCGATAAAAGTACGCGCCGCTTGCAAAGTCTGAGGCGTTGAATTTTATCTTGTGATATCCGGCTGTTTTAACTTCGTTCACTAGTGTTTTCAGTTCACGTCCGAGAATGTCATACACTTTGATCGTAACTATCCCGTCAGCCGGAAGATCATAGTTGATCGTTGTTACAGGGTTGAAGGGATTGGGATAGTTCTGCGAGAGATCATACTTATCCGGAATGCCGATGCTTACAACTTCTGGAAGTTCGAAATATTCGAAGTTGCCGTTGAAGTCGAGCTGTTTCAGGCGATATTTGTACTTGCCCGTTTCGAGATTCCTGTCTGTGAAAAAATATTCTCTCGGTTCGTTAGTCGTCCCGCCTCCGCTTACAAATCCAATCTTGTTCCACAATTCACTTTCAACTTTTAACTTGCCACATTGAACTGTTCTTTGGATTTCAAAACCGGAGTTGTTTAGTTCGGTGGAAGTGGACCAATTGAGAATAATATTGTTACCATTCAAAGCAGAGTTGAATGAAGAAAGCTCGGCAGGAAGAGGAGAATCTACAAACACATGCTTGCTGCAGATAATGCTGTCCGGTGTTGCCAGATAAAGGACAAAATGTCCGTGATTTCTCCCTGCATTAACATAAACTGAATCGTTCTCATTGCCGGAGATAATTCTTGCATTTGTGTTGTCAAAATTTGACAGATCATAAAAAACATTGAGCGATGTTTCAGTGTAATAAAGATTGATCGAATTCACAGGAACATGGATCGGACCTGTGATACAAGAGTTCACGGGCTCCCAAAAAACGATCGATGTGTCACGAAACTTTCCTGAGACTGCTATGATTGTATCAAATCCCGGATAACCCGCGCTATATTGATAAATTACATTCCCGCTTCCGTTTGACATGCCGCTGCCGTAAGCACGGTTTGCACCTCTTACAAAGAAATTGATTCTGATATTGCTCATCGGCTGGCCGAGCTTGTTATTAACAGTGCCGGTTACTTCAGCCTGTTCTCCGAATTGCTTCACAATATTCTCAGGTGTAATTGAAAGTGTAGAAAGAGTCCTGACGGCTTCACCGAATCCATAAAACAAATACGCCCTTCCTTTGAGGTTTTGATACCACGGTGCACTTACGATGATATCAGAATATCCGTCATCATTTACATCTCCTGCTGTTGAAACCCAGGAGCCAAATTTGCTTCCTGCCTCTTCGCCCGTCATTGTAAAATCGGCAATGTTGTCCATACTTTCTCCGCCTCTGTAAATGTATGCCTTGCCTGTATTATTATTGAAATGCGGGGTTCCAACTATTACGTCAGAATAACCGTCTCCGTCAAAATCATCATTCATAAACACCATATCATAGGAATCATTCAGAGGCGCTTCATTAAAAATCAGATCAGGTGCATTGTCAGGATTTGCTCCGCCAAAGAATATGTAAGCTTTATCACCTAATTCGGAAGTTCCCACAATTACATCAGAATATCCGTCGTTGTTAACATCATCTGCTGTTGATGCAGTATAACCGAAAAAATTACTAGGCACATAACCTGTCATAGTTACATCAGGGATATTATCCATATTTCTTCCTCCGTAAAAGATATATGTCTTCCCAACATCATAACTTCCTGATTCTCCCCAGAAAGGTGATCCGACAAACACGTCATCAAAACCATCGCCGTTAAAATCTCCCGCCGGTGAAACAGAAAATCCAAAATTGCTTCTCCAGTGCTCACCGTACATAGTAATGTCAGGAACGTTGTCCATTCCCGGTCCGCCAAAGAATATGAATGCCTTGCCAAACAATTGATAAATGATATCTTCAAGATCACCCGGATCTCCGACTATCACATCAGAAAATCCGTCGCCGTTAACATCTCCCGCATCAGCCACAGTAACTCCGAATACACCGTACTGATCAAAACCGTTGATTGTAAGGTCGGGCACATTATTCATATTACTGCTTCCGTGATAGATTTCCGCACCGAATTCGGATACACCTGAATTGGATTGGCTCTGAACAATTACATCTGAAAATCCGTCACCGTTTACATCCCCTGCCCTGCAGACAGACCTGATCCAGGGAAATTCCAATCCGTTGACACCTTTGAGAGGAAGTATAACATCGGCAATGTTGTCAGGTGAAGAACTGCCATTAAATATATATGATCTTCCGAATGTGCCTGAATGATTATACGAAGGAGCACCGATTATTATATCGTCAAAACCGTCTCCGTTAACATCCCCGGCAGGATTGGCAGGTGTTCCGAATCGGTCAGATTCAAATTCGCCGGTGAATACCTGATCCGGTAAAATCGGCAGAGGCACTGTAAGATCTCTCCCGTAAAAAGCGTGAACCTTCTCGTATTCAGAGATTATGACATCGCTGTAACCGTCACTGTTTATATCGCCGGAAGCAATGCTATGTGGAGTAATAAGGAATTTCACCTGAGCAGTACTTAATCCAGTCGCTGAGCCCAAGTACAGAGCTGCAAAGTCACATTCACTGATTGCAACGTCATCATAACCATCGTTATCGAAGTCACCGGCAGAGCTTACAGGATTATATACATAACAAATGCCAACCGGATTTGTCCAATCCGGTATTTGCCCGGGCGCATCGGAAGAACCATTGTAGATATTTGCCCCATCAAGCGTTCTTACAAGCATATCACCAAACAAATCCGAATTGACATCCCCGGCAGATGATGCATAGACAACCCCACTACTAAAAGAATATTCTCTGTAGGACGACCTGACAAAGATATTGGAATCATTTCCCCTATACACAGAGAGCCGACCACCTGAGTGAAGAATGGCTGCATCTTCAAAACCATCTCCATGCAGGTCGCCAAGTCCGCCGAAAGAACGATTGTGAGGATAAACCTGATGATCAAAAGCAATGACCGAAGAAGGATAATTTGCTGAAATTCCTGTGGCTGAACCATTATAAATGTATGCTGCAACCATTAGTGTATCAAGTTGTCCTCTTACGGACGCAATCACATCTGAAAAGCCATCACCATTCAAATCTGCGGAAGTCACACTATATCCAAAATCCTGAATGCCTGTTCCAACAGGAAGAACAACAACATTGGCTGTATCTGAGAGTCCTGTCGGTGAGCCATAATGGATGTGTACTTTTCCGGTTCCGTCAGTCCATGGATCTCCGATAATGAGATCGCTGAATCCATCATTGTTGATGTCAGACTTTCCCTCGATGTGATCGGAGAATCCGGGACCGTCTCCGTGAATAACCTGATTAGGGATAATTGGCGGCCCTGTTAGTGAGCCGAAATATATGAAGACAGCTCCCAAGGAATTGTAATTGCCGTCTGCTACTGCAATATCTGCAAACCCATCACCATTGAAGTCGCCGGCAGAAACAAATTCTCCAAACCTTGTCCCGCTAATATCGCACACGGCGGTCCAGTCAGGAAGTAAAGAATCGATGAAATTGATCCTATCTCTGTCACTAGCCACAGAGGACAAATTGGTTCCGGCGAACTGTCTTTCAATAGTGCCGGCGTATGTGAAAGTTGGAGTCATCAAATTCACTTCCACTAAAACAAAGATCGTTAGAAACGCTAAAGTTGAAAAAATTTTGCTTTTCATGACTGTATCAATTAGAATTTTATTGTTAAAGAACAATCATAACTTTCGGGACAATAATTTCAGTTTGAAATTATGAGTCCAGATATCATTTCAGCACTACAAACTTCTTCACAGCAACAAACTCACCTGCGTTCATTTGATAAAAGTACGCTCCGCTCGCGAAGTCTGATGCGTTGAATTGTATCTTGTGGTATCCGGCCGTCTTCACTTCATTCACGAGAGTTTTCATTTCACGTCCGAGGATGTCATACACTTTGATAGTAACAATCCCGTCATTCGGAAGATCGTAGTTGATCGTTGTAACAGGATTGAAGGGATTGGGATAGTTCTGCGAGATATAGAAATTATGCGGAATTGACTTTGTTGGCATCACTGCATATTCATCTTTTGTGCTAAGACTTTTCAGCAGTGCGTTGATCTTGATTTGTTTAAATTCAATCTCTTCAAATGTACTTCCTGGACTCAGATTGTCTCCTGAACCTGCAGCAAGTATTTCTTTGTTAATCAGAGCATGAAATCCTTTCGGAGTATTTGTGTTGCTTGCATAGATCTCGTCGTAATCCGAGATCGCTTCTTCAATGTTGCCTTGCTTTATGTTTGATTGAATTGCAAGGTCTTCGGAAATATTTCGCATGATGACCGTATGAGTAGTGTCTCCGGCTATTGTCAAAAAATAATTCTCCAGAAGTGCATACTCCGTTACGGTTGCCTGCTTCTTATCGTAACAGTTGAATATCCTTGCGAGACAAGAGGATGCATTGCTGCTGTCTTTGTAATCAGATACAATTTCTTTGTAGTATCCAATTGCTTCGTCATACTCGCTGTTGAATTCACTTTGATACGCAAGAAGAAATAATTCCTGCGCAGAGTTTGGATTGTCGGAATCATAGAAGTGCAGCGTATCGTACAATCCAAAAC
>CALEVL010000166.1 GCA_937924675.1 uncultured Ignavibacteria bacterium | reverse complement strand
GGCAGAGAAAAATATCAAAGATAAGAGAAGAACTTCATCGTCAGTCTGAGTTTACCAAACAACTTATAAATACACAGGAAGCTGAAAGGAAAAGAATTGCAGGTGAACTTCACGATACTCTGGGACAGGATTTACTTATTATAAAAAACAAAGCACTGCTTGGTTTGAAAGATCCGCTGAAAAATCCGGAATTGATCGCTGATATCTCGAAGATCAGTTCATCCTCACTTCAGGAAGTTAGAGAGATTTCTTACAATCTGCATCCTTATCAGCTGGAACAACTTGGCTTAACAAAAGCAATTGAATCAATCATTGAGAGGGCATCCAAATCTTCTTCAATTAAATTCAGATATGAACTGGATAACATTGACAAACTTTTTGATCAGGAGACAGAGATAAATCTTTTCAGAATGATACAGGAAAGTATTAATAATATTCTCAAACATTCGGAAGCAACCGAGGCCGTTATCTCTGTATTAAAGGATTCGAAAGAAGTATCCGTTAATGTCAAAGATAACGGAAAAGGTTTTGATGTTCTGATGTCCAAATCAAAACGCGGACTAGGGCTTATGAGTCTTTTTGAAAGAGCAAAAATATCCGGAGCAGGAATTGACATAGATTCCCGTCAAGCTATAGGTACATTAATAAATATTTCAATTTCTATTCCGAAAAATTAATTTGGCACAATAATGACTGATAAAATCAAAATAATAATTGCCGATGATCATCCGATATTCAGGAGCGGACTAAAGGGTATTATTAAAAGTGAAGATAATATTCAGATCATAGGAGAAGCAGCAGACGGCAATAAAGCTCTTGAGGTGATTTTGAATGAAAAGCCGGACATTGCCATACTGGATATGTCAATGCCGGAGAAGACAGGTCTCCAGGTTTTAAGAGAAATGAAAGAGAGGAAGTGCAAATCAAAAGTAATCTTCTTAACCATGTTCAGAGAAGAAGATATTTTCGATGAAGCGATGAATCTGGGTATAGACGGTTACGTTCTCAAAGAAAGCGCAGAGAACGATATTGTGGAATGTATAAACCAGGTAGCAAAGAATAATTATTATATCAGCCCGATCATATCAAACCTGCTTGTTAAGAGAAAAAATAAGACAGAAGATCTTGAAAGACAGAGTCCTTCTCTTCTTAATCTCACGGTTATGGAAAGGCGCATTCTGAAACTGATCAGTCAGAATAAAACCAGCAGGGAAATATCAGAAGAATTATTCATAAGCCCCAAGACTATAGATAATCACAGAACAAACATGAGCAATAAATTAAACCTTCACGGCACACACAGCCTGGTAAAATTTGCAATAGAAAATAAATCCATTATTTAGGCGATTAGATTTCCCGGTTAAACAAAACATCACATTCTCTTTTCATTAGAAACATCCGCAATTTATTCATTAATACTCTTCCTGAAAGAATTTCACATTTTCAAAATGGGGTCTTTCACACGGTATTATAATGTGAACCACTCTATTCATTAAAGTTAATTTGTCACACATTTTTGTACATGAACGGAACGCTACTAATTGTTGAAGATAATGCTAAAATGCGAAATCTCATAAAGGAACTGTTTGCTCCGATATTCAAAAATATTTATGAATGTGATGATGGTTCAAAAGCTTTAGAGTCTTACGCAGTCAACAAACCCGAGTGGGTTTTTATGGATTTAAAAATGAAGGAAATGGATGGAATAGGAGCTACCAAAGAAATCATCAGAAATTTTCCGGATGCTAAAATATTAGTTGTAACAGATTTTGATGATGATGAATTAAGAAAAGCAGCTGCACGCAACGGTGCGATAGATTATGTGCTGAAAGAAAATCTTGATGAGATATTCAAGATAATAAACAAACAATAACAAGATTTCAAAACAAATTAAAGATGGAGAAATTCAAAATGAAGAGTACATTCAATTTGGCTGTAAACGCAATAACTTCGGTAATTTTACTGCTATCAGTTAATTTTTCTTTTGCGCAGGACGATGGCGGCTATGAAGTAAAAAATATTAAACAGGTAAAATCTCAAGAAGGAATTAACACTGCTCCTTTATATCCACAGGAACTTGAACAAAGATTAGCTGAAGCCAGGGAATCAGGCAACAATGAAGAAGCTGAAAGAATTATGGAGGAAATTTACAGGATGGTTCCGGCTAAAAACATATCCAGATCAATTCAGGATCCTGATGACCGTTGCATTAAAGATATTGTAATCCCCGAATCTCAGAATTGGCTCGTTAATGATAAAAGAGTATTTAACGGTCCTGTTCACGCCGGTTTCCCCTATATCAGACAATCAGATATGAAAATGGGTGAGGATGGAAATATATATATTGCTGTTAACAGAGCTCCTGACTCTGCAGTATTTACAGGTAGAATTGATGTATACCGCTCAGCCGACGGAGGAAGCAACTGGATACTGACAAGTAATGTGACATCAACGACCGGATATTACAGTTCAGTAAGTATGCTGGTTGAAAGGCGTTCACCGACAAATAACGACTCTACAAGGATTTTTGTCTTTTATACAAAAAGCAGCAGCAGCAACAATAATGATGCAACATTGCAGTTTGCATCCTGGAGAAGAGACGGAAATGCGTGGTATTCCGGTGTGATCGCTACTCCCACAGCTGGATCAGAATTCAACTGTCCAAGTGCAATTAGTAATGGTGCTTTTTTGAACGGAGCTACTGATATAGCTGTAGTTAGTTCATTGACTGACAATGCATTTTCCAATTCTGTAAATCTTGTTTTCTATAAAAGCCTTGACTGGGGTAATACATGGATAGGTGTTACTGCTAGCTCCATTGCAAGTGGTAAATATCCGAGTGCTTCATTCAAACCTGCAAGCAACTCATCAGGTGATTCGATATGGATAGTAGTCGAGAAAGAAAATGAAGTTCAAACTGATTTGTACCTGGTGGCTACACCCTGGACTCCAACCGCTTCTTTTGGATACTACTCTTTAACTTACGTGCCTGAATTAGGAGTAATAAATCATGAGAAGCCGGTTATAACCATTAAACAGAATAGACCGTGTGATTCGGTAATGATCACATTTACAGGGAACGGAATTTCCTATTATGTGCGAACTGGTAATGCAGGAGATAGTTGGATCAATTACGGTTATCTGGGAGGTCCAACAAATGGAGCTAACAAAAGTTTCACATGGTGTTCATCCACTCCTGAGGGTGATAAGCCATTTATTGCAATCTGGGTATCGGAAGACGGGGATTCATTAAATGTCAGACGCGGTGTACTTGGAGGATTAGGACCGATTTCATTCAACCGAAACAACCACATAGCTTCGGCAAACGCTTCTCCAACCTGTGTTATATATAATTTTGATTCTTCAAATTACTGCTCAGCAATATCTTATGTGGGTTCAGGACCTTCAAATGTTTATTTTGATCAGGAGTGTTTGTCCACTCTAATAATTAAACTCACTGTAATCCCGCAAGGTTTGTATGACACCGGGAGCGGAAGTTTAAGAATGGGTGATACAGTTTCTGTCAATGTCCGCAATGGGATCTCTCCATATAATATTTTGATGAATCTGCCAATTGTAATTGATGAAGTATCATTTTCAGGAAACAATATAAATCCCCAGAATATAGCTCTGCCAAGTTCAGTTTATGTTGAAGTTACACACCGGAATTCTATCTCAACTTGGAGCCAGCCAATTACTCCAACGAATGATACGATTAATTATGATTTCACAACTTCAGTATCTCAAGCATTTGGAAACAATTTAATTCAGGTTGCAAATTTACCTGTGCCAAGATTTGCAATTTACGGCGGAGATGTAAATCAGGACGGAGCAGTTGACGCAACCGATGTAAGTTCGATTGATAATGACGCGGCTAATTTTGTCAGCGGATATGTAGTGACCGATCTCACAGGCGACAACTTTGTTGACGGAACTGACTTTGCGATAGGCGATAACAACGCGGCTAATTTTGTGAGTGCGGTAACGCCTTGACGGGGGATTTGCAGGATTGTGTGATCTCACAGATGCGCCTGAGTCCAGGCAAAGCACCGGAGACTCAGGCTCGAACAAGAATAATTTATAAACCTAAACTAAGGAGCAAAAAAATGTCGGTCGTTAACTGCGGTCCAAACCACAAGGTATTTGAAATAACGGGAAGTGCAACGGGTCCTTTATATGATGCAATAAATGTTCAAGGTCATGCCTATAGCAGAGCTTATTATGCGTGTCTGTCAAAATGCAACAGATGGATAAACTCAACGTCATGCAAACCGAGCTGCGGGAATAAAAGCTCATGGACAGAAATAATATCAGTTAGCTTTTATGCGAAATCCTCCGGTGCAAAAATTAATGTGCAGGTAACTATCAAGATGAGAGCAAACGTAAGGTGCAGAGGATTAATCATAGGAACTGCAAAAAAGAAAATCACAGGTAAAAAGAAGTAGCAAATATTTGATTACTAAATGTTTTAAACCCGGATGACATAAAACATTTCTTTTTCCAAGTCATCCGGGAAAAAACAGAAGTAAAATTAAAAACAAAAAAAATCGAAAGGAGAAAAATGAATTCGCTAAAATACTGGTTGATAATAATTTTTGCTCTTAGCATTCAATCGAATTTCAAAAATGCATCTGCACAATGGATCCAGACCGGTGATTTGAATGATATCGGTTTATATCCGTTTATTTCTGTCGTTGATTCAAATACAGTTTGGATTGCCGGAGGAGATGTTTCAGCAGTTGTTTACAGGACAACTAACGGAGGTTTAAACTGGATTTCTGTACCGACAAGCGGACTACAATTTGCGCTTTCAGGAATTTCAGCAAAGGATGCTTCAACAGCATTTGTATGCGATTACGCAGGAAATGAGGCAGGCGGAAATGCAAAAGTATTTAAAACAACAAATGCCGGAATGAACTGGATACTTATTGATTCGACCGGAGGAACCAATGGATTTTTTAACGGAATAGAATTTTCTAAAACTCAGTCTCAATTCGGAGTTACATTCAGTGATCCTCCGGCAGGACAAGGTAATACTTATTTCCTGTTAAAGACTACAAACGGAGGTAACAACTGGTCAAGGTCAAGTGCACCCGGAATTCCTAATACTGTTGGTTTATTCTTTACATTATTTGTGATTGATCCGTTGATGTACGGATTTCAAACTATCAATCTTACTACTTTTCAAACTAAGTCATACATTACAAAAGACGGGGGAACCAGCTGGATCAATGGTAATCAGAACATAACTTACGCCGAAGGTGTAGATCTTGTATTCAGTGATAATAAGCAGACAGGTTTGATTACAAACTATAACATAAGTCACGAAATATTCAGAACTACAAACGGGGGAGTTAACTGGAATTCAGGCAGCACAGGATTGAATCTTTCCGGATTCAGCGGTGCCTGCTGGATTTCCGGAACAAATACAGTATTTGTATTTTCGAATGCAAGTACTTCCGGGAATAATATAATCAGAAGTGACGATGGCGGATTTAGTTGGACTGCTCAAAGTACATCAGGTACACTTGGACTCAGGGAAATGGATTATGCAAGATACGATAATACAATAGTTGCATATTGTGTTTCATCAAAAGGCAATATACTTAAAAGCAGACAAAGCGTTCAAACTACAGGGGTTTTACAATCCGGTAATAATACACCAGGAGATTTTGAACTTCATCAAAACTATCCGAATCCGTTTAATCCAAATACAAAAATCAGATTCAGCATTGCAGCTGAAACTAATTACGGGACACAGAATGTGAAACTGATTGTGTATGACCTGCTCGGGAAAGAAATTGTTAAATTAGCGGATAACAAGTTAAGTGCGGGAACCTATGAAGTAGAATTCGACGGCGGTAACCTACCGAGCGGGATATATTATTACAGGCTTTCAGCTGAAAATCACGTTGAAGCAAAATCAATGATTTTAATAAAATGAAAAAATCATAAGGA
>CALEVL010000165.1 GCA_937924675.1 uncultured Ignavibacteria bacterium | reverse complement strand
GCAGGCGGGCCTGCCCGGAGAATACTGAACTTCAGCACTTTTTGCAGGCGGGCCTGCCCGGAGAATACTGAACTTCAGCACTTTTTGCAGGCGGGCGGGCGACTCGCTGCCCTGAGCCTGTCGAAGGGTTTCTTTGCTAAGCTTTCTTAGCCTGCCCCCGAATGATTCTATCGGGGGTTCAAAAGAAAGCGGAATAACCTTTGACATCATAACTTATTAAATCCAACTCACCAAAAAATTCAAACGTTTTGGACGGATGTGTAGTAAAGTCAACTACCTCAGGCAATCTTTAGACTAAAATCTGAAACTAAAAAAAACTATTTTGCAATCATGAAAAACAAAAAGAAAAGCAAGAACATCGAGCAACATCAGAGATATCCGGTCGAAAAATTCTTTTCGATAAGAACAGTTTCAGGGTTCACAATCTCTCCTGACGACAAGACCATATTCTTCATTACAAATACTACCGGAACACCTCAGATCTGGAGAGTTCCAATTACCGGTGGATGGCCGGATCAGGTTTCTACATGGCATGATGCGATCAAGGGTGTATATCACAACCCGAAATCTAAAGAGATGATCTTCATGAGTGATAAGCAGGGTGATGAAAATCTTCAGATATACAAGATGCCGGATGATGAAAGTGACATTGTGTATCTGACTGAAGGATTTGAGGGTTCACAATGCTTCTTTAACAAGTTCAACTCTAAAGGAACGAAGTTTCTTTTCTCCACGAACAAAAGACTGAAGTATAATTTTGATGTATATGTACAGGACTTCAAAACCGGAAAGAATACTCTCGTAAAAGGTTTTGATGATACTTATCCAACACATGCAGAAGACTGGAGCCCGAATGAGCGCTATATGACCTTCGTTAGATTCTATGGAAACATCAACAACGATATCCTTCTTTATGATACAAAAAAAGACAAACTTATCAATATCACCGAACACGACATAGAAGTAAATGTATTTAATGCAGGAAGTGAGTTTGATAAGGACAGCAAGGGGTTTTATTATGTGTCTGACAAAGACAGGGAATTTAAAGGAATCAGATACTATGATATCAAGAAAGGAAAATCACATTGGGTGGTAGAAGAGAACTGGGACATAATGAGTTTTGAATTGTCGCACGATCAGAGTTTTCTTATTTACACTCTTAATGTGAACGGAAGCATTTCTCCTAAGATGTTCAGCCTGAAAACCGGAAAACGACACAAGCTGAAAGTTCCGAAAGGAAATTACTCATCTCTGAAGTTCACACATGATGATAAAAAGATCGTATTCCATTGCGACAGTCCTCTGACACCGGGTGAGATATTTGTTTACGACCTGAAGAAAGAAAAGACAACTCAGATCACGAATTCTCTTGTAGGCGGCGTGTCAGCAAGGGGACTTACAAAACCTCACGATGTATTTTACAAAAGTTTCGACGGACTCAAAATACACGCTCTGCTTTATATCCCTAAGGGCCTGAAGAAGAATGGAAAGAATCCTGCAATTGTCTGGCCGCATGGAGGTCCTGAGTATCAGGAAATGCATAACTTCTCAAAGTATGTACAGGTGATGGTAAATGCCGGATACATTGTTATTGCTCCAAACTTCAGGGGCAGCATTGGATACGGTAAGACTTTCCAAAAGATGATTTACAAAGACTGGGGAGGTGCAGAGTTCAAAGATGTATTGGGCAGTGTTGATTATCTGAAAGAGTCCGGATACGTTGATGCCAAAAGGATTGCCGTGGTCGGAGGAAGTTTCGGCGGGTTCATGACACTAACTTGTATTACAAAAGCTCCCGACATCTGGAAATGCGCTATAGATATTTTCGGGCCGTCAAATCTTTTCACATTCCTGTCATCCGTACCGGAGCATTGGAAAGAAGGGACGGCAGTACTTGTGGGAGACGCGGAAAAGGACAAGGATCTTCTTTATGAACGATCACCAATCAACTTTGTGGATAACATAAATTGCCCTCTCATGGTGATTCAGGGTAAGCATGATCCGCGAGTAGTTGAAGCCGAGTCTGTCCAGATCGTCAACAAGCTCAAGGAGAAGAATAAACCCGTTGAGTACATTCTTCTTGAAGATGAAGGACACGGCTTCAGCAAAGTGTCAAATCAAATCAGAGTGTTCAAGTCGAAGCTGGATTTTCTTGACAAATATCTCAGGCATTAAATATTGAGCAAAGGCATATTGGTCCTTGAAGACGGGTCCGTCTTCGAAGGAAAACTTTTTGGATGTAAAGAAGATACTACCGGCGAAGTAGTTTTCAATACTTCACTTACCGGCTATCAGGAGATACTCACAGATCCTTCCTATTCGGGACAGATAGTTGTGATGACATATCCGCTGATAGGAAATTACGGAACCAATGGTGCAGATGAAGAATCCGGGATGATTCATGCTTCCGGACTTGTGGTGGGAAATTATGAGGACAACTGGAGCAATTTTCAGGGACTGGAATCACTTGACAACTATCTTAAGCAAAGCAAGATCACGGCTATTTCGGGAATTGATACCAGAGCTCTTACTAAGGTGATAAGAAGCGGAGGAGCAATGCGCGGAATAATTTCAACAAAGGCATCAATTTCAAAGCTTCTTGAAAAGTTAAGACAATCTCCGGAAATGAGCGGGCTTGACCTTGTTAAAGATGTTACCACAAAGAAGAATTACAAAATCAGCTCTGACTCCCCCAAATACAGAATTGCCTTTTACGATTTCGGAACCAAGAGTAACATTCTCAGAGAGTTCCTGAAGTTTGATACTGAGATAAAGGTATTTAACGCCAAGGCATCTGCCAAAGAAGTTTTGGATTACAAACCACACGGAATATTTTTTTCAAACGGTCCCGGTGATCCCGCAGCTGTAGAATACGGAATCAGGAATGCGGCAGAGCTTGCCTGCAGCGGAATTCCTGTGTTTGGAATCTGTCTCGGACATCAGTTGCTTGCACTTGGATTGGGCGGCAAGACATACAAGCTGAAGTTTGGCCACCGCGGCGGAAATCATCCTGTGAAGAATCATCTGAAGAACAGCATCGAAATAACTTCACAAAACCACGGCTTTGCCGTTGATGAGAGTTCGCTTGATCAGAAAAACATCAGAATATCTCATACCAATCTGTACGACGGCACAAACGAAGGTCTAACACACAAAAAATATCCTGTAATGTCAGTTCAGTATCATCCGGAAGCCAGTCCCGGCCCGCATGACAGCAAGTATCTGTTCACAGATTTTATGAAGCTTGTAGCAAAGTATAAATAATACATAATCCTGTTAACTCATCTTATGTATGAGAGAAAGATCATAGACGGAAAGAAGATCTCAGAAATAATAAGACTGGACTTAAAGCACTCCGTCGAAATTCTGAAGAGTGAACGCGGAATTACTCCCGGGCTTGCATTCATAATTGTCGGTGAAGATCCGGCTTCCAAGGTCTATGTCAGAAACAAAGGCAAAGCTTGTGATGAACTTGGCTTTTACTCTGTAACCGAACATCTTCCTGAAAACATCAGCGAAGAGAAACTCCTGAATCTTATAGGCGAATTCAACGAAGATGAAAGCATCCACGGAATCCTCGTGCAATTGCCTCTGCCATCACATATCAATCAGCCGAAAGTTCTTGAGAAAATTAATTATCGAAAAGATGTAGATGGATTTCATCCGGTAAATGCAGGTAATCTTATGATAGGAGAAAAGTGCTTTGTACCCTGCACTCCGGCAGGCGTAGTTGAATTGCTCAGAGTATCAGGTATTGAAACTGACGGAAAGCATGTGGTTGTACTTGGCAGAAGTAATATAGTAGGGAAACCCGTTGCAAATCTTCTTCTTAGAAAGGAATTCAATTCAACAGTTACAGTCTGCCACAGCCGAACCAAAAATCTCAAAGAAATAACTTCAACTGCAGACATATTGATCGCGGCAATCGGAAAACCGGAATTTGTGAAGAGTGATTTTATAAAAGAGGGATGTGTTGTGATAGACGTTGGGATCAACAGAGTAGAAGATCCTCTTGCAAAGAGGGGCTACAGAATTACAGGTGATGTTGACTATAATGATTGCATAGAAAAGTCATCGCTAATTACCCCTGTTCCCGGCGGAGTTGGTCCGATGACAATAGCAATGCTCATGAAAAACACATTTGATTCAGCAACAGGAAATATCTATGAGAGATAAATACTTTGAAGTACATGTCAGTTTCAGCAAGTCAAATTATGAGAGTCTCGGAAATCTGCTTACAGTTTACGGCGATCTGACAGTTCTCGAAGAGGACGGAACTTTCATTGTCTGCTTTCCCGATGAGACTGAAGCCAATGAGCTGAAAGAGTTTCTCACCGGACATGAAGGAGTCAGCGGCAAGAATATTCTTGTCAAAGAGTTTGAGAATAAGGATTGGAATAAGGAATGGGAACGATCGATCAAGCCGGTTAAGATAGGAAGGAAGATGATCATATATCCGTCATGGCTGAAGCACGAGCTTGGCGATACTAAGGACAAGATTCTGATAGAGATCGATCCCAAGATGGCATTCGGTACGGGTCACAATGAAACAACTCAGCTTATGCTTGAGATGATGACAAAGTATCTTAAAGGTGACGAAGAACATCTTCTTGATTACGGTTGCGGAACGGCAGTGCTTGCTATTGCTGGTCTTAAGCTTGGTGTGAAGAAAGCAGTAGCGATTGACAATGATCCTGATGCGATTGAAAACGCAGCAGAATGTCTGAAGAAAAACAAAGCGGAGAAATCTGTTTCTCTTTATTGCGCAGGCATAGATGAAATTGAGGAAGAGAATTTCGACGTCATTTGCGCAAACATCATCAGTAGTGTGATAATTGAGAATATTGAACACATTACGGAAAAAATTACTAAGGGAGGAAAGCTCTTTGTATCTGGAGTTCTGATGGATGAAGATCAGGGAATAATGGAATATCTGTTTCAGAATGGCTTTGATGTTGAAGACATTCAATGCAAGGGTGAATGGATAGGAATGTATGCGATCAAGAAATGACGTTACATACAGTATAATTGACCTCGGCACTAATACCTGCCTGCTGCTGATTGCCACTTTAGAAAACGAAAAACTTACCGCGCTCTTTGAGGCGCAGGAAATCCCCCGAATTGGAAAGGGTATCTACGAGACAAGCAGAATATCACGTGAAAGCTTTGACAAAGCGCTTGCTATCTTCGAGAACTACAAACAAATTTCTGATGATCACAATGTACGCGGGATATATGCATTCGGTACAAGTGCATTGAGAGATGCTGTCAACAGCAAGGAGTTTATTGAATTCATAAGCAGCAAGACAGGTATTAGAATTAAAGTCATCACCGGCAAACAGGAGGCTGAGTGTGCATTTAGCGGGGCTGTATTTGACTTGCCTGAAGATGATTATGCAGTGATTGACATAGGCGGAGGAAGCACTGAAATTTCTTTCCGTAGTGATGATACACTGATCAACGAAACTATGAACATCGGCTCGGTAAGGCTGACAGAAATGTATTTCCGCAATGGCTACGGACAAAATGCAGTTTCTCAGGCAGAAGAACTCATTGGCAAATCTATTGTGAAATTATCTCTTTCGCCCGGGAAGAGAAAGCTTGTCGGAGTAGCAGGCACAATTACAACACTTTCGGCCGTAAAGAACGGAATGAAAGAATTTGAATTCGGGAGAATTCATGGAGATGTGATTTCTTTGGAGGATGTATCTGACATTTCAAACAGACTCATGAACATGAATGAAGCAGAAAGACTCGCAATAGGAGATTTTATGAGAGGAAGAAGCGATATAATCGTTTCCGGGTCGCTTATACTTAAGATGCTGATGGAGAGACTTGGAGCAGGCGAAATAAGAGTCTCTGCCAAAGGATTGAGATACGGACTCATGTTGAATTTAGATGACTTTTGTTAACGAACTTAATTAGGTATTTTAACAAAAATTTAAACCATGATAGACGAATTCAAAAAGTTCATTTCACAGGGCAATGCTCTCGATTTAGCCGTAGGTGTCATAATCGGTGCCGCATTCGGAAAGATCGTTTCCTCATTTGTTTCTGATCTTTTCATGCCTGTTTTGGGAATCTTGCTTGGGGGTGTTGATTTTACGACGCTCGGCATCATATTGAAAGAAGGAACTGACGGCAAGGAGCCCGTAATTTTTGCATACGGGAAGTTCTTACAAGCTGTGGTGGATTTCTTCATAATAGCAGTTGCTATATTCTTCATGGTTAAAGGGATAAATAAATTCCGAGGAAGCAAACCGGAAGAAGCTCCTCCTCCTACTCCCGAAGATGTTGTATTGCTGTCAGAGATAAGAGACATTCTCAAACAGCAAAAGTAATTCCGAACTCATTACGGATTTTATTGTTCTTGTGAAATCCTATATGAGTGTAATTTAAAACTAAAGTAATAATGGGAAAATTCGTATCAAACAGAAACGAAACAATCAGACTATTCAAGAATCCGTTTCTTGAATATTTCTCACATATTCATCCGATAACTCCGGTAGTGGTTTATGTTCCAGTATTAATCTTCATGGCGTATCTTGGAATCAAAGATACAGGATTAATAGCCGGAATAGTCAGCTTTGTATTTGGTGTTTTTTTCTGGACGCTGACTGAATATGTGATTCACAGATGGGCATTTCATTATGATCCCAAATCTGAAATCGGTAAGAGAATTCACTTTCTTGTGCATGGAATTCATCATGATTATCCCCGTGATGCTACAAGACTTGTGATGCCGCTGCTTGTCAGCGTTCCGCTGGCAATTCTGTTCTATATTGGATTCAACGCTGCTTTTGGAGTTTATCATTTTGGTGTTTTCTCGGGATTTATGTTTGGATATGTATCGTATGACTCGATTCATTACGCTACTCATCACATGAAAATGAATGGGAAGATAGGCGCATTCCTCAAGACGTATCACCTCAAACATCACTACGGTGATGAGCATACGGCATACGGTGTCAGCAATCCATTGTGGGACTATATTTTCAGAACTGTTCCTGACCGTCTGAGAAAAAAGGACGACCCTGCTGCATTTGAAGGCAAGTGAATCTCGTTCTGAAATAAATTTTGCCCTGTGCAGTGCATTTCTGCATCACAGGGCATTTTTGTTTTTAGGATAAATCTAAATAAAATGCTTTGACCGAAGAAAGAAGCAGAAATGTTTTTGACATAGACGGAACGGCAGAAAGTGAATTTGAGATATTTCAGCCGCTTGCAGAATCAAGTCATTCGCTTGTAGAAAGAATCATCTCTAATGGACAAAGAACTCCCGATGGTCAATGGCTTGAGCAGGACAGAAACGAATGGGTAGTATTGCTTCAGGGCGAAGCCGGACTTTGTTTTGAAAATGATAATGAACGAAAGCTGATTGCCGGAGATTATTTGCTGATTCCCAAAGACACACGACATAGAGTCACATTCACAAGCAAAGAGCCGGCATGCATTTGGCTGGCATTTTATTTTGAATAATTGCCAATGAACATGAGAGATTCCAAATACTGGATTGAAAAACTTTCGCTGATCCCTCACAGGGAAGGCGGACATTTCAAAGAAATTTACAGATGCGGTGAATCAACCTTAGTTAAGAGTGTTGACACCGCATCAGGAGTTTTGAGAAATTACAGCACGGCGATTTACTTTCTCCTTCGAAGCGGTGAATTGAATGCACTTCACAAGATAAAGTCAGATGAGGTCTGGCATTTCTATGACGGATCACCGCTCATTGTTTATGAGATCGATCGCGCTGGAAAGCTGAAGGAAAACATTCTGGGACTGAATGTGGAAAAGGGTGAGAGTCCTGTGGTTGTTATTGAAGCAGGCAATTGGTTTTGCGCAGAGTTGGCTGAAACTAATTCCTTTACACTCGCCGGCTGTACTGTTTCACCGGGATTTGACTTCGATGATTTTGAACTTGCAAACAAGTCAGAACTTTCAGAAAGATTTCCTCAGCACAAAGAATTTATTGAAAAATTCACACAATGATTTCAAAAGAGACGCATCAAATAAAATATCATGCTTAAGATTTATAATTCGCTTACCAGGTCTGTAGATGAGTTTGTTCCGATTGAACCGGGAAAAGTAAGAATGTATTCGTGCGGCCCGACTGTTTACAATTATCAGCATATCGGAAATTTCAGAACTTTCTTCTTTGAAGATATTTTGCTCAGAGTTCTCAGATACAATGGCTTTGAAGTAAAATACGTGATGAATATTACGGATGTAGGTCATCTGACATCAGATCATGATGAAGGTGAAGACAAGATGGAAAAGACTGCAAGAGAGAAGGGTACAAGCGTATGGGAAATTTCGGCTTATTATACTGATGTTTTTCTGAATGATGTTAAACTGTTGAACATTGAAAAGCCCGAGGTTTATACCAAAGCTACAGATTTCATAAGAGAGCAGATCAACATGGTGAAATGTTTGGAAGAAAAGGGATTCACATACATTACAAGAGACGGAGTTTATTATGATACATCAAAGTTCCCGGATTACACAAAGCTTGCCCGACTGGATGTTGAAGGAATGAAAGAAGGCGCAAGGATAGAATATTCTGATGAGAAGAAAAACATCACAGACTTTGCGCTCTGGAAATTTTCTCCAAAGAATGAAAAGAGACAGATGGAATGGGACTCACCGTGGGGAAAGGGATTTCCTGGCTGGCATGTTGAATGCTCGGCAATGAGTACCGCGATTCTCGGAAATCATTTTGACATTCATTGCGGAGGAATTGACCATCTTCCTGTTCATCATACAAATGAAATAGCACAGTCACAGGCCTGCACAGGCGAGAAGTATGTAAACTACTGGCTTCACGGAGAATTTCTGAATATGGGCGATGAGAAGATGTCTAAGTCAACAGGCAAATTCATCAGACTTCAAACATTGATTGATGAGGGGTTCTCTCCACTCGACTACAGATATTTCCTTCTCATGGCACATTACAGGAAGAAGCTGAAGTTTTCAATGGAAGCATTGAACGCTGCTAAGAGCGGATACAGAAATCTGATATCTAAGATTGCTGTGCTGAAGAATTCAAATGACGGTGTTGAAACAGACAAAGAAGTTTATGAAGGATTCAAATCCAACTTCCGCAATGCCATAAACGATGATCTCAATATGCCTGTTGCTATGTCAGTAATATGGGACATGATGAGAAGCAACGGAATCAGTTCAAATGACAAGCTTGAACTTGTGAAGGATTTTGACAAGGTTTTCGGACTCAATCTGGATCAGACGGTTAAAAATCCAATTGAACAGATCGAAATCCCTGCGGAAATAGCAACCCTTGCCGCTCAAAGACTGGAAGCAAAGAAAGCAAAAGACTTTGGCAAGGCAGATGAATTGAGGGATAAGATCAAATCACTCGGTTACGAGATCATTGACACAAAAGAAGGTGTATCTATAAAGAAATCCGGTTCCTGATTATTTTCCGGAATTCTTTTCGGCATCTGCAAATGCCTGTTCCCAGACAGACTTTGGAATTACCCCTTCGAGCTGTTCATAAATTCTGAAAGCTTTTTCGCGATACTTGTTGCTTACATCTGTCTGAACAATCACAACCGGATGCTTTCTCTTTTTCCATCCCTGGGGCTTATCAAGAAAAATCGTGATGACATAAACCGGGTCACCGGTAAATTCCTTGCTTCCCCTCAGTTCATTCGTGTCTGCATCAAGTATGCCGCTTGAAAGCATCATGCGGTTCAATTCACGAAGACCTTTCTTTCCTCCTTCAAACTCATAAATATTGGTCCTTCCGTACTTCGTATATTCGAGCTTCCCTGAACCAAGTTCATTTAGTTCTATCTGATAGCTTCCCGCAATATCTTTCGGAGCGCTGCCTGTGGAGTGATAATATGCAAGCTTCTCCCATACATACTGAGCATTCACAACGCAGGGAAGCATTGTAATTAGCATTGCTGCAAAGATGTTTTTGAAGGTCATTAATATTATTTAATTAATTCCGGCTTCTGCCTTAATTGAATCTGGTACAAGATCCATTATTGTTGAGTAAAGATTGTCTATTCCTTCCTGACACTCTTCCTTAACATTTGAAGGTATTTCAATTTTCTGCGGCGGTTGATCAAGCATCGGATCCTGCCACAATGTTATGCTCAGTTTATTCGTTCTCCCGCCAATCAGCATATCATCGCTTTTCATTTCATCTGTATTCACATCAAAAACCTTGCTGCTCTTCAATGCCTTATTGAGTTTCTTCATTCCATTCTTATTGTTTGGAATATTGAACTCATACTCCTTTGTTCCTTCCTGATTTGTATAGATCAGCCTGGAAGATCCGTCATCGTTTATGATAACCGAGTAGTTATACTGATACTCCGGCGAAACGGGTCCGTTTGAATGGTAGTATTCCAATGTACTCCACTCAGCTGTCTGCGACCATGCAGAAGAAGACAGAAAAAGTAAAAATGCTATTGCGGAAAGAATGATTGCTCTCACTTTACAAATTTTGATGCGAAGATAGTTATCACAGACCCAAAATCCACTGTCAAAATCCAATCAGTGTATAGTGTTGTAAGAAAATCAATAAGTTTGGTGAAAGTAACATGAAATTTCCGGCTGAGAGAAATTTTGCCCGGATCGAAATTCTCATGCTTCTATAATTTGATGTTAGAAATTACCAAATCAAATTCCTATTTTACTATCCCCCAAAGTTTACTTCACAATTAAATTCAAATCAATGATCAGGATCTTACTTGTTGCAATCTGTTGCATTTGTTTTTTGGACTCTGTCCATTCACAGCTTCCTAATCAAAACACATATCTTCTGAGGAATCTGGACAGCTATTCGAGTTATTCAGCAATTTGGGGTTATGTTGCTCCTGACGGAAGGGAATATGCAATTTTGGGAACCAACACCGGAACGTCTTTTGTGGACATCACTGATTCAGCCAATATTCATCAGGTTGATTTTGTGAGCGGAGTTACGAGTTCCTGGCGGGAGATGAAAACGTATTCTCATTATGCGTACGTTGTATCTGAAGGAACAAACAGCGGACTGCAGATAATGGATCTTCAGTATCTTCCGGATTCTGTCAAACTTGTAACAACCTGGTTTACAACCGGATATACGAAGACGCACTCAATTTCCCAGTCAGGCAAATATCTTTATCTCAACGGAGGCAATGCCTCATCTAATGGAGGTGTGGCCGTGATTGATCTGACTAATCCGGAAGTTCCCGTAAAACTCGGACAATGGACTACGGAATATGTTCATGATTGCAGGGTTCTCAATGACACTATCTGGGCTGCCAATGTTTACTCCGGAAG
Source organism: uncultured Ignavibacteria bacterium (assembly GCA_937924675.1). Taxonomy (GTDB): domain Bacteria; phylum Bacteroidota; class Ignavibacteria; order Tepidaquicellales; family Tepidaquicellaceae; genus JADJAH01. The sequence goes on along the minus strand of CALEVL010000165.1, from coordinate 13,234 downwards.
AATGTCAATAATCAATGCAAGCAACAAAAGCAGTTTGCAGTTTGTAAGAAACTGGCAGGCATACCAGTCACAAGTAGTATCAACTCACAACGCTGCAATAACTGATGACAGAAGCCATATTCTTACAACAAATGAAATCCAGAGTCCTGCCGGCAAGCTCTATTCTTATAATATCAGTGACCTCGGCAATATTACAAGAGTTGCTGAGTGGCAGCCAACAGGTATTACAGGTTCCATAGTTCACAATGTCGAGATATATGGAAAGTATGCTGTAATAGCACATTACACGGCAGGTATAAGGATAGTTGACATTTCTAATCCTGCATCACCCGTAGAAGTTGCCTGGTATGATACATATCCTTCAAGCAACAACAATGCATTTAATGGATGCTGGGGAGTCTATATGTTCCCATCAGGAAAGATTGTCGGTTCTGATATTTCAAACGGCTTGGTTGTAATTAAGACAAACTTTTTGATGAGAGATTGTGAGAGTTTCACAAACACTTCGTTTCCACCTACTTTCTTCGATCTTGATTTCACAGGAACACAATACTGGTCAAGGCAGAATGTCAGTGCGTATGGTTCGGGCAACGGCAGTGCAAAGTTTGATTTTTTCAATGCTGCGGTTGGAACAACACAATCAATCTATACTAATTGTTCTCCTACAAAAACCGGCTATTATCTGACATTCGATCAGGCATACGCACCGTATAGTTCTGCTTTCCCTGGGCCGGACAGTCTGTATGTAGAGTCATCAACTAACGGGGGAACCACGTTCACAATACTTGCCGGCCTTGCAGGTATTTATCCATCCGGCGGAGAACTTAATACAGCTCCGGCTATTGCATCTCCGTTTACACCCTCTGCTTCACAGTGGAGATCAAAAATTTATTCTTTACCGGTTGGCACCAACAAGGTAAGACTGAGAGCAAGGAGCGGTTTTGGTAATAATCTCTATATTGATAATTTATGCATTAAGCAACTTCCGGCGAGCACTCCATCAACTGTAACGCTCGGCTCTCAGGGAATGTGGATAAATGGCGAACCATATTGGAGTTTGCTTGATACTGTAAGAATTTATCTGCACAGGTTTGATTTCCCGAACGTTGCCGTTGATTCTGTTGCAACTACAATGAGTACCGGAGCAAATACTAATCTTATGAGCTTTACCAAAGCATTGAGCGGCAACTATTACTTTGTTGTCAAACACAGGAACAGCATTGTTACATGGTCTTCTGCAGGCTCTAGCTTAACAAGAGGTTCTTCGATTAATTACAGCTTCATTACTAACGGCGCAGCTTACGGAAACAACCAGGCAATAGTCAGCGCATCGCCACTTCGTTACGGCATGTTCAGCGGAGATATTGATCGCAATAAAGTAATTGATGGTTCAGATGTGGGATTAATCGATAACGATGCATCGAATTTTGTTGGTGGATATGTTGTCACAGACCTAACGGGGGACAACTTTGTTGACGGATCTGACTTTTCGATTGCAGATAATAATGCTATAAATTACGTTGCAGCAGTTGAGCCTCCCGGTTCATCTTTGATTGTCTCAACATCACAGGAAAATGATTTGGCTCCTGTATTTGAGAACGATCTTCAAAGGCAGAAATATGAAGAAGGCAAGAGAATTAATGCACAACAAAAGATTGTTGAACTACAAAGGAAGATCACTTACAAGGAGTATCTTGAAATGAAAAGAAACGAGATACAATCAGGACTTAAGAAATAAGTGCCAACTGCGACAATAGCAAACTTCAAAAGACCGGAGGTTGAACTCTCCGGTCTTTTTTTGCTTCATGCCGGAGTAGGTCAATCGTCTTTCCAAAGGCAAATCTTAATGTATCATATCTTCGAACATGTCAGATTCCAAAAGATTTTGTTAGCTATACCCGGGGTGACATTAAAGCCGTTTATACGCTGATAAACACACAAGATTAATGTTACACTTTCAAATGAATGAATTGAATATCCCCTCCTCAATGTGTATTTTTCACTCAACATAAATAAATTCTCTTCGCTAATGAATTTTACCGTCAAAGGGGATAAACTCTCGGATTGTCTGGCAAATCTCAACTCGATTGTACCATCAAGATCAACGCTTCCTTTGCTTGGGAGCATTTTTTTTGATCTTAAAGGTGATGAGCTAACATTAATGGCTTCAGATCTTGAGATCTTTATCAGAACAAAGATCGAGGTCACTGGTAAGACAGACGGAACTGCCGCCATTCCGGCGAAGAAATTGTTTGATGTGTCAAGAACTCTGCCTGCCGATGAACTCTCCATGGACATTAATGATAAGAACAGACTTACGATCAAGACCAAAAAAGGCAAATATACAATGAGCGGTGAACCGGCTGATGAGTTTCCGCAACCGGAGATAGCCGAAGAGATGAAGCAAATCACTTTTAGAGGTTCCGGATTCAAGAGATGCCTTTCAAAAGTTGTACATGCGGCAAATACGGAAGAGCTTAAGAGAAACATGATGGGAATATTGATGGAAGTAGGCAGCTCGGAAGTGAAATTTGTCGCAACTGACAGTTACAGGCTTTCGAGAATATCCAGAACCGATATTACGATTGAGGGTGCCAGAGAAGAGAAGATCGTAGTTCCGCTTAAGACGGCTCACCTTCTTGTTCGCTTGGGAGTGGAAGATGATACCGTTATGGAATACAATGAACGGGATCTTAAGATATCTTTCGGAGAGTATGAGATATTCTCCAAACTTATGGGTGAAACCTTTCCGAATTATGAAAATGTAATACCTACCAATAACGACAAGCTTCTCAAGATTAACAAGCATGAGTTTACAGAATCCATGAACAGGGCTTTGATTCTTGCCAACCCAAATACAAAGAGGGTCATTCTTGAAATTGCTTCGGATAATCTCACCATCAAAACAGATAATCCCGAGGTTGGTTCTGAAGGCGAGGAAGTGCTCGATTGTTCATTTACAAGCAGAACGGGCAATGATGAAATAGAGGGCAAGACGTTTGTAATTGCATTCAACGGTGAATTTATCAGAGATGCTTTGAGCCAGATAGAAACAGAAATTGTTGAGATAAGCTTTGGAAGCCCTTCCAAAGCAGCAATCGCCCAGCCTGACAAGCAGGCAGACATGGAAGTATTTACGGAATTGATAATGCCCGTCAGGGTGGGATAAGGTAACGCATATCTTTATAGATTGTTCAGAAAATGTAAGCACTAAATATTGCGGAACTCATGTTCATGCAGCCGTTGGCATATTTGGTTATGAATCAAATGAATTTGCAACGGCAAGCAAAATGATGCGATGATCATAGATAAAATTGTCTTGAGAAACTTCAGGAACTACGGATTTCAGGAACTTGATTTCAGCGGTAAGTTCAATTTTATTTCCGGAAATAACGGACAGGGAAAGACAAATATTCTTGAAGCAGTTTCATTTCTGACTTACGGAAAGAGTTTTCTCGGAAGCAATGAAATAGATTGTGTAAGGCTCGGTGAAAAGAGTTTCTTAATTGACGGAGTCTTTGTAAATGATATTGGGAACAAAGAGACATTGTCTGTTTCGTATGATCTTGGACTTAGAACTAAATCCGTTCATAGAAATAAGGAGAAGATAAATTCGTTCTCCGGTGAGATATTCGGAAGATATCCCGTAGTGTTCCTGTCGCCTGCTAGTCTGGCAATAACTTACGGAACTCCGGCCGAACGAAGGAAGTACTTTGACATAATGCTTTCGCAGGCAAGTCCTGTTTATCTTGATTATCTCAAAGAACTTGCAAGACTACTCAAGCAAAAAAATGCGCTCCTAAGAAGTCATGCGCATCACGGAAAATATTCTGCAGGTGATTTTAAGGGTATGCTTTCGAGTTTCAACGAAAAGCTTGCATCGGTATCCGCAGAAATTGTAAAGCGCAGGATGGATTTTCTTGATGAGTTTAAGAACTTCTTCGGAAAGAGTTTTTCATTTCTGATAACAGATGATCAGCACGCTTTTGTAGAATATGATTCGGATGCATTCGGTGACTGCGAAGAAGTGACGGATAATCTTGCAAAGAATTTTCTTTTGCACTTTGAGGACAGATCTGAAGAAGAATCTGTTCGCGGAGTAACACTCTGTGGTCCTCAGAGAGATGATTATTTGTTCAGCATGAAGAAAGGAAAGGAAACATTTCTTCTGAAAAGCTTTGCATCTCAGGGTGAGCACAAAACTTTTCTGGTTGCTTTGAAACTTGCCGAATATGAATATCTGAAATCTGCCAAATCAACAGCACCTGTGCTCTTGCTGGATGACATATTGTCAGAGCTTGATCATTCAAGAGTGGCACAGATTGTTTCACATCTGCGGGATTACGGTCAGATTTTCCTTACCACTGCGGATCAAACTCACATAGAGAAAATGAAAAGGTTCTATGCCGATAACGAGATTGCGGCATTCACAGTAATTGAAGGAAAAGCAAAGAATGAAACAAAGAGCAGTTGATCTGAAGACAAGGCTGAATAAGACTATGTGCCTCAAAGAAGAGATGGACTCTTTTATGAATCACATTGGTCTTGATACTAAGTTGCATGAACTGAAAATTCTGGATGTATGGAAAGAATGTGTTGGAGAATCTATTGCAGAATACTCTTCTCCGGTAGAGCTCAGAAAGAACAAGCTGTTTGTAAGCGTTGAGAGTGCAGCATGGAGATACGAACTTTCGTTAAAGAAAAATGAGATAATGGAAAAGCTTAACAGCCATTTCCACAAAAAACTAATAAGAGAAATAATTTTTGTATAAGGAAGTATAAAGGAAAACATGGCAAAAAATAAAACGGAAAGCAAGAATCAGGATTACGGTGCCGGAGACATTCAGGTACTTAAAGGACTCGAACACGTTCGCAAGAGACCGGCAATGTATATCGGCGATATATCAAGCAGAGGATTGCATCATCTTGTGTATGAAGTGATTGACAACGCTATTGATGAGGCACTTGCGGGTTACTGCGATAAGATCACACTAACTATAAACAAGAACGGCTCGGTTACTGTAACTGATAATGGCCGGGGAATTCCAACGGAAGTTCATCCGACAGAGAAAATATCAGCTCTTGAAGTGGTAATGACTCAGCTGAATGCCGGAGGAAAATTCAACCGGGACAGTTACAAAGTATCCGGTGGTCTTCACGGAGTTGGCGTTTCTGTTGTTAATGCACTGAGCGAATGGCTGGAAGTTGAAGTATCAAGAGAAGGAAAACTGTTCTACCAAAAGTACAAACGCGGAGAACCCGAAGGAAAAGTAAAAGAGATCGGCACTTCGAAGAAGACCGGAACAAAAGTTACATTCTATCCTGACAATGAGATCTTCAAGAATATTGTATTCAAGTTTGAGACTCTTGAAGAGAGACTAAGAGAGCTGGCTTATCTGAATAAAGATCTTGCGATCTTTGTGAAGGATGAAAGAGGTGATGAAGTAAAAGAGGAAGAGTTTCATTTTAAAGGCGGCCTCATTGATTTTGTAAAATATCTAGATGAATCCGAAAAATCGATTTCAGGTAAGCCGGTATTTGTAAGCGGCGAAAGGGAAAATGTTCAGGTTGAGGTAGCGTTCCAGTATAATGAATCATACAATGAAAGCATTTACACTTTTGTGAATAACATTAACACTCACGAAGGAGGAACCCATCTGGAGGGATTCAAAGCGGCTCTTACGAGAACACTTAACAACTACGGCGCAAAAAACGGTATCATCAAGACTGATAAGATCACACTTACCGGTGATGATTTTCGGGAAGGGCTTACATGTGTGATAAGCATAAAAGTACCTGAGCCGCAGTTTGAAGGGCAGACAAAAACCAAACTCGGGAACAGTGAAGTAAAAGGTATTGTCCAATCCATTACAGGTGAGCAGCTCGGAAATTTTCTGGAAGAAAGTCCATCCGTTGCAAAGAAGATACTTGAAAAATGTTTGCGCGCCGCTGAAGCCCGTGAGGCAGCAAGAAAGGCAAGAGAGCTTACAAGAAGAAAGAATGCTCTTGATATTACAGGGCTTCCGGGAAAGCTTGCGGATTGTTCAATAAAGGATCCCGCACAATGCGAACTTTATCTTGTTGAGGGAGAATCTGCAGGAGGTTCTGCAAAGCAGGGTAGAGACAGAAGATTCCAGGCGATACTTCCGCTTAAAGGCAAGATACTTAACGTTGAGAAAGCGCGCATCAACAAGATCCTGGAGAATGACGAAATAAGATCTATCATAACTGCAATCGGAGCCGGACTTGGAAATTCGGATGAGTTTGATGAATCAAAGATCAGATACGATAAAATAATCCTTATGTGCGACGCCGACGTTGACGGATCTCACATCAGAACATTGCTTCTTACATTCTTCTACAGGCACATGCGTGAGATCATTGATACACAAAGATTATACATTGCTCAGCCGCCGCTTTACAAGATCAAAAAGGGAAAGAGTGAATTTTATGCTTATGATGAAGCAGAAAGAGAAGAAATTCTTAAATCGATGAAGATTGATAAGAAAGCAATTGTGCCGGATAACGGGGAAGTTGTTGAATCAACAGGAGAGACTAAAGGTGTTGCAATATCGAGATTCAAAGGACTTGGAGAAATGAATCCCGAACAGCTTTGGTCAACCACAATGAATCCTGAAACAAGAACCATTATACTTGTAACAAATGAAAATGCAACTGCTGCAGATAAGATGTTCAGAGTATTGATGGGTGAGGAAGTTGAGCCGAGGAGAAAATTCATTGAAGAGAATGCTAAGTATGCAAATATTGATGTGTGATTGTAATGCCTGAATTTGCTATACAACCATTCAATTTGTTAATAAAATGAAAATCATTAATGCGCCTTACAACATTGCCTGAATTGCTTAAACAATTTTCGTCAATACTGGCGGCTGAAATATCCGGGGCAGGTTAATGGAAGAACTGATCAAAGCAGTTGTGCTTGGCATAATCCAGGGCGCAACTGAATTCATTCCCATCAGCAGCACAGCGCATCTTCGTGTTGTTCCGGCGCTTCTTGGCTGGAAAGACATTGGAGCCGCTTACACCGCCGTCATCCAAATAGGCACACTCATTGCAACAATTATCTATTTCCGCAATGATATATCATTGTTATTCGATGGATTTCAAAAGGCACTCAAGAAGAAAAATTTTCTTGCCAACAATGAATCCAGAATTTTTTTGCTTATAATTGTAGGCACAATCCCAATAGGAGTTTGCGGATTGCTCTTTAAAAGATTCATAGAAGGTGATGCACGAGGGCTGTATGTCATTAGTGCTATGCTCATAATACTGGCGGTTGTTTTGTTTATTGCCGAGAAGGTTGGAACCAGATCAAAAAGACTTGGGGAGATGACTATCAAGGACGGAATTGTGATCGGACTTGCGCAGGCACTTGCACTTATTCCGGGGAGTTCAAGGAGCGGTGTTACAATAACTGCGGGACTCTTCCGAGGTCTGAAACGTGATGATGCAGCAAGGTTTTCCTTTTTGCTTAGTCTTCCTGCAATTGGTCTGAGCGGATTCTATGAGTTATACAAAGAAAGAAATGTGCTGCTCAATGAGAATCTTCTTGATCTTACAGTTGCAACGATTGTCTCAGGAGTTGTAGGATACTACTCGATTGATTTTCTGCTTTCTTATCTTAGAACAAAATCAAACCTCATCTTTATCATTTACAGAATTGCACTCGGCATACTGATACTCATACTCCTGTCCGCAGGTGTTCTGACGAACTTAGGCTGAAGTTCAATTTTATTTATACATGGTTCTTATTTAAACTTCAGACAACCTCCCAATTAAATGGATTCCTTGTTTTCATTGTCAGTCCGGGCAGATCATAATTTGCAGCAATAGCTTCCTATACGCCTTTCACAAAGCAATTTAGCCTAAGACAGAATGAATAATGTTTTGATTGAATGAATCATTTTGTATCTTAGTATGTTAATAACAGCTAACTTAAGGAGAAAATATGAAACACCTGAAATCAATAATTTTTTTATTCACTTTTACAATATTTGCCATGACGGCAATGAGTCAGTCAATTGACGGCGCAATCAAATCTGCGAAATCAGACGGCAAAAAGGTTCTGATTATTTTTTATTCTCACAGCGACAGCTGGAGCCAGAAACTCGAAAAGGAAGTTCTTACATATCAGGCAGCGCTGGCTGAATTGAACAAGTTTGAAGTGGTTAAGCTCGATGGAGATTCTGAAGCGAAGTTTGACTTCAAGGGAAAATCAGTTAATGCAAAAGAACTTGCCTCAATGTTTTCAATAACCGGATATCCTTCATTTGTTTTCCTAAATTCTGACGGAAGTACAATTTCTTTTAAGTATAACGGAGAATCTGTTACAAGCCTGTCAGGATATCTTGATGCTGTTGATTTTGTGGAGATGCTGAAATACTTCGTTGCGAACAAACAGACGGATACTGATCTTTCAACTATGTTTGGTAACTGAAAATTCTTTCAACAGATAAACTACTTTTTCGCATTAGTTTGTTTGATGTTGTGTCCTGAATCTTATGTTGTTACACAGAGTTACACTGAGTTGCACGGAGCTTGCTGCCGGATTAGTATTTCTAAAAGTTGTGGAGTGAAAATAGATTTAGAGAGAAAATCATTGTAATTGATTTGAGTCATAATGAATTTAATACGCCCTCAAAGAATTCTTAGGTATTAGTTGTAGAGTTACATGCATCACAAATACTTGTTGTTGAATAATCAGTTATTCATACATAATTAATTCAAATCTCTCTTAATCCTCCGTGGAACTCAGTGTAACTCCGTGGAACTCAGTGGAACTCTGTGTTCCAATACGAAATAATCAAAACAGAATTTACTTTGCAAATCTCTTCTTAAGTTTCCTGTAAACAAAATCCGGAAGGAACTCCTTTACGTTTGCATCATAAGATGCAAGCTCCCTGACAAGCGATGAATTCAGGTATGAGAATTTCTCATTTGGCATCAGGAAGATGGTTGTGATGTCGGGATTGAGTTTTGTGTTCGTGAGCGACATTTGAAATTCATATTCAAAATCGGAGATAGCTCTTAATCCTCTTACAATAACGGATGCTTTCATTTCCGCAGCATGTCTAACCAGCAATCCGTTAAAAGAATCAACCTTTACATTCTTCAAATGTCCCGTAGTTTTCCTTATCATCTCCTTTCTTTCTTCCTCACTGAACAGCGGCTTCTTGTTTGAGTTGACAGCTATTGTGACTATCACATTGTCAAAAAGTCTGCAAGCTCTTTCAATGATATCGAGATGACCGTTTGTTATCGGATCAAATGTACCCGGATAAATGGCCGTTATCTTTTTCATTTAAATTCAGTTTGGTTGTTCGAAGATTGAGAAATGCGCCTTGCCGGCTTTTCTGCTTAATATTAGATTTGCTTTGATTGACTCGCAAGGTACATAAGAACCCGGATGCTCAAGAATAGTAACTTTCGAAATCAGAAGCGAACGCAATACAAGCTGATCGTAATGCTGAAAGTCGTACGGTGGATCTGCAAACAGAAAATCAAAACTTTCCTGCGTTGATTCAATATACTTCATAGAATCTGCCCTGATGATTCTGCAAGAATCTTCTGTCTTTAGATGCTCTGCATTCTTAACTGTAAGCTGAGTGTTTAGATCCACAAAGACAACTTCATCGGCACCTCTTGAAACACATTCAAAACCAACAGCGCCGGATCCGCAGAACAGGTCAAGTACTTTGGAACCTTCCATAGAATATCTGTTGCAGACGATATTGAACAAAGTTTCCTTTGCTCTGTCCGCCGTAGGTCTTACTTCCAGCCCTTTCGGAGGAATAAGTTTTCTTCCCTTTAAGGAACCTGAAATAATTCTCATTCAGTTAGCGAGATTTTTCAGTGCCAGGCCGACAAGCGGAGCATAAACGCTTGAGTCATGCTTTCTCTTTCCGTCAGGCCTGGAAGGACCGAACAAATCCAGGTGTGTTATCTTAATTCCATCCAGGTGATCGCCGATGCCTGAAGAAATTGCCGCTGATGAAACCTCTCCGTACAGGAATATTTCTGAAATCTCCGTTTCAGGAAATTTATTCTTCATTCTGCTGAGCTGTTCATAAAGTATCTTAATGGGGTTGCGTTCGAGAACTAAGTCATAATCATAAAACTTCAGGCCGGTGTTGACAAGTAGACTGCTGTCAATTCTCTTTCCGGAACAGGATGATATGATCACGTTATTGTTTCTTACATTTCTTCCGAAAAGTTCTGTAAGGCATTTTTCAACTGCAAAGTGGTCTATCTCTATATTCTTAGGCCGGAGTCCGGATTGTGCACACAGGTTTTTTATGAAGCGTATCTTCTTCCTGTCGATTGCTATGATTATGGCTTCATCAATTGTTCCTCCAAAAAGCGGATTGCCCAGTTTGTAATATCTTTTGCTGAAATCCTTGTATGTGTCAGGGAAATAGTTTGAAAGCTCCCAAAGTATGTGCGATTCAATTGCTCCGCTAGTTTCATTTATATCAAGAGGAATAACGTTGATAAATGCCATTGATGTATCAATCGTAATGCCTGATCTTAGCTTTTCAAGATCCTCATTCTTAGCAAAAGCCGATACTTGCTCTCTGAACTCCTGCGCTACATTTCCGGGATCTTTTGTAAAGAGTGCCTCATTGCTCAGGTCGAAACTCATTGCCAAGCTTGCCGAAGACGTGATCTTGCCTGATGAATCCACACCGAGCAAGCGCAGAGTTTTTCCGGATAAACCTATACTTAGACTTGTCAATTCTTATTTGACTGTAATGAGCTCTTTTAGTTTGTCAAATTTCTTCTTGCCGATTCCTTTCACTTTCATCAGATCTTCAATCCTTACGAAACTGCTTTTCTCTTCCCGATAAATGATTATCCGTTCAGCAGTGGCTTCACCTATGCCGGGAAGGCCTTCCAGCTCATGTTTGCCCGCAGTGTTAATGTTAACGGTCGTTCCACCGTAGGCAGTTGTATTTATATCTGATGAATCAAACCTCTTTCCGGCTGCTTCAATCTCGGAAGCAAATTTTACCGGGTCGTGAACTGAAGAGTCTTCCGTTGCAGAGAAACTGTAAGAAGAGACTCTGTTCAGAGATTTGTTTATAAAAGCACTGTCCGTTCCTGAATAGTCGTACTGTTTGTCTGCATCTTCAACAAACTGATTGAAATTTCTTATCACATATCCCGAAGCTATAACCACAGCTACGAATACAATAACTCTTGTTTCACTTTTTGAGAATTGAAGTGCGTTCAACAGATCCTTTATCATAATGGCCATTTGTATTTACAATAATCATAGTATGTTCAGCGCTTCGTATCATTACTTTACAACGCAGAGCGTCATGCCGTCTCCGATGGTCATGAGCATGCATTCTATTCTTTCATCCTTTGCAAGAAGCTCATTCATCTGTCTGACTGCATCAAGGTCAGGATCACTTACAGACATATCTATAACATTTCCTCCTTTAAGCATGTTGTCAAAAACGATTACTGTTCCGTTATGCGAGAGTTTCAATGCTTCCTGATAATAGCCGTGATATCCTGTCTTGTCCGCGTCAATGAAAATGAGATCAAAGATCCTTCCTTCATCAGCCATTTTGCGCATGTGATCAAGAGCGGGAGAAGTGACAACATCAACTTTTTCCTTAAGCCCCGCTTTCGCAAAGAACCCTGCGGCTGCAGAGGAATGAACGGGATTAATGTCAACTGTAGTAAGCATCCCGCCGGGCTGAAGCCCCCGTGCTATGTGTATTCCGCTATATCCGGCCAGCGTGCCAATTTCAAGCGCATACTTTGCATTGATCATCTTCGTTAGCAGATACAAGAATCTTGCCTGATCAGTTGAAATCTGTATCATCGGGATCTCAAGCCGCAGAGTTTCTTCGAGAAGCTCTTTGCAAAGCGGATCATCAGGTACAGATATTCTTTCTACATAATCAAAAAGCTCTTGAGTAAGAGGCACTGATTTCATATAAACGGGTTAAATTAAAATTCCGGATAGAATATTTTTTTCATGAGCAGGCATTTACCGGTCTCACGGCTTAGCTCACAGTAGATTGCAGAGAACCGGAGATCTTCATCAGCGACCTCATACTTCTGCGGGGTTGCGTAAATGAATCTTTTTATGGAGCCTTCCTTTTTCATGCCAATTACAGAATCATACGCTCCGGTCATTCCGACATCTGTTATGTATCCCGTGCCTTCGCTTAGAATTCTCGCGTCGGCAGTTGGTATGTGAGTATGCGTACCTGCAACGACAGATGCCCTGCCGTTTGCATGCCATCCAAATGCGATCTTTTCGGCTGTTGCTTCGGCATGGAAATCCACGAAAATCAGATTCGTTTCCGGCTTCACTCTGTCATATACCCAGTCAAAAGATCTGAACGGACAATCGATTCCTTTCATGAAAACTCTTCCCTGCAGATTTACAACAGCGATCCTGAGTTCGGTTCCCGGTATTTTGAACACGCCGAAGCCGTGTCCGTATGCGCCTCTCGGATAATTCATCGGACGCAGAACATTGGATGTCTCAATGAGATACTTATGTGCCTGTATCTTATCCATCGTATGGTTGCCGCCGGTAAGTACATGAATGCCCAGTTCGAGAAGCTTCTTGCCGTCCTTTTCAAGCAGACCTTTGCCTTCTGTGATATTTTCTGCATTGGCTATGATGAAGTCGAGTTTGTACTTGGATACATAATTCGGCAGAAGCGTTTTTGTCAGATTGAATCCCGGATCTCCAATTATGTCACCGATGAAGATAAGTCTTATGATGTCAGGCAAATTATAGGGTAGCTTTGGTTGGTATTAGAAATATTCGTTTATGTCAACGCCTTTCCACACGGCGTATTTTTCCAGATCATCTCTGACAGATTTGAACACTGCCGCAAATAGCACCGCGTCATCTGCAAATCCCATTATAGGGAGAATGTCAGGAATTATATCGAACGGATTAAAGAAATACAGAATCGCTGCAGCAATCAGTCCGATCGAACGCCACGGGATCTCGGTATAGGATTTGTTTCTGTAGTCTTTGATAAGTTCAATAGCAAGCTTCAGTTGATTGACAAGTTTTCTAAACCTGCCAACATCTTCACGGGATGCTTTCTCCTTAATCTTTTCTTCGTCAATTATTATCTGATCGATATTGCTGTTTCCGTTATTCAAAGAATTGGATTTGAGTTGAAGTGAAAGAGTGTCACTGTTGTTATTTTTCAAGTTCTATATATTTTTT
>CALEVL010000164.1 GCA_937924675.1 uncultured Ignavibacteria bacterium | reverse complement strand
TTTCTTCTCGCTTCCAAGCCCCTCAGACTGTCCGAAAGCGTTTATGCTCGTACCCAAACTCCTGTTTGGGTGCACACTTGTTAAAGAAGCTCTGCTTCGATTCCTACATTCAAACAGTTCTATTCCGGATCATCAATTTCCAGTTCTCCTTTTTACATCGGGAGTATGTGAAACGGCAGAACTCCATCTCAAATACAGAAGCTGATAGACTAGTCATCTTTTCAAAGAATTTGCCTCAGGAGGGAAGTCTACTTACGCCACAAAAAGGATATGAAACTGAGTTTCATTTGCAAGAGCGCTCCCAAACCGGACAGTCTGCCAGCTTGGGAACGTAACATAAATGATTTGGCGGTTGCTTTCAACAAAGATGTAAGATGGTCTAGTCGAATCAGGTGCTTTGGAAGGAGTGGGGAAAAGGTAATTTCATTTCAGCATTGGAAGCATTATAATGACGCAAAAATAATCCAATACACAAAGAAAGATAAGTGAACAGAAGAGACTTCTTAAAACTTACCGGCTCATCAGTTGCACTAGGTGCTATCGGCTCAGCTTTTCCCTCTATTCTCAGAAATGAAACTGTACTTTCCAATATTGACAAATATGAATATGTAGTTGTTTTGATGCTGGAGAACAGATCATTCGATAATATGCTTGGATATTTATACTCTCCGGGTGAGTTGACGAATGGTCAAAGCTTCGAAGGTGTTGCCGGGAAGAATCTTTCAAATCCGCTTAACATCAGTCCGAACGATACAATCTATTCGAGAGACAGCATCAGAGTTTATCCCGATTCAATCATGACAAATCCAAGCCCCGATCCGGGTGAAGAATATCCTCATGTCAACACGCAATTGTTCAGCTCTATACTTCCGGATTCAAATAAGTACAGGCACATTAAGGATATGCAGGCGCCTTTCAATGAACCTTTCCCGGTTCCGGATACTGCTTCTATGAATGGATTTGTAACAGATTATATCTATTACTTTAAATTGTTTTTTGGAAGATATCCTAAGGATGATGAGTATAAAATAATCATGAGTTGCTTTCCGCCAAGTGCAGTTCCTGTCATCAGTACTCTCGCCAAGGAGTTCGCTGTTTGCGATCATTGGTATAGCGCTGTTCCAAGCCAGACATACTGCAATCGCTCTTTCTTCAATGCAGCCTCATCTTGGGGATTTGTAAACAATGCACCATCTGCAAGATGGGTGCAGAATGCTGCGCCGACTGTATACAACCGTCTCTCCGAAGTCAATGTGCCGTGGAAAGTTTACTTTGATATACTCGATATAATTCCGGCAACTCTCCTGCTTCATCTGCCGGCGCTGATCAAGCATCTCGATCGGTTTTGTTCATTTGATAAGTTTCTTAATGATGTGCAGAATGGAGATCTTCCAAGATACTCATTCGTAGAACCTCGCATGCATTGGTTCCACAATGATGAACATCCACCGGATGAAGGCAGTCTGCAGAATACAAACTTCCCGGGGCCTTCAAATGTTCTTGCGGGTGAACAACTGATACACACTGTCTATAATGCAATAAAAAATTCAGATAGTAAGAATAACAATTACAAGAATACTTTGCTGATCATTACTTATGATGAACATGGAGGTTGCTATGATCATGTGCCGCCGGTAAGAGTAACACCTCCTTATCTTAACATTCCCGTTCCTTACACTCACGGAAATGAAATGGGATTTAATTTTGACCGGTCCGGAGTAAGAGTGCCGGCTGTGCTTGTGTCTGCTTACCTTAAGAAGAATACTGTCATCAATACAACAATTGAACATACTTCTGTTATCAAGACGCTTAAGGAGAAATTCGGATTCAATTATCTGACAAACAGAGATGAATTCAATCCGACTTCACTGAATAATGTCTTTAATCTTGATACTCCGCGTGACAGGAGCACATGGCCAATCACTGTTCCAAGACCTTTCAAGAACTATGGTGACAAGGAATTCTTTAATAATGAATTACTAACCGGATTTCAACGAGGCCTTGTAGAGATTGCCATGAAACACGCAAACATTAATGAACCGGTTCCGCAAACAGTTGGCGATGCACTTGAGATGCTTCAGCGAGTGAAGCAATCAATGTTTCCGGGGTTTTGCTTTTAACTTATGAAAACTATTTCATCATATATACTTATCCTTCTTCTATTTTTTTCAGAAGGATTTTCTCAGGTAATCAAGTTTGAAGAAACTTTTGATTCACTTGATGTAGAAGCTCGTGGATGGACATTGCTTAATGCCGATGGCAGTATGGGTGATTATCAGGCATTCACCGAAGCATTTACATTTACAAACACAGGATTGTTGAATCCGCAGAAGGGAAGGTACTTCATTCATTACGATGCATTAAATTCAAATGATCTTGGCATAATAGATCAATGGGTGATAACTCCGCAGTTGACTAATTTGGCAAAGTTCGATGAATTTTCATTTTGGTGTGGTGCGGTTGATAACGAATATAGAGATTCCCTTCGCGTGTTGATTTCAACTTCAGGAAATGCGACATCCGACTTTGTTGAAATTGACAGATTCAAAGTTGATGGTCCTTCAGGAACCTGGCATGAGAAGAGTTATGATCTCTCCCCCTATGCAGGGAAAAACATTTACATTGCAGTCAATTACCTGATGAAGGATGCCGGAGTGCTTGGTGCCAATTCAGATAACGTATGGATAGATCATTTCAAAATAGAAAGCGCATTTGGTCCTGATGTGGAGGTTAACAATTTTGAGTTGTTGCAGAACTATCCTAATCCGTTCAACCCCTCTACCGAGATAGTATTCAGCATACCTGAAGCTGCTAATGTGAACATTACGATTTTTGATATCACCGGAAAAGAAGTTCAGCAACTTGTAAACGAAATGTATCAGTCGGGCAGATACAATGTTAAATGGAATGCGGGAGGCTTTTCAAGCGGCGCATATTTTTATACAATTTCAGTTACATCTGCTACAAATAGTGGCGCAAGCTATACGGATACTAAGCAAATGATATTTATTAAGTAAGAATCATCTTTGCATTCCTTCATCGTTTTAACGCTTAAATGAGTTTCAATTGTTTTTCGCCTGAGCTAAATTGTATGCGTTTGCTATAGAATAGAAAATGACTAATTAAGAATTTATTGAACATTCCTAATGTATAAAGGCCTGATCCTCAGATGCAAGATAATGATAGGGGCATCTATTTTATTCATCGTATTCATTGGCATTTCAATGACGTTATATCCGGGTGGAAATATTGTTGACAGGTCATCAATACATTATAATTTCTCTCTGAATTACTTCAGCGATCTGGGTCAGACATCCACTCAATCAGGAAAACAAAATACTGCATCTGATGTGCTTTTTATTATTGCAATGGGTATAAGCGGATTAGTCCTGATATATTTCTCCAGGATTTGGAGAGCGATGGATATTGATATTCATGAAAGAATGTTCCTGGGCGTTATCAGTAAGATCTTTCTAATTATCTGTGGTCTGTGTTTTATTGGAATGGCATTCACACCATGGAATCTGTACTTCGAAAATCATGTGCTCTTCTTCAAGACGGCCATGACATGCATTTTCGGATGGACATTGATGACACTGATACTTCAAATGAAGAATGAGAAGATAAAGAGTCTAATAATTCTAAATTCCTTTCTTCTTATTGTGATAGGTGCATACGATTATGTACTATTGACAGGATCTGATTTTGGTACAAACAGAAATGTGGAATTCAATGCCGTAGCTCAGAAGATTGTAATGCTGTTGTTTATTTTTAATATGATGTTTCAATCGATTGGAATTCATGGCTTTCTGCGGAGGGCAGATTTCAGAAGAAGCGGTGCGAAAAATTTTTATATCTGACATTAGTATCAATGTCTTTCCTTAAGTGTTCTTGTTTCACAGAAACAAGCAATTACCGGAATAACTGCATTTCTTAATAGCTGTTGTTTCCTCATCTTGAGCCAAACCAATACTACATAACATAATTCTTCAAAACACTCAATCAGTTAAGAATGAAAATTTCTATACTACTTCTGCTAATAGGTACGGCGATATTGTTTCAATTGGAAGCCGGTGCACAAGACCTTCCGCATTTTATGACGGCTGAGGAGCAAAGGACTTGGGAAAGCTATTCACCTCCCTTTATCTCATCTGAGTTTACTTCACCTCCGCAAACTCCGGTAAGAACAATGGCTGAATGGGAGGAGGTACAGGGCATAATCATAGCATGGACTTCTTACACAAGCATTCTCAGACAGATAGTTGACTATGCTCAGGATGAAGGATCTGTGTTCATTGTCTGCTCAGATTCAAATACAGTAAGAAATTATCTGACTTCCGGCGGTGTGCCGCTGATAAATCTCAAATTCATTCAGACATCATTCAACTCTGTATGGTGCAGGGATTACGGTCCTTGGGCAGTATATTCCGGAGTTGCTGATTCGCTGAAGATGATTGATTGGATCTATAATCGTCCGCGTCCGTTAGATGACAATGTGTCTGTAGCTTTTTCAAGTTACATCAATACTCCTTTGTACCAGTCAACTGTCAGCCCTAACAATCTCACTGCAACAGGCGGTAATTTTATGGTTGACGGTCACGGAACGGGATTTTCTTCCAAACTTATTCTCAATGAAAATTCCGGCAAGACAGAAACTCAGATCAACAGCATCATGAATCAGTATATGGGAATCAGCAGATACATCAAGATGGACAATCTCCCTTATGATCAGATCCATCACATTGATATGCACATGAAACTTCTGGATGAAGAAACTTTGCTTGTTGGTGAATATCCCGCAGGTGTTGCCGACGGTCCTCAGATCGAAGCAAATCTTCAATACATTCTTAACAATTATCTGACATGTTTTGGAAGACCATTTAAGGTTATTCGGATTCCAATGCCGCCGAATAGTTCAGGGCAATATCCTCCGACAGCAAATTATTACACGTACACAAATTCAGTGTTCATTAACAAGACTATCATCGTTCCGATTTATGGATTGTCACGAGATACGACTGCATTAAGGATCTATCGTGAATCATTGCCCGGTTACAGAGTTGTTGGAATAAATTGCAGCGGTATGATCTCTGCGCTTGGTGCGATTCATTGTATCACCAAGGAGATTGGAGTGACTGAACCTGTTTTCATTTCACATGCCAAGCTTCTAAACACGACAAATACTGTTTCACCATATCAAGTGAAGGCATTTGCAAAGAGCAGATCCGGAATTGCCGGAGCGTCCTTGATCTGGAGAACGGATACAACTCAATCATATTCACAGGTCAGCATGACACTCTCTCAAGATACATTTCGTGCAAGCATTCCTCCGCAAGCGTCAGGGAAAGATGTATTTTATTATGTCTCCGCTTCGTCAAATTCAGGGAAGACAATAGCCAAGCCTCTTACTGCTCCATCCGGATGCATAAAATTTAAAGTTAGCAATCCTGTCATTAACCTGAGTCTGAAAATATCCCCGGAAGGTTTGCTTGATACTCTTAGTAACCGGCTCAGCAGAAGAGACAGCATCAAAGTCTATTTGCGACAATCACAGGCGCCGTTCATATTAGTTGACTCTGGAACAGGAGTTATTGATTCAATCAGCATGACTTGTCTATTTACTTTTGACAATGCACAGTCGGGAAGATATTATATCGTTGTCAAGCACTACCAAAGTCTTGAAACATGGAGCAGGGCAGGCGGGGATTCACTCATTGCAAACGGGCTCATTCACAGCTACGACTTCACTTCAAGCTCATCTCAGGCTTATGGTAACAATCTGAAATTGAAAGCAGGCAACTATTGCATAATCTCAGGTGATGTGAATCAAGACGGAATTATAGACGGCTCTGATCTGCTTATGATAGACAACGATCTTTTCAATTATGTAACCGGAAGATTTGTCATAACTGACCTGAACGGTGATGAGTATGTTGATGCAGGGGATATGCTGATCGCCGACAATAATGCAGGCAGAGAAAACGCATTTCCAATTACGAATTAGGAATTACGAATTAAGAATTGAGAAGACTACTGACTGCGTATTGCTTAGGACTTCTTGTGACCGATTTTTTTAAAAAATTAGAGGAATCGAATTTATTCTCCCCGATTTGAAGACATTGTCGCAAGATTTAACTTTCTAAACCAAAAATGAGTGTATATATTTAGCATGTACAAATGACCGGTCTGGAAAAAATAGAAGGCTTTGATTGGGACAATGGGAACAAAGGGAAAAACTATCTAAAACACGGAATTACAGACAAAGAAGCAGAAGAGGTTTTCAAGAATTCCCCTTTGATTGCGGAAGGGGTATTTTGCGGCGATGAAAAACGATATCAACTCTTTGGAGTTCTGAACGAAGATTCTATTACCGTGATTTTCACAGTACGGAACAATAAAATCAGAGTTATTTCAGCAAGAAAAATGAGTAAAAAAGAAAGGAGCTTTTATAATGAGAGGACAAAAGAAAAAGGTAAGACAATTACCTGAATTCAAGTCGGAAGATAAGGAACGTGATTTCTGGAAAAGAGCAGACACCTCAGAATATTTCAATTGGGATTCAGCGGAAAATGTCTTATTCCCGAATCTCAAATACTCCACTGAGTCAATTTCAATAAGACTCCCTTCGTCATTGCTCAACAAGATCAAAGCATTGGCAAATTCAAGGGATGTGCCATATCAATCATTCATCAAGATGATATTGGCAGAGAAAGTTGAAGAAGTAAGCAAGAAATATTCCCAAAGTGAACTGTAATTCAAATTCGTATCAGCATAGTTCTTAACCTATTTAATGAGCATCATTGCCTTTATAGAAGATTCAATGACTTGCCCACCAATAGATTTTGCAGTTATTCGATAAAAGTAAACGCCGCTTGGAAATTCTGCTCCTTTAAATTGTACATCATATATTCCGGGTTGTCTTGTTCCATTGATCAAAGTTTCAATCTCATTTCCAATAATATCAAATACTTTCAACTCGACGAAAGCTACTGCTGACAATTGGAAGCTGATTACTGTTGTTGGATTGAAAGGGTTAGGATAGTTCTGATTCAGCTGAAACTTTGGGAAATTCAAATTTGAATTTGAAACTCCTGTCATCACAGAGTATTTAAGAATTGTGCCGGCATGTCCCACTGCACTTCCATTATTCTGATCAAAGAATGAAATTGCTTCGAGATACCTTTGTGTTAACGATGCAGTCGTGTCCCAACTTGTTCCTCCGTCAGTTGTGGAAAGGATACATCCGAAGTTACCGCAAACATAGCCAACAGAACTATTTACAAAATAGACATCTCTGAGAAAGCGTGATCCGTGAATTGTAACATTACTCCAGTTTGTTCCGCCGTTTGATGTTCTGATCAATACATTGTCATTGCCGGCAGCGAATGCATTCACTGCATCTTTCATGAATATTCCTCTCAAAGCAGAAGGCATTGGCGACGTTTGTTGAATCCAGTTCATTCCTCCGTTAGTAGTTCTGATAATAACGGGCTGATCGCCAAGCGAATTATCACCGCCTACTGCAATACTAATGTTTGCGTCATAACTGTGTATGGAAAACAACACCTTTGTGACACCGGTTGGTTGAATGCTCCAGCCGGCGCCGGCTGTTACAGTCTTTAGCATCATTCCGTTGAAGCCGCAGACAAAACCGGAAAAGCCTGTACCGGAAGGAGGAAAGCTTACACTTCTCAAATGCTCAGTGGTTCCGCTGTTTAGTCTTGTCCAATTGTTGCCTGCATCAGTTGTTCTGAGGATTGTGCCGGCATTTCCAACAACATAACCGGTACTAAATGAAGTAAACGCAAGTCCTCTGAGAAGATGAGTCCCGCCATAGATGCTATCCCATGTTTGACCTGCGTTTGTAGTTATCAAAATTATTCCGTATTCATCTCCCACTTTACCTCCAACAACATAGCCGTTAGTCTCACTTACATATAACACATCGAACAAGTCAGCTGAAGTGCTGCTGTTCTGAATTTCCCAGCCGGAATAGCAAAGATCATTGTGAATCAACATGACGAAGAAAAGGAATAAAGTTTTCATTTTGATCAACATTTGAATGAGTAATGAAATGTTTAACCCAAATTAAACATATCATCCTCATTTGCAAACAACAAAAAGTGTTTATACGTAGGAATCATGAGTTATGAAGAAGATAGAACAGAATTAATTGATCATTCGGTATGTGCAAATTTAATGTTTGAAATATTGGATAACATTGCCTTAATTATTCACAAATGGCAAAGGTAAAAAATCTGACAAAGATGAAGCACCTTACGGTGACAATGTTGATTGAGATTAATAAGTATCTAATATAATCAAATGGAAGAAAGGATTATAACAGCAGGAATTCTACCTTCGGGAGTTGTCACTTTTATCTTTACAGATATTGAAGGAAGTACAAAGCTGGCACAGGAACATCCGGAAGCACTCAATCAGTCTCTTCAAATTCATAATTCGATATTGCGGCAGGCAATGGAATCAAATAATGGTTTTGTTTATGACGTGATAGGTGATTCATTTCAGACTGCATTTTATAACGAGCTTGATGCGATAAAGGCAGCAAGTGATGCTCAGAAGAGATTGTGTTCCGTAGATTGGGGGCATGCTGCTATCAGAGTCAGGATGGGAATTCACAGAGGTTTGGCAGAATGGAATGGAGAGAAATATATGGGATACATCACACTCGCGCGCTCAAACAGGATAATGTCTGTCGCTTACGGTGGACAGATACTTTTATCCGGTGATGTACTTGATGCGATTAAAGAATCTTCACACGGCTTCAAGTTCAAGGACTTGGGAGACAGAAGGCTGAAAGATCTGAACAGGCCAATGCCAATCTATCAACTTGTTGCGGACTTTATGCAATCCGATTTTCCTCCGCTGAAGACTCTTGATGTCCGACCGAATAATCTTCCTGTTCAACTTACAAGCTTCATCGGCAGAAATGCTGAAATAGAAATTGTAAAGGAGCACATCAGAAAATCACGTATTCTAACTCTTACCGGAATGGGGGGAGTAGGAAAGACCAGATTGGCGATGCAGGCAGTGGCTGATCTGATTGATGAAAATGAGAATGGCGTTTGGATTGTGGACCTTGCTCTTATCAGCGATCCTCAACAAGTCTCGCTAAGAATAATGCAGACACTTGGAATAAAGGATGAACTTCGTTTGGCAGCAGAAGATACTTTGCTGAAACATCTTGAGGGCAAACAGTTGATAATAATACTTGACAACTGCGAGCACTTGATTGCAAAAGTTGCAGTAATTGCTGAAAGCATTCTAATGAGGTGCAGTAAAATCAGAATTGTTGCCACAAGCAGAGAAGAGTTGAAGTGCTCCGGAGAATTGCTGCATGCAGTAGAGCCACTTTCTACTCCCAACCCGGGTAATGGATATGTTCCCGAGGAACTGGTTCAGTTTGAAGCTGTCAGACTGTTTATTGAAAGAGCACTCACGGTTGACAGCAATTTCAGAGTCACCGGTTCAAATGCAAATGCTCTTGCCGGGATCTGTCACAAACTTGACGGCATTCCACTCGCAATAGAACTTGCAGCATCGAGGGTGAAGAATATGACTGTTGAAAAAATCTATGAAAGACTAGAAGACAGGTTCAGATTGCTAAACTCAGGAAAGAGAACTGCTTTGCCCAGACAGCAGACTCTCAAGGCATTGATAGACTGGAGTCATGATCTATTGGAAAAGCAAGAACAAATTCTCTGGAGAAGAATGTCAGTGTTTGTGTCAGGGAGCACTCTGGAATCAATCGAAGAAATTTGTGCTGACGAAGATATATCTGCTGATAACATTATAGAGATGCTGACATCCTTAGTCGAAAAGTCGATCGTAACATTTGATTCAAATACAGGGCACTATAAAATGCTTGAATCAATAAAATATTACGGACTTAACCAGCTTACTGAATCAGATGAAATGGAAATGTTGTTTGACCGGCATCAGAAATATTTTCTGTCTTTTCTTGTCAGCGAGCGCGACAATCTCAGGTCAGTAACAAAAGTAGAATCTCTTAACTTTATCGAGAAAAATCATTCCAATATTATTCAGGCAATTGAGTGGTCAGTAAGATGCGACCGTATTCTCGACGAGTTAGCCATTGTATCTTTAATGACAGAGTATTGGCATATAAGAGGTTATTATTCAGAGGCCAGGGAACTGCTTGAATCTGTTATAAGCAGAAGCTATAAGATCAGAAATAAGGATAGAGCAAATGTATTAAGAAGATATGGTTATATGTTGAGTCTGATGGGACAACATGACAAAGCCCAAAGCATTCTTGAAGAAAGTTTGGAACTGTTTAGAGAATCCGGAGATGACAGAAGCACAGCCGCATGTTTGAACAATCTTGGATTAGCAGCGCACAGCAGGGGATTGTCTGATGTGGCAATAGATTATTACTCACAAAGTCTGAAATTGAGAGAAGTATTTGAAGATAAAAAAGGTATCTGTGCATCTCTGAATGGTTTGGGGATTGTGACATTTGAAAGAGGGGAATATGAAATTGCCAGGGATTATTTTGAGCGCTCTCTTAGGATTGCAAGAGAAATAGATGACAGAGAAGGAATGGGAATTAATCTTAACAATCTGGGAAATATCTACATTAGACTAAGGGACTATGAAAATGCCCGGAAGTGCCTGGAGGAGAGTCTTAGCATAATGAGAGAATTTGGAAATAAGTGGGGCATCAGCATTTCATTATTGAATCTTGGATCAGTTGCATCAAATACCAATGACCTTGTTAAAGCAAAACAATTCTTTGCCGAGAGCCTGATAATGAAACAGAATACCGCTGATATGAAGGGCATTGTATATGCAACTAACGGACTTGCACGAGTGGCATTAAAGGAAGGTGATACTGATTTATCGTCAAAATTGTTTATTGAGAACCTGAACCGGCTTAGAGATCATTATGATACTATTACAGTTGCAGACTGCATTATTGGAGTTGCAGAAACATTTATCAGAGAGAAGAAATACAACAAGGCATTGTTGATAACTTCCGTTATTGAAGACAGACTCACAGAGGAAAGCATAACTCTGGAGATTGATCTTCAGGAACAATTGAAAGCAATGAAGAGAAGTTTTGAAGAAAACATGACGGCGGAACAAATACTCGATATGAAGGAAAAGTCAAAAAGTCTGAGTGTTGAAGATGTTCAGGAAATGCTTACGTCAGGAAGTGAGTTTATGATTTAGCAAGTTTGGCGAGATTAAGAATTGAACGGGCTCGCCTCTGTGTAAGCAAGCCCGGTCATGCAAAATTTATTTCAGTAGAATCATTTTTCTTGTATCGGAAGAAGCTGCTGAACCATCAGATGTGCGAAGGCTAAGTGTGTAAAAGTAAACACCGCTGGAGAAAGTACTTCCGTTGAATGTAACACTGTAACTGCCGGGTAGCTGTTCTTCGTTAACAAGTGATGCTATCTCATTTCCAAGAGCATCATATACAGTCAACTCAACACCCGCAGAAGTTGACAGTTCATAGTTTATCTTAGTGTTCGGATTAAAAGGGTTCGGAAAGTTTTGACCGAGTCTGAAGTTGCCCGGTTGTTCAATGTTTATTTCACCTACATTAATGAGATTGCCATTCTCGGTTATTGTAACATTTTGATTTACAGGAACATTATTGAAGTACTGATCTCCGCCTGCAGGCCATTCTACCTTTATTGAATCGATAGATGTTGCATTCCCCAATCCAAAGTGCAAAATTAAATTTTGACCGCAATATCCAGATTGTCCATCGATCTCTTGCATCAGCCAGACAGCATTACCATTGATAGTTGCTTTGACTCTTACCTTCGCGCCTATTGCAGAGCGATTGCTGACAGTACCTTTGCATTTAATGCTTATCCACTTATTGCCGTTAGAGAGTTCATTTCTGTACAGGACATTTTTTTGATTCTCATCGAAAGTATTTGCCACTGCAACATCAAGATCTCCGTCATTATCATAATCACCCCATGCAAAACCGTAAGAGTAACCGGAGTCGTTTACAATATCACCGGTAGTTATCTTCTGAAATGATGCAGTGCCGGATTCCATCAAGAGATTCTTATAAAGTTTATTCACAAGTTTCTGAGTAAACGTCGGGGCTACGTATGCCTGAGTGATGAACATGTCAAGGTCTCCATCATTGTCATAATCTCCCCAACCCGAAACTGCGTTGTATCCCGGCTCAGTTACAATCGGATCATTAGTGATCTTTGTAAAAGTGAAGTTGCCATCATTCCTGTACAGAAAATTATTTTGATTGGATGAGTTTGTTACAAACACATCAAGATCTCCGTCGTTATCATAATCTCCCCAACTTCCGCTCCAAGACTCACCACCGTTTGTTGTCAAAGGAGAGTCAGTTATCTTTGTGAAATAACCGTTGCCGTTATTCCTGTATAGGTATTCATTTTGATTTACCTCTCGGCAAACAAAGAGATCAAGGTCACGGTCATTGTCAAAATCAACCCAGTTAGCTCCACGCGCTCTTCCAAGTTCGCTCACTACAATTCCTGTGTCGATTCTGACAAAGTTTCCGTTGCCTGAATTTCTGTACAAATAATTTCTGTGACTTGTACCGGCGCTGTTTGTTATGAAGAGATCAAGCCATCCGTCATTGTCATAGTCACCGAATGTGCAGGTTTCAGAGTAGCCGGTCTGATTTGTAACCGGACTCGAAGACATGAAAGTAAAGTTACCGCCACCGTTATTTGTATAAAGCAGTGCGGGCCTGTTGTACCAATTCACCACACACAGATCTGTCAGCCCGTCGTTATTAAAATCCCCCCAACTGCTTCCGTCGGAAGGGAGGCCGTCACTTACTAACGGCTGATCATAAATTCTTACGAATGTACCATTATCATTTCTATAGAGCATGTTATCCTGTCCGCCTTGCAAGCCGTTTGTAATGAACAGATCAAGATCATTGTCATTATCATAGTCAATCCAGTTAACACTTCTTGATGCGGCACTCTCAAAGTCTATTACTGACGATGGTACTTTTGCGAAGTCCTGTGAATTTATTCTGCCGCTGAAGAAGATAAGCAAAGGCAGAATTAGTAGATACTTTTTCATGGTGTTGGATTTTATTTTCATTTCAGATTTATTTGATTGTGCAAATATACGCATCATATCCGCTAGTGATTCAAATCAAGATAAGAAAGCTTTCTTCATCTGTTTGAATCCCGGGGATGAAGCACTGGTATCTTCGAAGATCAAATTGCACTAATCATCATCATAAACTGAGGATTAATTTTACTCATTATTGTATTCCCGATGAAACCGTCATCTGAATTGTTTGAGCTGATCAAATCAATGACAGCTCAGGAGAAGAGATATTTCAAATTGACCGCCTCAATGCAAAAGGGCGAGAAGATTTATGTGCGGCTATTTGATATGGTTGACAAGCAGTTGAGATATGATGAAAGTGAGCTGAAGAATAAGTTGACAAATCTAGATTCAAAAGACAACATTGCCTATACAAAGAATTATCTTTACAAGCTGATCTGCAAGAGTCTGATACAGTTCAGAAATGATCTTAGTGTTGACTCAAGGTTAGGCAATTTGTATGAACGCAGCAAGATACTTTATGACAAGGCTCTGTTTGCGCAGTACTTCAAAGCAGTCAAGACAGGTAAGGAACTTGCGCAAAAGCATGAGAGATTTGGTTATCTGATTGAATTTCTCGAAATAGAAAGGCAGTTGGTCAAGAAGGAGGAAATGGTAAACAAAAACACTGACAGGTTTTACAAAGAAGAGTTGTTGACACTGGAGAAGATTAGAAACCTTAATGAATACAGAAGAGCTGTTTCGCATATTCTGGAAATGCACAGAGAAACCGGAGTTGTGAGAACTCCGGATGAAATGACCAAATTGGAGAGACTGATTTCACAGGCTGACTTCATAAGTGAGAGTCAGGCAAAATCCGTTACTGCTGCGGAGAGGTATAGCTATGCAATGTATTTATTCAATTCTATTTCCGGGAAATTCAAAGATGCCTGCAGTTTTGCTGAGAGAAGAAATGAGATGATAAATAAGCATCCGGAAGTGTTTGAGGACTCAATCTCAGAAAACTCGAAAGAGTCGCTATATGAATTATCAAGGGCAAACATCAGAGCCGGGAATCTTAGGTCAGCAAATAAGAATCTCGAAGAGTATAGAAAGCATTCCGGTAAATCAGATCTTGATTTGATAAATGTGAAGCTACTGGAAATGCTTCTTGAAATTGCGGAGTGTCAATTGACAGGAATTCCAAATCACAAACAAGTAACAGAGCATGCGTTAGAGTTTCTTAAGAGTATGAAAGGAAAGATCACAATAATTACGCTAAACGATTTAGTATACCGATTGGCTTATCTTGGATTCAGGAAAAAAGATTTTATTGGAGCTATTGGATTAATAGACTTATTATTGAACACAAAAAACATGAAACTCACACCGCAGATTGAAGTTTATGTGAGAATGCTTTTGGTTCTTTCTCACTATGAACTTTGTAATTTTAAACTGCTAAACTTTCTCATTCCTTCTACAGCAAAGTTATTGAAGAAAAAGAAAAAGCTGTACGAGTCAGAAGCAAGCGTGCTTCGGCATCTGAAGAGAGTAATATCTCTTAAGCGGGATGAGTTTGTGATAGAGCAATTGCAACTGCTTGCAGATGAGATTGCAAGACATAATTCAAATGATTATTCAGCAAATGCTTCTGCATATTTAGACTACAATGATTGGATTCTTTCAAAGATACGGGAAATGAATGTCACTGCTAATGTGTGTCTGAGATGAATGCTTAAGAGCATTAGCAGAAAAAATTATTGAAACAAATTATAGATAAGATAGAGTGCACTCTCATTTATCATTTGGAGATTTCCATTAGTTAGAAGTTTTCACGGCACTGCAATTGTGATGTGTAAGACAATGGAGAAAAAAATTTGAATGTTTATAACAGACAATTTCAAATAAGTTTGTTACGAAATTAGTTACTCAACCTAAAAGATGCAGCCATGAAAGAATTAATCAGCAAGTGCTACATTGCTGTCTGCTTCATTCTTCTGTCTGTTCCTGCAACAATGGCACAAGGTTACCAGTTTGACTTTGCGAGTGCCGGCCTGACAATGACAATCCCAAACAACTGGGTTACCAGCGAGCACATACTTCTCCTCATGATGCCAAAAGCAGAGGACCTAACTATAGAAGCAGAGGTATTGAACACCAACGATCTTTCGGAAGCGGTAGAATTATCATCATTGGAATTGAAGTCCGTTTTCCCGACAGATACATCTTTTGTTGTTGATGATATTGTAATCAACAGAATGCCCGTGAAGAAGATTGACAAGATATCGGGCTCAGAACAGTTGATATACTATATTTTGAAGACACCTGAAGATAAAATAGTAAAGATACATTGTAAGGCACCAAAGAAAATGATCACTAAATACAAGAATGATCTGACAAAACTAATTCAGAGCATTAAGCCAAAAGAGTAATACTAATTTGCTTCAAAAAAATCTTAACAGAAGGAGTAATAAAATGAAAAACTTGTTGAGCGCAATTGCTTGTTGCGCAGTTCTGTTGCTTACGTCATCTTCAATTTCAATTGCACAAGATGATGCATTAGTAAAGGATCCGGTAAGTTACAATATAGAAGGTGTTTTCAGTTGTGATTGGAACGGGAAGTATTACGTTAGACAGATCGGCAATGAAGTCTTGTGGTTTGGAGAAGATGATAACGTAACTCCAAACTGGTCAAATGTTGCACACGGCACTATAAACGGAAATATGATCAACATCATCTGGGGTGATGTTCCGAAGGGAAATGTAATGCAGCATGGAACACTCGTCATTAAGATAAATTCCAATGACAGTTTTGAGAAGTTGTCACAGGAAGGCGATTTCTTCGGGAGTACAATATGGACAAGATACAATCCGTAGTGAACAGATTTCATTGAGGGCTGAAATTACCCGACGAGAATATAATTGCCATTTATTGACGTTGAATGAGGTTCCTGGAAATGTTAAACCAACTTAATGGAACTGAGTAAAGAGAGTCATTTGATTCGCATTGGTAATACTTCGATCGTTGGGGATAAATTTTTGAATTTACAGTCCGCCTTATTCAGAGTAATTTTGTATGCAACAGAAACAGAACATTAAATAAATACTGTCATGAAAAAGGGCATAATAAAAACAACTGTCGGCTTCTTCTTCGTTTTGATGTTTACGACACTGTCCTTTTCGCAAGGGAAGAACTATGATTTCCAGAGTGGCGGATTGAAAATCTGGTATCCGGACGGCTGGACTGTGAAAGAGCATGGTGTGGTTTACCTGACTTCGAAAGAAGAAGACCTTAGCCTCCAATTTGAAGCACTTGATGTGCCTGATATTGACAAGGCTGTAAAGGTTGCGGAAATTGAATTGAAGGCGATGTTCCCGCAAGATCAGTCAGACAACATAAATGATCTTGAGATAAATACAATGCGGGTGAAAGAAATCAGCAAGACTGCCGGAAACAGGCAGGCAATTTATTACTTGCTTGAAACACCGGGAAATAAATTCATCCAGGTGTTTTGCATCTCAACAAAGGATATTATACTGAAGTACAAAGATACGATTTCGAAGATTGTTGAGAATATGAAGCCGATGTGAGTCTTTAAAGCAACACTTTTGTTTTGGATGCATTGATTTATTGAACTGATGCGTTGGAATATAATTTGTTGAAAATGATTCAACTTGAAATGATTCTCAGCACATAGATTACTAAGTGAAACAAGAAATTCTCTCCTATGGGAGTTCCTGAAAGCGCCCGCGAGTAAGGAGCTCCCGGTTTTGCATTCATAGAACAAAGGGATAGGGAAAGATGTGTCTTCGACTTTGAGTCTAACTGTTGCCCATTGTTTACTGAGATTATTCGCAACGGAATGACTAAATTCAACAACAAAATTTATCAAAATGAATCTCAAAATTCTTTTTTTTCTGATACTTGTGTTAAGTTTTACAACAACTGTGGCTACGAGGGCAGGAGATTCTCCATACCCGATAATATTTGTGCATGGACTAAACTCCGATGATCAGACCTGGAACACAACATTAAATCAGCTTAGCTTAGCATGTCCCATGAGCAGTTCACATACACTTCATGCTGTATTGAATGCACGGGGAGGGGATACTACAGATTACCTGCTTGATGTGCTACTGCCATTGAGAGATGTTGGTGGCAAAGTTGTGAATGCATTGAGCGTGTCTAATATTTATACCGTGAATTTCGGAAATTTCTGGAACAGGAATGTGTCAGATCCCCGAATAATTCTTTACAACAATACTCTTCCGGGCAGCAGTCAGTCACCGAGCAATCAGTCGGCTATTTACAAGCAAGCATATGTGTTGAGCATAGCAATTGATTCGGTACTTAACAAGACAGGCGCGGAGAAAGTAATTCTTGTAGGCCATTCAATGGGCGGACTTGCAATACGTGAATATCTTCAGAGAAGAGAGGGAGGATTACCAAAATGGTGGATTGATCCGTCAGATACCGTGAACGGACATAAAGTTGCGAAGGTAGTTACCACCGGCACGCCGCATCTCGGTACGAATGTAACTTCAACATCGTTTCTTACTATTGACAACAACAGTGAGGCAATGCGCGATATGAGAATCTCATACAGTAACGGTCAGAGTGGAGCGTATCTGTTTACAAACAATGAGGCGAATGTAACTACTAATTATTACAACAGTGACATCAATTGCAATAATTTGTTTTCTGAAAACATTACCGGACTCTCTTCAGGTAACAGCTTCAACTCATTAATGCCTTTGCCTGTAAATCTCACATACACATACGTTACATCAAATTATCTTGGACTTGGAACAGATCTCGCAGTCCCTACTAACCGGCAATGGATGAATGTCAGCAATGTGCCGTCCCCTGTGGGCTTTGCTGATACATTGTATAATACAAGAAATCACATTCAGCAAACAAGTGATGCGAGATCACTCATAAGAGGACTTGATGAACCGGACAGGAGAGACTTTGCTTATGATGTTACATTTGATAAAACATACTCGGCGTTTATTACTCTGCAAAGCAACGGTTCTACTTCCGATACAGATTATTATAGAATCAGACCTGTATCCGGCGGTACTATCACACTGCTTGTAAACTCTGTAAGTGCGGGAGTTACAAACATGTCTATTATCTCCTCGGGAGGGAGCAATCTGATCAGCAAGAATTATGTCAGTCCTTCAGATAGCATTTCGTATCTGGGAAGTCAGAGTGATTACTATGCAAGGATAATTGGCAACAGCAATCAAAACACTAATCAGAATTATCATAACTTCACTTTCAGATTCCTTCCAGCAATCAGACTTAATCTTACATTGGGAATCGAAGGATTGTGGAATGGAACAACTCAGGTGGAAGATACTGCAAGAGTATATTTGAGAAACACATCTTCTCCTTTCAATGCAGTTGACTCTGCCTCAGTTAAACTTGATGTAAATGGAAACAGGACAATGGAGTTTCTCAATGCACCTGCCGGAAATTATTACATACAAATCAAACACAGGAACGGTTTGGAAACATGGAGTGCCGCTCCGGTCAGTTTCAGCAATGGGATAACTGCAATATTTGATTTCACGACTGCGCAGTCAAATGCGTATGGAAACAATCTTGTTCTGAAGTTGGGAAAATGGTGCATATACAGTGGCGATGTTGAAGGTGACGGGGCGATAGACGCAACCGATCTTGCATTGATAGACAATGATGCATCAGCATTTGCAACAGGTTACTTAAGAACTGACCTGGACGGTAATGATTTTGTTGACGGAACTGATTATGCGCTTGCGGATAACAATGCTTCGAACTTCGTGTCTGTCATTCGGCCTTAGCTCTTCTCGGTAACGCAGAGTTCCTCAGAGTATTCACAGAGATCCAAAGAGAAGTAACATTGATGAATTGATATTCACGTTACAGAACTTTCATCCTTATCAGGAGCATAGATGTTACTTACACTTTCTGAATCTCGTTATTTCAGCAATGTCATCTTCCTTGTTTCTGAGATTCCGTATGCAGTCAGTTTGTAAAAGTACACTCCGCTTGACAATCCTGAGCCATCAAAATTGATCTCATAAGTACCTGCACTTTGTCTTTCGTTTACAAGCGAAGCTACTTCGTTGCCGAGAACATCAAATACTGTCAGCTTAACAAATCCTGCAGCAGGCAATTTATAGCCAATGACAGTAACAGGATTGAACGGGTTCGGAAAATTCTGACGAAGAAGAAACTCTTCGGGAGTTTCAGATGAAGTCTGATTTATGTTTACAATATTGTTATCACCGTAAACGCCATTGTGACGAACATTAAACTGCCAGACAGGATTGACAACACGGGAAGGATTGATCACCTGATTAGTATTCCAAATATAGACATACGTCTGGTTCGTTCCTCCTGCAGTGAATCCGGCACCGACAAGATCAAGTCTCCCGTCACTGTTCAAGTCTGCTATTGCAGGCATGTTAAAGAATGAAGCACCCGTTGTAGGCAATGTCCATTCATCATTTGGTGTCCCGTCATGATTGTATGTGAGATACTTTCCCATCCCACTTACTTGTGTATTGTCGTCAATGAGAAGTTCGAGTTGATTGTCATTGTCAAGATCCGCAAGTATCACCTGATTGTTGATAGCATTGATCGGTCCAATAGGAAATCCGGGAAGTACATTGCCGTTCTTATCCCAGCCATAAACATAATCAGTAGGAATGCCGCTGCCGATCTGATCACCTACTACAATATCAATAACATTGTCACTGTTAATGTATCCGAGAACAGGCGGTCCGTAAATCCACCAGTTTGTTTGCTTTGGCCAGCCGCTTAGCACTGTTCCATTATTTTTAAGAATATATACAAACCCGCCGCCGCTTGTTGCATGCGAGCCGAAAATTATTTCACGGACATTGTCATTATCAACATCTGCAAGCACGGGAGATGAATAGGAGTTTACATCACCGTTAGGCATAGTGAATGGAAATCCCGGTACTGCGTTTCCGTTCCTGTCCCAAGCATACAAACTCAAATAAGACTCAGCAACAATCTCCGGCAAGCCGTCACCTGTTATATCTCCGACTGCAGAACTTGAAGCAGGAACATGGTCAAGAGCTTTGGGCCAGCCGGGATAAACTGTTCCGTTGCCCCTGTAAACCCAGACCTCACCGATCGGATAAATTCTCTTGTTGGTAATAATCTCCAATGCTCCGTTATTGTCGAGATCTGCAAGCACTATAGTCCTGGCAGTTGCTCCGTGAGAAATTGGAAAACCGGTAACAGGTGTTCCATTTTTTTCAAATGCATAAACTGCTCCGGCATTTCCCACGAAGTTAGAGGTGCCGAGAACAATCTCCGCTTGCCCGTCACCGTCAATGTCTCCATAAGACGGCGCTCCTTGGGCGTTGTAAGAAAGACTCACGGGCCATCCGGTCACATTTGAGCCGTCAAGATTCCATGCCTGAATTGTTGCTCCAATTCCGTAAACGAGCTCAAGTTCGCTGTCAGCATCCATCTGACAAACTATGCCGCCTTCGAATGATTGCCCGTTAACGATTTTCGGAAAACTGTTATACACGGGAAAGGAGTCAGCGTCAAATGTATTTCCGGTAAGCTTGTTACCATCATTCTCAAGATAATAGACTTTGTTCATGACATCAGGGATGAGATTGATATCGGATGCGGCATTAGTCACTTGCGCAGGTGCATCAACTTGTGAAGCAATTAATAATGTAACGACAAATGTTAGGTGGAGTATCAAAGTCTTCATGGCAAGAAAAAGTTATTTTGTATTTTTGAGATAGTTTGGTGCCCTATTGACTAAAGTTAGTAATAATGTTCAGAAGTAAAAATTGACTACGCACATTCCAATATGATTCTGCCGCAGCAATGGATGATATGACCCTCTTTTCATTTATCCCAATTTATCCACACTCAAGAATTTCTGAGTAAAAAGTCAACACAACAATTTGCTAACACCTTCACTATAAGCACCAAAACAAATAATAATTGGCATGTAGTTTGCAGGTATATATCAATAGATAGTATTAATATTTTGCAACTAAATCTATGAGCCATGAAAAAGTTACTACTAATGTTTTCGTTTGTACTAATGTTCGTTACAGTTGATGTCTTAATGTCCCAGTCTTCATCAAGCCTTCACATGACAAGAAAAGGGAAAGATTACTTCTACAAATTGTCAACGGGAGGTTTTGAAACATTGACAAACATTCCAATGACATCACTCAAATGCATGCGCTGTCATCCGGGAAAGCTTGCCAACGGTACACCGGTAGATACGGCAACTTATCAGCCGTCATGCAATGATTGTCACAATTTCAATATCGGTAATGTTGTGCCCGATTCAATTTGCATGAGATGTCACAGCAGGCAGAAAGTTGAAATTGCCAATTATACAGATGTCCACAGATCAGCAGGTATGAAATGTACGGGTTGTCACATCAAGCAAGAGCTTCATATGGATGCAACAAATATGAATACTATGTTTGATACAACCGCCGGTAAGACTTGTGGAACTGTGGGATGTCACGATGCAGTACCCGTAACTCCGGATGATTCACTTGCTCACATTGTTCACGCAGGTAAACTGGAGTGTGCCTCGTGTCACGCGCGCGCAGAGGTTACTTGCTACAACTGCCACTTTGAGACTGAAGTGTGGCAGGGCATGAAAGGATTCAAAAGGCCAATCGGTCAGTTGAGAGGATTCATAATGCTTGGAAGACTTCCGAAGCATGGAAACAAAGTCGGACTTGTAAACTATCAGTCGCTTGTATATCAGGGACAATCGTTTGTGGGTTACGGACCTTATTATTCGCATACGATCATGCGCAAAGACTCTACACGTCAATGTGGTGATTGCCATAACAATGCAGTAATAAACGAACTGAATACAACAGGCAAGATCTATGTTGCCAAGTGGGATTCAACCCAAACACCAAAGAAGATTGTTCACAAGACAGGTGTAATCCCGATCCCGCCGAATTATCAGAGCACATATATATTTGATTTTGCAAATTATGTCGGACGTGTTGACACTACTTATACTGATCCAACAAAATGGGTTTACATGAAAACCGGTACTGACGGGCAACAGATGTTGAGTCAATATGTTCTGCCATTGACCACACAACAGATGCAATTGCTGGGATCCACAATTGGGATCACTTCAATAAGCTCAGAAATTCCGGAGAGCTTCGAGCTTAGTCAGAACTATCCTAATCCGTTCAATCCGGTTACGCATATCAGATTCAAGCTACCAGATGCATCGGTTGTATCAATGAAAGTATTTAATTCATTGGGAGCAGAAGTTGCAACAATCATTGACAGGAAGTCAATGCCTGCAGGTGAATATGAAGCGGAATTTGATGCGGTCAATTTACCAAGCGGAGCGTATTTCTACAGATTGATATCGAATGACAATGTTAAGACGATGAAGATGATGTTAGTCAAGTAAGACTCGTTTTCTTAACTTGATCATGAGGAGATATCTTTTCAGATATCTCCTTTTTTTATATGCTGGCGTCAGGACTTTCCTGCCTGCAGCAGGCAGGCGTCCAGACGCATGATAAATACTAGAATTTGGACTATGATTAGACCCACCCCCCGGCCCCCAAGAAGGTAGCCTCAAAACTAATATCTTTCTCATTCCATAGTTTTGCACAAATTGAATTTATAGTGACTTTTCTCCTAGTAGATTCCTGCATTCGCAGGAATGACTAACGTAAAGGTGAAATTCCTTTTTTGTATTTGTTGTGGCTTTAGAAAGAAGATCACGACAACACAGCAAAAATAGAAATTTGTTAGAATTTTGTTAGAATTATAATGATATTTGTACAAAAGTGTTATTTAGTAAACTTCAATCCCGGAGAGGAGGCTCAGGGATCAATATCATGTTTTCATCATTAATTTCAAAACTAACTCTAAAAAAAAAAGGATGAAAAAATCTTATCTTTTGTTAATTGCAACGATTGTGTCAGGAATGTTCCTCGGATTTTCAAACAGTGACAATCCAAAGAAAACGGCTTATAATTATTCCGGTCCGCCACTTGAGGCAACTGTGACCAAGACAATCAATAACCCGGTTATTACAGATGCCGTGTACTATGTTGACAATTTTGATGCGCCTAATGATACTAACGGATTGAAGGCGAGAGGATATCTCGTTTATTATAGAGGCTCCGGTCCTCAGGGAGCCGCAGCAACCTGGTTTCAAGGAAACGCAACTGTGTTCAATGCTTTCAATGGTGCTCCCACCAGCTATGTAGCAGCCAATTATCAGGTTGTGACCGGAACAAACAATATTGACAGCTGGCTTGTTCTGCCCGATCTGGATGTGGTTACAGGCGATACGATCAGATTCAGATGCCGTTCTGTACAGTCGACTGATCCATTCCCGGATTCCGTAAGAGTAATGTACAATCCTCTGGGAGGCACAACTCCCGAGAGCGTCGGATGGATTGAGCTTGGAAGGTTTAGAGCATCCAATAATGGAGTTTGGGAACTTAAGTCGTTCACAGCTCCTTCAGACGGTCTCAGCGCAAGGTTTGCAATAAGATACAATGTAGTCAATGGAGGTCCATTGGGTGCCAATTCCGATTACATGGGAATAGATGCTCTTGAAGTGATTGGGGAAGGTGTATTGCCCGTTGAGCTTTCAAGCTTTGCTTCTACGGTTTCAGGCAATGCCGTGACTTTGAATTGGTCAACATCTTCAGAACTAAATAACTCCGGATTTGACATTGAAAGAAGCACAGGCAATCAATGGACAAAGATAGGTTTTGTATTAGGCAACGGAACAACATCTTCAAACAGTGATTATTCTTTCACTGACAGAAATCTGAACTCAGGAAATTACAATTACAGACTGAAGCAAACAGATTTCAACGGCAATTATGAATACTTCGACCTGAGCAATGAAGTTATCATTGGAGTTCCGTCTGTATTTGAACTTTCACAGAATTTCCCGAATCCATTCAATCCGTCAACTATGATTGAATACAAATTGCCGAATGACGGAAATGTGAGCATTTCTGTTTATGACAATTCAGGGAAAGAAGTCAAGTCGCTGGTAAATGAGTTTAAGGCGGCAGGTTACTATTCAGTAAACTTCAACGCCTCTTCGCTTTCAAGCGGTGTATATTATTACAAGCTTACAGCAGGCAGTTTCAATGCAGTTAAGAAAATGTTGCTCGTAAAGTAATTACACTTCTCTTTTCGATGAGCTCCTCTGCGAACGTCGGAGGGCTCATCGATCTTTTTTTCTTCCGCTAATAAAATTCATTTCAGTGGGTAATTATATGTGGGTTAGTATTTTCTTAACCAAGAACTTGTCATCCTGAGCAAGTCTGCCTGGCGCAGACAGGCGGAGCGCAGCGAAGGATCCACACAGTACTTGAATATTTAATATGGATCCTTCGCTTCCCGCCTG
>CALEVL010000163.1 GCA_937924675.1 uncultured Ignavibacteria bacterium | reverse complement strand
AAGAAACAAGAAGATCATCACCGGTTCGAGATTCAATAACGGAATCGTAAGGCTTTCAAATGTCTTCAGGGTGTTGATAAGCAATGATACGTTTGCCACAAGCAACAGCTCTCATTATCTTCTTACAGTTTCCAATTCCGTTCATCCCAGTGATGAAAACATATTCTGCGATGAGGAGGAATCTCCGTCTCCGATGTTCAATCTCAACATTACCGGTAATGTCTTCTCAGGCGGAAGTGTACAGCTTCATCTGAACTGCCTGGCTTCTGATTACACGCCGTTCTATGTTTTCGGAAATACATTTTCCGGAAATACAAATACGACTGGGATTGTTTGCAACAAAGTAACGGGTGACATCAAATATAACATAGTCGGCGGAACAGCTTCATTGTCGAATGTGATCCTCCTGCAAAGCAATGTTAACTTCTTCGGAAATGTCTTCAGCTCGGGTTATTCGGCAAATGTTGCATTAAACAGTTCTTCTACCGGAACATTCAGCCCATTCACTTCACTGGGAAATGATTACTGGATCGGTGGTTTGAATATCATCAGCTCGGAAGAAGAAAATAACATTCACTACACGGGAGCTTCAGGAATCTCCCTAAGGAACGGTTACAACTGCCTGAACATTGAAAATCCATACAAGTATCACATCAGAGGTAATCTAAAGGGAAGCTGTGATACAAGTGCTGTTTATGCAACAAACAATCACTGGTCGCAAGACCCTCCCCTTCATTTGATAACCTGCAACTCAACGAACAAGGACTTAATATATCTTCCGGATGCAGGAGGATGCGGGTATGTAATAGATCAGTCAGGGAGCGAGATCGTTGACCGTGAAGACGGTGTGTTAGATACCGTGAAGATCAGCATATCAGGAGATTCAGGAGGCGAAGAAGATGAATCTCATTACCTGAGATCACTGATGTTCAGAAGAAACGGACAAACTGACAGTGCAAGAGTTCTCCTTGAACGATTGCTGGAAGAAAGCGCTAACACGGAAATTGTTTGCAGAGCTGTTGAAGAACTCTATCTTGTATCGGAACTCAGGGATACGCTTATTGTCAATTCTCAAACCAATTCAATCTATAACAGTCTGAAATATGAACTTGAAAACCTCATTCAAAATAATCCTCTTGATTCCCGTATAGTTGAAAGGGCTTATTCTGTTTTGTTAATGTGCCTGACGAAACTAAAGGATTACAGCCACGCACTTAGCGGATATGACAACATTATTGAGAATCATCCTGATCCTGTCAGGAGAATGACTGCCTCGTGGGACAGGGCCGCTGTATTACTAATGATGAACGGAACCGGCGGAGGTGAAGAAGGTTCAGATAAATCCGAATCCACAAGTAATAATGAATTTCAGGATGATCCGATACACAGGATTGTTACAAATGCGTTTCGTTCACTTGAATCCGAAGAAAAATTGACGACTAAAGAAGAGATGACATTCCACATGATTCACGAAACAAGCAGATTGAAATTCAGACCTGCCGACAAACGGGCGTTGGAGTCAAGAATCTCTGAAGATCTTGAACTGATCATCGGCTCAAAAGAAATAAATACGCAGGAGAAAGAATCTCCTTTAAACTCGGGTTTGATCGTTCATCCAAATTATCCCAATCCTTTCAATCCGGTTACCACTGTTATCTATGAATTACCGGAACCTTCAAAAGTTTATGCAAAGGTCTATGACAACACCGGCAGGGAAGTGGAAGTTTTGTTCAGCGGATTTAAGCAGAAGGGAAGGCACACGCTTACATTCAACGGAAGCAGACTCTCGAGCGGAGTATATTATCTGAAGTTAGGAAACGAGAAGATATTTGTCCTGAGGAAGTTGATTCTTATAAAATGATATCATTGCATCATCTAATCATAGGTTGCCGGAAGAAGCATTTTTGAATTTTGTCCGCAAGTGCAATTGTACCGGTTGGATGTGAGTTTTATCAAAACTACCCCAACCCCTTCAACCCATCCACAACTATTAAGTTTGATGTAAGAACTTCAGGCATTGTTATTTTGAAAGTGTTTGATGTGCTTGGCAGAGAAGTTGAAGTCATTGTAAATGAGTATCTGGAGTCCGGAAGTTATTCTGTGCAGTTCAGCGGAGACAACTTGCCAAGCGGCGTGTATTATTATGAACTCAGGGCGGAAAGTTTTTCTGAGACGAAGAGGATGTTGCTGGTGAAGTAATGATAAGCATGTTGAGCAGCGCCACAGACTCCACTTAGTGGCAAGCCACCAAGTGGCAGGCAGCGGGAACGAGAGTGCAAAATTATTAAAAATTCGAAGAAAATCAGAGAAAACAGCGGGGGAGGATTGCGGTTTACCCGGGGAGGACTGCGGTTTACACGGGGAGGACTGCGCCAAGCACGGGGAGGACTGCGCCAAGCACGGGGAGGATTGTTCCAAGCACGGGGAGAACTCTTCCAGACGGGGGAAGACTGCTC
>CALEVL010000162.1 GCA_937924675.1 uncultured Ignavibacteria bacterium | reverse complement strand
CACCACTCTCAACTCACAACTCAAGGATTTGTGTTTCTATAAAAATCTATTCTGTATAATTTCAAAAAAGAAATTATGAATACAGTCAAAATTAATCTGCTTTTACTTTTGGTTTTGTTGATGTCATCATGTTCGTCAGATGAGATCAATAGTCCGTCCGGTACTGTGGAATACTCTCAGATTGACTTTGATGCGGCATGGTCTTCTTCAGGCAAGATGATTGCTTTCTCGCACAATGATCTGGAGTTTGACTTATCCGGGATTTACACAATGGATTCATTAGGAAATAATAAAGTTCAAAGAGTGTTTGGAAATGCAGCGAATCCGGATTGGTCACCTCTGGATACAGCAATCATTTATGAACAAGGCGGGGCTCTAATGATTCTCAATCTTGCATCAGGAATCAGCAGGTTATTTGCTTCAGGAGAAGGCATCGGAAAAGCAAGCTGGAATAAGACCAACGGAAAGATCGCCTGGGTAAATGGCAATTTTCTTTATGTGACTGATCCCGATGGTGCAAACTTGATTGTAGTGAATGTGAATTGCAGTTGGTCTGACTGGTCTCCGGACGGAAGATATCTGTATTATTTCCAGCCGCTAAGTCATGGCGGAGGAGTAAGGAGAGGCGATGCACTGGTGAAATTCGATCTTCAGAATTTGAGTAACAGTCTGATCAGAGAATTTAATTCTGACAGTTATCTCGACAACTCTCATTTAACTGTGTCAGGCACCGGAACTTATTTTTCTTCCACTTTCGGAAACGGAAGCAGCTATGTTTATAAGTTTGAAGAGTCAACAAACAATTTGTCACAAGTCGTCACTGACCTTTCTTTTTCTCCAAACATTGATCCAATCTCAAACAGGCTTCTGTACACAAACAGAACAAGAGGCGACGGAAGACTGTGGGTAATTGAGGCAAACGGTTCCGCCAGAAAATTGGAATACTGAATCTCGGAATACTGACTTTTTGTGTTCCACAAACTTTTGTCCCCGCAGAGTCACCCGCACAGTTTGCTTTTCTGATATCACAACAACACACGCGGGGACTCTGCGGCAAGAAATGCCTGAATCCAAACTATTTCAATCCATTTCCGCAGAGTTCCCGCCTTGGCAAAATAATAATTTGTGTTCATTGTATAAAGTCGGCGGGTACCTCTGCGGGGACAAGAAGTTACTTCCGGCGGTACCTCTCGGCATGAACAGAAGAAAACACCATTAGAGGTGTTGATCCTGGCAAATGCTTCAGATTTTCTGAAGAGCACAGAAGACTCCGCCAAGTAGTAAGCTGACGCATGCGTAAATTAATTTTGAGTGTCCCGGTTCGTGAGTCGGGAGAAATACCGGGAAAACTGCATGCAATCCAATCACTCCATATCATCAACTCAATAACGTTTTCGGACAGTCTGAGATTTTAGTAAAGAGCGATAAAGTTTCCTTTATTCAGTCTGTATAGAAGATTGACTTCAGTTGTTGAATCTTGTACAGAGCCGACATAAACCGGTCTTGTTTTGAATCGGGCTGAAGAAAATCATTGATAACAATGCGCTTTGAAGAAACGAGCGCATCTTCAAACAACTCCTGTATGAAATTATTTGTCGGGCTCCAGTTTGTATGAAGCCTGTAGCCCTGGCTTGCCCAGATGCCAAGCTTGATGATGTTTCTCAGTTTCTCCGTTAGTGACAATGCTGCACTGCTTTGAGAATTATCCGTGAGGTCAATTGCCTTGATCTCGAAAGTTCTGAAATCTGACATTGCCAAAGCATTGTCAGCCATTTCCCTGATGTACAGTTCTTTGTAGCACAGCCACTTAGCATTCTCAAGCGCCGGTTCTGCAAGTTCATTAGCATCCAGAAGAGCGTGGAGTTTCATTACATTTTCACATATAGACCAATCCAAAGAGGCAAGGCTTTCCAGATTCTTCAGCAGATTCTTCCTGTTCACTTGAGTATCGCTTATGGTCAGAAGATATTTCAAATAATTCAGAATGAGTGAATATTCATTCGTCAGGAGTTTGACGCTGGGTTGAAGTTCAACAGGTATATGATCGTTCATAAACACCATTATTCCCCTCAATCCGTAATGATCGAAGTGGGCACTCTTCTCGAATCTGATCAGATCCTCTATGCAATCATGCAGGAAGGCAACGGTGCAGAACCTATGCGATCCGGGATTGTCAAAGCCGAGTGTACGAACAAGTCCGCCCACTCTGGAAGGATGAGCTGCAGCGGGGATTTCGCATTTTCGTTTGAGCTTATTTCTTTTATAGAGTGCAAGGATTGTCTGAACTGTTTCTGCAAATTCACCATAAACAGGAGCGATGTCTCCAATACTTGGGGTTTCATTATTGAGAATGAGTGACTGCAGATTGGCATACTCTAAATTCTGTTCCAGCATTGCTCTTGCTTCGCCGATCACAGAAGGGCCAGTAGTATGCATGCGGATGTTCTTCATATTCATCGGCAAGGCCTCGTAGTGTTTTTTGAGGTTGTGAATAATATGAGGAGCAAGGTCTCCAAAGACAATCTTAAGAACTTTCTCGTCCGGAATCTCGCGTCTGAGGATCGAGTTCAGGATCTTCGAAGCGGAAACAAAATTGGG
Organism: uncultured Ignavibacteria bacterium; assembly: GCA_937924675.1. Taxonomy (GTDB): domain Bacteria; phylum Bacteroidota; class Ignavibacteria; order Tepidaquicellales; family Tepidaquicellaceae; genus JADJAH01. The sequence goes on along the minus strand of CALEVL010000162.1, from coordinate 6,134 downwards.
GTTGTTTTCCTGTCCTTCAATGGGGTAGATATTGTGCATTTGCTATTTTCTCCTTTCTAATTTGAATTTAAGAAAAAACTCTTGGTAAATATATGTTTTTTTTGGGGAATCTCTCGCTTGGAGCGAAACACTAACTCTGAAAGAATTTGGTACAAGTATGTTTAAGCTCATCAGCAAAATATCCTTCTTCGGTAAATTAGGAAAGGGCTCATTTTCATTTAGTGTTTGCACTAATTTTCTTGAAGGTGTCTCCTTCAGACGAATGAGTGAAGTTAATCAGGGGAAGCATTTTCCACGCTCTCATCATAATACCTCGCCCCAATATAATCATAGAGATTTTCCATATCACGCTCTCTCGTTCCGGCTGCCTGCCTCTTGGTGGAGTCTCCCGCTTGAAGCAAGAGTTCATAGGTTGTATCTTTGCAGAGGAGATTCAGCAGAAACAAAAAGACTGATTGAATTATAAATTAAGAGAGTTCCTGAAATACTCATGAGACTTCAACAAGTGGCAGTTTATCGCGAGCGAAAAATCACAAAGCCAGTTTGATCTATGTCGAAAGTTCTTCTCGCTTCCCAATCACAATAGTATAATCCTGTCATTAGTCTTTTAATTCAAGATGTGATGTGAATCACAAATTAATTTCCATGCATTAATTATTTTTGTGTACGTAATTTTTTCAAAGTTAGTCTTGTAGATTGACAAGGGTCCCAACAAGTTACCCGTCATTTTAGGCTTCATTTCCACAGACCTTGCTGCAAGTTCAATTTTAGGTGTGTGGTGATGATTTGAATGATTATATGGTGCAGAGCAGGCGTTGCAAATATTATTGGAAGTGCAGTAGTTTTGACATTCTTTGATAAAGATAAATTGTTGGTGACCCATGGGAAACTACCCCTTTGGGGAACATTTGCATTTGTACTTACTACATGCTGTGAAGTGCTTTCATGCAAACTTTTTAGTAACCCGACTGAACCGGACAGGCACCAACAAAGGCGAAACATTTGTCTCATTAAAAAAAATAAACATTACTTGAAATGAAATCACTAGTTACAGTTCTGTTATTCTCTTTCGTACTCATATCATCTGATTTATTTTCTCAAAGTGTATTTAAAGACGATTTTAGCTATGCACCTTCGGACAGCATTGAAGGATCAGGCGGCTGGTACAGAAGCGGAATTAACACGCCATATAACATTAAAGTCTTATCTCCGGGATTAACATATTCCGGCTATGCAGGTTCCGGAATTGGAAATACGCTTTATATAACGAATCAGGGAGAAGGTGATATTGTTTATCATCCCTTTTCATCTGCTGTTACATCAGGTGCAGTTTACATGTCTTTAATGATAAGAATAGACAGTCTCAGCTCTGCGATGACTTCAGGATACTGCATCGGATTTAATCCGAATACGGTTGGAATAAATCTCAATACCAGACTTTATGTAAAAAAAGTAACCGCCAATACATTTAACTTCGGAATCTATAAGTCGCGTAGCGCTGTATACGGCTCAACGGTTTACAATGCTAACACAACTTATCTTGCCGTATTGAAGTACTCTTTTGTTAACGGAAATAATAATGACAGTGCAAAGCTTTATGTTTTTTCATCAGGCGTTCCTTCAACCGAACCTTTAACCCCACTTGCTTTTTCAACCGACAGCATTGATTTCGGCGGTCAGGGCAGAGTGTTTGTAAGCAATAATTATGCACAGACTACAATGATAAGATGTTCGATAAAACTAGACGGAATCAGAATCGGAAATTCATGGACTTCAAGTGTTTTAAGTTCAGTTAATACACTTTCAAATGAGATACCTGAAAATGTCAGGTTATATCAGAATTATCCTAATCCGTTTAACCCTTCCACTGTTATCAGATTTGACAATCCGCAATCGGGAATTGTAGTATTGAAGATTTATGATGTCTTAGGAAATGAAATCAAAACTTTGATTAACGAAAATATGCCGGGAGGTAAATATGAAGTTGACTTCAATGCTTCATCAACGGGCGAACTGCCGAGCGGAGTGTACTTTTACAGATTACAAACTGGTTCAGGAATAATGTCTAAAAGCATGATGCTTGTCAGATAATAACATTCCCGTTTTACAGATCGATACTTATCCTGATCCGGAAAGAATTTCATAATCTTTCCGGATTTCTTTAGCCCGCGTCAGCCTGGTACTTGATGGAGTCCCCTGAGTTCTTCAGGGACTCTCACGCAAAAGTTCCACCAAGCTGACAATCCAGCAGATTAGTTCAACCTCAGACACTCCTCATCCTATTTGTGGCATTAGGACGAAATCCTGGCGTTACAAGAAATCTTCCCCGTGAATGAAATAAATCTCCCACTTCATAACAGATTCTTCCCCGTGCATTGGGAAGTTTTTCCAAGGAAAGGAAGAGTCTTTCCTAAGAATGCTTCCTTTTTAAATAGGCTGAATTTCGCCATGCCCTGGATTGGAGGAATCTGCCCGGAGTTGGCGGAGTTTTCCTATGGCAGGTAGCGGTATTCCCCAATGAAACGGCAATTCTCCCCGGATGCTTTTCCGGATCGTCTCCGAGCTGAATAAGTTTTACCGCAGAGTCCCCGCATGTGTTGTTGTGATATCAGAAAAGCAAACTGTGCGGGTGACTCTCTGCGGGGACAAAATACTTGAAGTTCCATGCATCCGTAAGTCGCGTGCGGTTTGCCGTTGCGGCGAGGCGTGAGATGCCGTAGTTCCTTAGCCACAGAGTCCTGCCTCCAAAGTGTAATAATTATTGAATTTTTGGAGTGGCAGTGACTCTGCGGGGACGGAAGTTTGATGTGTGGGAAGAGAAGTTGAAGTCGTTGTAAATGAGTTTCTGAAGTTCGGAAGTTATTCTGTGCAGTTCAGCGGTGACAATCTGCCAAGCTGCGTGTATTATTATGAACTCACGGCGGAAGGTTTTTCGGAGTCGAAGAGGATGTTGCTGGTCAAGTGATGATGAGCATTGCGAAAGCGCATCAAGTGAATTATGTAACTCAAGATTTCTTCCGCAACTTAGCTTCTGACTTTTTTCCAGCACTTCACCAAGTGGTTTGTCACCAAATGACAAGCTTACGCGGGTGAAAAACAAGAGAACTGTTAAGCTATATAGCATAAATTGAAATTTCACAACTGCATGACCCTGCATAACTATTCACTTCTTGCAATTGCTTTTCATTCTATTCATATTTGCCAAATCAATCTTTCCGAAAAATGAAAATGCTTTCGTCTGCAATAACATTGCTACTAGTAATATTAACATTTAGCTCAGCGCATTCTCAAGCGCCGCTTGTAACGGGAGTTTCACCGCAGAGACAAATACTCAATGCGCCGAGATCAACTCAGATCACTGCAACTTTCAATACCGCAATTGATCCTGCGTCAGTAACTAATCTTACATTCAGAGTTTTCGGAAGACAGTCGGGTGTGATACCGGGAAGCCTTCAACTGCAAAGTAACAATACGCAGATAGTCTTCACGCCTACCGCACCAATGCTTGCAGGCGAATGGATGACCGTTTCTCTTTCGAAAGGCATTAGAAGCGCAGGCAATGTGAATATGGAGAAGGGCTATGCATGGAACTTCTGGACAAAGGCAGAGCCGGGAACACTTAATCAGTCAAGGATAAAGACTATTCCGGTGAGGCGTTCGGGAGAAGGACATATTCAATGTTACGGTGCGCTGGGGTGTGACTTTAATGATGACGGCAGAACTGACCTTGCAATTGTGAATGAAATCTCAAACGACTTCAGAGTTTATCTCAACAACGGAAATAATTATGACACGATGTATTCGCTTCATCCAATGCCTGCAGGTATCAGAGCAAGTCCGAGCGAAGCTGCTGATTTCAATCATGACGGCATCGTTGATATTATTGTCGGCAATGTAGGGAATAATGTTCTCAGCTATTTCCGCGGATTGCCGAATGCAGGCTTTGATCCAGAATTGCCGTATCTCGCAGGCAATAATGTGCGCGGTGTTGCGTTCGGAGATTTTGACGGCGACGGATATGATGATGTGATTACTGCCAACCGCGGCGGCAATAATATTTCTATCTTCCGAAACAATGGTGACGGTACTTTTGCAGCGGCACAGAACATAAATACAGTTGGAAATCAGGAAACCGGCGTGATGGTTACCGATGCAAATAATGACGGCATACTCGATGCCTTTGTTGCATGTTACTCAAGCGGTGAAGTTGTGCTGATGCTTGGTGACGGCAACGGAAGCTTCACATTTTCATCAAGGTCTGCTCTTAATGGCGCACCGTGGGCAATCGTTGTAGGCGATATAAACAAAGACGGCTATCCGGATGTAGCCGCTGCATTATCCAGTTCCAACAGGATCGGCGTGATCTTCAGCAACGGCACCGGCGGTCTCGGCACAGTGGCAAATTACACATCGGGACAATTTCCTTTGGCAATAGATATAGGTGACGTTGACGGAGATAATGATCTTGATCTTATCGCAAGCAATTATGCCGGAGGTACATTCAGCGCGTATGCAAACAATGGCAGCGGAGTTTACACAAACAATCCTATAACTCTCCCCTCATCTGCTTCCGGCTCATGCATTACCGTGCATGACCGTGATAATGACGGAGATCTTGACCTGGCAGGCATAGATGAAATTGATGACCTGCTTTTCATCTTCAATAACGGTACAACTTCCATAAATCAGATTTCATCAATCACTCCGGAGACATTCATGCTTCATCAGAATTATCCTAATCCGTTCAATCCATCAACAAGAATAAAGTTTGATCTTCCCAAAGAAGGAAGACTGCTTCTTAGAATTTTCAATTCCACGGGAAAGCAAATGGCGGTTCTGGCAGATGATTCATACTCAGCAGGTAACTACGAAGTAGAATGGAGTGCCGAATCCTTTGCATCGGGGATATACTTTGCGGAAGCAGAGTTCGACGGGAAGGCTAAAATCAGCCGAATGATTTTGCTGAAATAAATTGCTTGTTGAAAAATCGGTTGAACAGTAATAATGATGATCTTAATTTTGATTTAAAAAATGAAAATGCCAACTGCACTGAATGATAATGTGAAATACAAGGCTCTGCTAAACAAAGACAAAAGCTATGAAGGCTTATTCTTTGTAGGCGTAAAGACAACAGGTATATTTTGCCGTCCGTCATGCACGGCAAAAAAGCCGAAGCGGGTAAATGTCGTTTTCTATGAGAAGGCGCTTGACGCCTTGCGGGATGGATTCAGGCCTTGCAAGGTCTGCAAACCTTTGCAAGCCCTTGGCGAAACTCCCGATAAGATCAAAGTGCTGTTGGCAGAACTTGAAAAAACTCCATACCGCAGGATAAGCGATCCTGATCTTTCAAAAAGCGGGATACATCCGGAAAAGGTGCGAAGATGGTTTAAGGCAAATCACGGGATGACGTTTCAGGTATATCAAAGACTATTAAGAATCAACAATGCATTCACAAACATCAACAACGGAAGTAAGGTAATTGAAGCGGCATTTGACAACGGCTACAGTTCACTCAGCGGATTTCAGCATTCATTCAAAAAGGCAACGGCCATGAATCCAAAGAAAGCAGGTTTAAGAGAAACACTTGCGCTTACAAGAATAGAAACACCGCTTGGACAAATGATCGCAGTTGCGTCATCAAAAGGAATCTGCATACTCGAGTTTACAGACAGACGAATGATTGAAACTCAGTTCAAGCAGGTGGAGAAGTTTTACGGCTCTCCGATACTTCCGGGCAAGAGCATTTACTTCGATGATTTGAGAAAACAGTTGAAGGAATATTTCAACGGCGATCGAAGAGATTTCAGCGTTGCATTGAATATGGTTGGCACGGAATTTCAGAAGAGCGTATGGAAGATCTTACAAACTATTCCATATGGAGAAACTATCTCTTACAAGACAGAAGCCCAAAGACTTGGAAAGCCAAGCGCGGTCAGAGCCGTTGCAAATGCAAACGGGCACAACCGCATTTCAATCATCATCCCCTGCCACAGAGTGATCGGTGACAACGGAAAGCTTGTCGGCTATGGCGGAGGGTTGTGGAGGAAAGAGTGGCTGATAAAGCATGAGGTGAGAGCAATTGAAAGTTGAAAGTTGAAAGTTGAAAGTTGAAAGTTGAAAGTTGAAAGTTGAAA
>CALEVL010000161.1 GCA_937924675.1 uncultured Ignavibacteria bacterium | reverse complement strand
TTATTCACCCCAAAATTATAGATCAGATATTTATACGATGGCATGTCAAACATCAGCAAATCAGCTTGTTTACCTTTTTCTATGCTGCCTATCAAATTCTCAAGTCCCAGTGAATAAGCAGGATTGATTGTCACGGCATTGATGATCTCTTCGGCAGTCATTTTCATCTGTGTTGATGCAAGCGACATCATAAGTTGCAAATTCTCACTCATGCAACTGCCTGGATTAAAGTCAGTTGCAATCAGTACAGGCACACCTGCTTCAATAAGTTTTCTTGCGGGAGCATATGCTATTCCCAGAAAGTATGACACACCGGGAAGCAAACCTGCTAGGGTTTTTCTTTTTGCGTTAGAATTGTGTGAAGCGAGTCTGTTAACATCTTCATCGATCATTGCTTCAAGATGATCTAGAGAAACCGCGCCGTGCTTCAAAGAAACTTCCGTTCCGCCCATAGAAGTGAACTGATCTATGTGGGTTCTCGGAATCAATCCGTGCTTCACTCCTGTTGATAGAATTCTGTCAGCATCTGAAGAGTTGAAATAATTTTCTTCAATGAATATGTCAATGTACCTGGAAAGATTCTTCTTTGAAACTTCTGGGATGATCTCATTGCATATAAGATCTGTGTATTCATCTTTGCCAAGTTCATCAGGGATAGAATGAGCTCCAAGGAAAGTAGCGATCACATCCATTCCGAACTCGTTGGAAGAATTAAGTGAGTTCAGAACTTCAAGCAATTTCATTTCATTTAAGAAATCAAGGCCATAGCCTGACTTTCCTTCAATCGTTGTGGTACCATAACTGAAGAACTTCGAAAGTTTTTCAAATGCAGATTTTCTGAGTTCCTCAAAATCAGATTCTCTGACTCTCTTTACGGTTGATCGAATACCTCCGCCGCTTTCGGCAATCTCCTGATAAGATTTTCCTGCCTGCCGCATTTCATATTCATTTTCCCTTGAACCGGCAAATACAAAATGGGTGTGTGAATCAACGAAGCCAGGCATAATGACCTTGTTGCGTGCATCTATTTCATGAACATCTCCTATGCCGTTAGAATTAGCAAAGTTGTCAAAATCTCTGCTATTGCCTGCGAACTCAATCTTTCCGTTTGATATGAAGATGCTGCCGTTTTCTATCAGTCCGATATCGGATTGTGAATTTCCGGATTTGGGCAAACTGCTACCTTTACAGGTCACAATTTGTGCAGCGTTTTTGATGAGAAGGTTCATAGCTTCAGAGGGATTCCTCTATAAGAATTCACACGGCTACTTCCGCATCTGCCTTTTGTCTGAAATCAAGTTCTCCAATTCTCCAGCATGCAGCCGTATGATTCGGGCCAACTTCAACAAGCGGAGGTTGATCACTCCAGCACTTATCGACAGCAAATGTGCACCTTGTACAGAAGTGGCATCCGGAAGGATAATTTGTCGGTGGCGGAACACTTCCTTCAATGGTCGAGAGTCGTCCCTTATTCTTGTTCAGTTTTGGAATTGAATTCATGAGTCCGATTGTATAAGGATGTTTAGGATTGTAAAAGATCTCTTCAACCCATCCATACTCAACTACTTTGGAAGCATACATTACTGCAACTTTTGTACAAATCTCGGCAATTACTCCGAGATCGTGAGTTATCATAATAACTCCCATACCAAGGCTATTCTGAAGTCCCTTTATAAGTTCAAGGATCTGTGCCTGCACTGTTACGTCAAGCGCGGTTGTCGGTTCGTCAGCAATGAGTAGCGCCGGGTTGCATGACAATGCCATTGCAATCATAATCCTCTGTCTCATGCCACCTGACAACTGATGCGGATATTCCTGATATCTTTGCTCCGGTGCCGGAATCCCTACGAGCCGAAGCATTTCCAATGCTTTTTCCTTTGCCTGTTCCTTTGAGAGTTTTTGGTGAAGTATTACTGCTTCTTCAATTTGATCACCGCAAGTAAAAACCGGATTCAATGAGGTCATCGGCTCCTGAAAGATCATACCAATGTCGTTCCCTCTAACATCCTGCATCTGACGCTCATCGAATTTCAGAAGATCCTTTCCTTCAAAAAAAATTTCACCTCCCACGATCTTTCCCGGGGGAGATGCAATGAGCTGCATAATTGACAAAGCTGATACGCTTTTTCCGCAACCGGATTCGCCTACTAGTCCGAGAGTTTGACCCTTATCAAGTGAAAAACTGACATCATCAACTGCTTTTGAAACACCGTCATCGGTGTAGAAATAGGTCTTGAGATTCTTTACTTCTAGAAGAACAGACATTTTGAAGTGATTTAATTATTGGCATGAAATTACCTTAATTACCATATTGATTCAAACAATAATTTTGCCCCTCCAAAACAAAAATAGAATAACAACTCAACACGCTAAATGATATATAACAATCCTGAAAAGTGGGCAACCTTATTCAGGCATTGACAAACTTTTAACTTTCAACTTTCAACTTTCAACTTTCAACTTTTAACTATTTCCGTTAAGTTTATGTGCATTTATTAATTAATCAGGCTGAAGTATCAAAAGGCAGAGATACACATTACTAATGATTTTGTTGATAGAGACAGCTTCATTCTTCTACTTATATTTTCTTAGATACAAAAACCAGAAGTTACCGTTAAACGGGGTTGAGATCAAAACCGGAAATATAATCTCAGCATTTCTATTCGGACTTCTGATATTCTTCACAATCATTGCATTGCTAAGAGGAGCGAACTTCGGAGGTTTTGCTTCATTCATTCTGATGTCAGCATCATTGATTTCAATCGGCTCACTTATTTATTCGGATCTAATTGTAGTAAAAGAGGCGAAGATATCTGCAATAGCCATTTCACTCATTTCAACTGTTTTCTTGCTTTCATCAGTGATAGTGATCAGTATCTCATCAGGTGGTGAACTGAAACCCTTTAGAACAATATTCGCTTTCCTATTTTTTTGTTGTGCAGGAATTTTTTCTGTCTTTCTCTTAGTGTTGAATTTCAACGATGACAGCTCGTTGTACACAGCCAATGAAAGAACTGCCGACAGCGGAATAATACTTGGCGCAGCAGTCTGGGGAGGTAACAGACCGTCCCCTGTCTTGAAAGAGAGGATATTGAAAGGATATGAAATTTACAGAAGAAAGCTTGTTCCGAAAATTGTAATTACAGGTGGCGGATCTCCGAATGAACTGACCGAAGGAGAAGTTTCAAAAAATGAACTGATAAAGTTTGGAGTTGATCCGAGCAACTTAATATTGGAGAACTCATCAAATTCAACTATTGAGCAGATACACTTTGTCAGGGATAATCTTTACCAGAAAAATTCCTGGGACAGAGTCATTCTCATTTCAGATAATTTCCACCTTTTTCGATCAAAGGAAATTTGTCAATTCAATAATATCAATGCGGATTGCATAGCTTCAGATAAAGAACTTTCTGCAGGAGGAACTGCCGCATTCTGCATGAAGGAAAGTCTTGC
>CALEVL010000160.1 GCA_937924675.1 uncultured Ignavibacteria bacterium | reverse complement strand
ATTTCCTGCAGCATCAAGAGCTATATCTTTACCTGCATCATTACCATATATCCCGCTCTTGATTGTGAACCATAAATTAGTGCCGTTTGAATCAAGCTTGCCCGTAATAATTTCCTGCCCGGTTGAAGGATGAAAATACAATGTTCCTGTAAAATATACATTTCCAAGAGTGTCAACTGCAATTGAATTTCCTTCATCATATGCATTGTATCCGGTATAGCTACCGCCCCTTTTGTAAACCCATTTGCGCTCTCCTTCGGAATTATATTTTATGACCTGAATATCATCACCACTCTGATTAGCCCTTACTCTGCCAACCTGATAAACATTTCCTTTCTTGTCAGTTACAATTTCATTTGATACATCATTGGTGATCTGTGCTCCGTAAAATTTAACGGTCCACTGAGGAATACCTGAAGAATTATATTTGATTGTCCCGATATCTGTGGATGAATTGCCGGAATTTCCTGACACAATTATATTCCCATTCAAATCCAAAGCAATAGCTGTGGCAGCATCAAATTCCCCTGCAGCAATATCCGCAGTCTTTGTCCAAATGGCATCACCGTTTGAATTATATTTGATCGCGAGATAACTGCCAAAGTACGATTCATCTGATGTACCTGTTATACAAACATTTCCTGAGTTATCACAGACAATATCCTTCACAATATCAGAATAACCTCCCGGACCCGAATAGATCTTCACCCATTTCTGAACTCCCGTTGAATCATACTTCAAGGTGTGAATATTCTGATAGGACCCGACGTTCGACATGCCGGATACATAGACATTATCATTTGCATCAAGAGCCATTACTTTTCCTGCGTCGTTTGAGTTGGCCGGTGCGTTATACTTTCTTGTCCATATAGTGTCGCCTGTTGTTTGATTGAATTTCATTGAAATGTAATCATTGTATGTTGCAGAGCTGTATTGTTCCCCTGCCATATATACCTTTCCAGACTTTCCTATCCTGATGGATCTTCCCGAGCTTTGATATCCTGATTCCGTTTTGAAAATCTTCTGCCATTTTAAAACACCGGCAGAGTCATATTTAAGATTCAGAATGTGTTTGGTGTTGCTCGTATCGCAGCTTCCTGTTAAGTAAACACTGCCGGCTGCATCAATGACCATGTCAGCAATGAAAGCATAGCTGTAACCTGAAGGCAGGTTATGCACAACATTGTAAATACTAATTCCGGACGAGTCATATTTTGCAAAGAATGGCTTCGTAACTGACGAACCTGCAATGTAACAATTTCCCTTAGCGTCAGTCGTGACTCTTGCAAGCTGATCGGTTTCACCGGCAACACCCGGATCATATTCTCTTTCCCACATTGTATTTCCGTTCTCATCGTATTTAATGAGCTTAATGAATTGAGTCAATCCTGAATAAGCAACTTCACCCGCAACATACAAATATGTTTTCGATCCGCTTCTGTAAACAGCAATTGACTTGCCTAATTCGCCTGTATAATCTGGCGACAGATTATAAGTTCTTCCCCACTGGAACTGTCCTGAAGAATTATACTTTATCGTGACCATATCATTGACAGAATAGCCGTTGCTGTTGGTGCCGGTGATATAAACGTTTCCATTTGTATCGGTTGCAACATCATAAGCTGTTTGTGATCTTGCTCCCGGATCGGAGTAACTTCGCACCCATTCAAATGTCTCTTGTGCAAAGCTCATTTCATTTATAAGAAACAAGATTGAAAAGGCAATCAGTAGATTTAGTTTTAGATTCTTCATTTGTGTTTAATTTATTATTACAAAATTCATTTGAATTCAATTCGGAAAATTTATTTCACTCTTTCGGTTTCCTCCGGGAGAGAAGCTTCGTGAGGAGGCTACTTTACCACATTCAACTTCTTTGTCTCAGTAAAATCCCCGGCTGAGAGTTGATAAAAGTACACACCACTGGGAAGTCCGGAAGCATCAAAATCATATTTATAAAACCCGGGTGTTAGATTTGAACTGACAAGTGTTGTTACTTCTTTTCCAAGCAGGTCGAAAACCCTCAAAGAAACAAATCCGGATTCAGCAATCCTGAATTCAATGTTCGTAACCGGGTTAAATGGATTCGGATAATTCTGTGATAAAGAAAACCCATCGGGAATGTGTGATGAAATTTGTGCCACTCCAACAGTCTGAGAATATTTGACCGCCATAAAATCTTCATTGTGTCCGGCTTGATTTGAATAACCTGCAATAATGACATTTCCTTTCCCGTCAATTTCGATAAGGTTTGCTCTGTCATCATTCTCATTATTTCCCCCGTCAAAACTTGTCTTCCATAGCTGAACGCCTGATGAATTGTATTTTATTGTCACGGCATTAAAATCGAATCCTGTTTCCAGAGAATAACCCGTAACATAAACATTATCAGATGCATCTGTTGTTATACCGTAGGGATAATCCGAACTGTTCATTGTTCCGTTATATAATCTTTCCCAGAGAAGATTTCCGTTTGCATCATATTTTAATGTAGCATAATCATCACTGTTGTTTAAAGGGGAGCGTCTGCTGTTTGCTGATAGTACTACATTTCCTGAGTGATCTGCAGCAATACCTGTTGCAATATCATAAAAACTTCCTGCTATACCAGTGTATAGAGTCTTCCACAATCTTGAGCCGGTTGAGTTGAATTTGAAAGTAAGTATGTCGGTTCCGTAGTTGCACGTTACAAAAATATTGCCTGATGGATCGATATCCATTCCGACAACTTCATCACTGCCGTTTATTAATGAATCATTGCTCATCCAAACAGTATTACCGTTCAGGTCATATTTAATCATTCTCATAGATGTGTAGAGTGTAAACAATCCGTCTGTGTTGTAACTCTTGCCCGCAGCATATATGAAACTTCCATCAACTTTCAAACATGTTATGCCGCTGCCAAGACCCTGCGGATAAATTGAGGGATCATAGGTTCGTTTCCAGATTGAATCTCCGTTTGGACTAAACTTAGCAAGGAGATAACTCCCGTCATCAGTAGAATAAGTTTTGATGAGTCCACCAACATAAATGTTGCCGCTCGCATCAAGTGCAATAGCTCCCGGTGAAGCAGTAAAAACGGAATCTCCACACCTGACTGTCCATTGATGAATTCCGGAAGAATTATATTTTACCAGATTTATCAAACCATAAGAGCCTCCAAGACTTTTACTTCCGGCAACATATACATTTCCGGATCCGTCAACCGCTAGACCTACAGGCAGATCAGAAAAATTAGACTGGCTGTTATGTCTTACTGCCCACTGCTGAATACCTGCTGAATTGTATTTCACCGTTGCGAAATCATTTCCGGTAGTGGATGCGGAGCTTCTGCCTGTCACATATACATTGTCCTCACTATCTATTACCATATCATGAACCAGATCACTTCCGTTTGTCGGACTATTGTAATAACCTGTCCATTGCTGAGTCACCTGTGAGTTTGCATTTACTGAAGCAAATGAAATGCAAAGTGTAAAGATCAGGATTAACTGATTTATCGTTTTCATTCTTATTGGACTCAATTATTTAATTTCAATTATTTACTTATTGAATCATATTGCATTGCAAACATATTAATAGTGAGTGCAGATACATATTAAACTTTTTGCAGAATCTTGGACTTGAGAAATTGGAATTTATGATTACTTCAAATTCAGGAAACACACTTTGACTCAAGTACTTAATGAAATTTATAAACCCATAACTTCTTCATGCAGAAAAGCAATCTCATTAAGATCCTTTCAAAACTAAACCCCTCTGAATTTAAGAGTTTTGGCAAGTTTGTGAATTCACCTTACTTCAACACAAACAGGAAGCTCAATGAGTTTTATGAAGAACTCAAGAAGTATTATCCTGCATTTGATGATTCGAATCTTTCAAAAGAGAATGTTTTCAGAATACTTTACAGGCAGGACAAGGTTGTGATGGGAACAATGTATTTTCTAATCTCGGAAATGGAAGCTCTTCTGGAAAAATTTTTAAGTATTGAGAGGATTGATCCGGTTGCTCTCGAGTTGTCAATGCTTAAAACTATCGGCAGTATGAATCTGAACAAGCTGTTTGATGTGAAGTATCGCAATATCAAAAAGCAATTGACCAAAGCACCTGATGACTATAATCTGAATAATTTTATGCTTGCCAATATTAACAGGGCAAACACGATAGAGAGAAAGGAGTCGCTCACAAAGAAAGACATTTTTAAGAAGGAATGGATCGAACCTGTAGATGAACTTGTTAAATTATTTCTGAAGAATATGTTGTGGAACATCTCATTATTTTCAAATTTTAAAAAAAACCTGAATGAGAAGCTCGACATTCCATTTTACAATGAGGTGCTGAGCTATGTTGAAACGAATAAAATGTATGAAAAGGATCTTGGTATGAAATTATTGCTGTACCAGACAAAGATGATCAATGATAATGATGAAAAATATTATTTCGAACTGAAGAGAGTATTTGAAGATAGTCACAGGTTTATTTCATTAGATGATACGCAGGAGTTAATGGCAAACCTGAACAACTTTTGCATGAAAAAAGTAATTTCCGGATTCCCGTTTCAGGAAGAGCAATTTGAAATTCAGAATTTGTTTCTGAAACATTATATAGAAAAGACAGAGGATAGTTTTCCTATTGACGCATTCAATCAGATATTTATGCTCGGTATGTCATTGGGCAAGGTCAAATGGGCAAAGGATTACGTCCGCAGATATGGAAAACGTCTCGAAGAAAGGTTCTGGGATAACGCTTTGCCGTATAGCAATGCTGTTATTTACTTCAGAGAAAAGCAATTTGGTCAGGCATTGAAGCAACTTAGCAGAATAAAGAATTTTTCTCACATATTTTACAAGCCATCCGTAAAGTTGTTGCAGTTGAAAACATATTACGAACTTGGACTTTATGCCGAAGCCGCAGATGTTTCAAATTCATTCATACAGTTTCTAAGAAATGACAGACTAACAACATCTGATATAAAAAAGGTGTATTCTGATTTTATAGGTATTTACAAAAAACTTCTTTCCGCGCAGTTCTCGGCAGACCGGATTAAAATAAATAGTCTTAAACATGAAATCGAAACAAAGAGAAAATTCCTGATTGCAAGAAACTGGTTTAAAGACAAAGTCAGCGATTTGGAAAACAGCATTCTAAAAGATAAGAAACCAAAAGGAAATTGATTCACATCTGTCCAAAACGTTTCAGTTAGAAATCAGTTTGCTCGAACCATTTACATAGAATAAAATCATTTCCGCTTTCATTTGAACCCTTCGGCAAGCTCAGGGCAGGCAAAAGAAAGCTTGGAAAAGAAACCCTTCGACAGGCTCAGGGCGGCGAGTCGCCCGCCCGCCTGCGTAAAGTGCTGAAGTTCAGTATTCTCCGGGCAGGCTGCCGTATAATTGCCTAAAAATCGCTCGCAATTTTTTTAACGGCAATTATACGAAGACGGGTTGCTTTTCTGAATCGAATTTTTTCTAACATTACTACTTGATTTCGAAAGAATTTTCGAAATGCAGAAACGTTTTGGACAGCAATGCAAAAAGACCAGGAATCTCATTTGTTTTCGATTTACTATCACACCTAATTTTTCTATTTTCTCTATTCCAAATATGACGACACAATGACCTTAGATCTTAATGCACTGAACCCTCAGCAAAGAGCGGCAGTTGAACACACCGAAGGACCAAGCATGATAATTGCAGGCGCGGGCAGCGGAAAAACCAGAGTGCTTACTTATAAAATTGTAAATCTTCTGCAAACCGGAGTCAGTCCGTTCGAAATACTTGCACTTACTTTTACCAACAAGGCGGCAAAGGAAATGAAAGACAGGATCTCTGCCCTCACAGGCACGGGTCATGACCGGATTTGGATGGGAACATTCCATTCGATCTTTGCAAGAATACTCAGGATGGAAGCTGAGCATATCGGATTCACAAGAAACTTTACGATCTATGATTCCGATGACTCAACGGGTTTGATCAGGCAGATAATGCAGGCAAACAACATTCCAACCGATAAGCCGACTCCAAGAGCATTCCAGAATGCAATAAGCAATCTTAAGAATAAATTGATACAGCCGGCAGATTTTTCACGTACTGCCGTTCATGACTTTGACAAGAAGGTCGCTGTAATTTATGAGGATTACCGCAAGGCATTGTTTAAGAATAATGCAATGGATTTTGATGATCTGCTGATGAAACCAATCGAGCTTTTTGACAAACATCCGGAGATATTAGACAAGTACGGTCAGAGATTCAGATTCATACTTGTTGATGAATATCAGGATACGAACAAGGCTCAGTATTATATAGTAAAGATGCTTGCAGCCACTCACAGAAACGTTTCTGTTGTTGGCGATGATGCGCAGTCAATTTACAAATGGCGCGGGGCGGAGATACAGAACATCTTTGATTTCGAAAAGGACTTTGAAGGCTGTGCAACATTCCGGCTTGAACAGAACTATCGCTCCACACAAAAGATACTTTCTCTCGCAGGACATGTCATCAACAATAATAAGAAACAAATCGAGAAGAATCTTTGGACAGAGAATGATCACGGCGAGCAAATTCATCTGATTGAAACAATGACTGACCGTGATGAAGCACTGATGATATGCAGACATATTTACGAAGAGATGCAAAAGAAGAAACTGAATTTCAAGGACTTTGTTGTGTTGTACAGAACCAATGCACAGTCGCGTGCAATTGAAGAAGCACTTAGACAGAACAGCATCCCTTATCTTATTGTCGGCGGCATTAGATTCTATCAGCGTAAAGAAATAAAGGATCTTCTTTCTTATCTGAAGGTCATTGTAAATCCGAGTGACAATGAGGCTCTCATCAGAGCTTTGAATATGAAACAGGGTGTAGGAAAGACTACAATAGATAAGCTGATTGCTGCTGCGGAAAAGGAAGGCGTGCAGATCTTTGATATTGTGAAGAAGACTGTTGAGAATCCGGTTGTTGCAGGCAAGGCAAGAAATCTCATTACAGAATTTCTCAATTACGTTTACAAGTATCAGTATCTGAAAGATGAGATGTCTCTTTCTGAACTTGCCGGAGCTGTGATAGATGAAACAGGTATCTTGCGTGAACTAAAACTTGAGAATACACCTGAAGCGGAAGAACGAATAAGCAATGTCCAGGAACTTCTCTCTGCTATCGCAGAGTATGCTGATACAAGCGATGAGCCGACGCTCGAGAATTTTCTCCAGCAGGTATCGCTTGTTGCTGATATTGATGATCTTGATGAGAAGAAAAATGCCATCACACTAATGACAATCCATTCGGCAAAGGGGCTGGAGTTTCCTGTGGTATTCATTGCCGGACTCGAGGAAGGACTCTTTCCTGTTAGCGGCGCTACGCTTTACCAGGATGAGCTTGAAGAAGAAAGACGGTTGTTCTATGTTGCGATTACAAGAGCAATGAGCAAGTTGTTCATACTGTATGCCAATATGAGATACAAGTTTGGAATACAGTCTTATCAGATGAAGTCTCGTTTCTTAAAGGAAATTCCTGATGATGTATTGAAGGAGCATTTCATTGTTGAGGGATTGAAGATTACCACAGAGAAAAAGCCAAAGCATGAAAAGCAGCCCAAAGTCGGACAATCAATTCGCTATGAGTTTTATTCCAAACCAAAGCAGGCACCAAAAGGGCGCATTGTGCATGATGATCCGGCAACGGACAAATTCCCGGATATCAATAAAGGTGTAACTGTAGTACACAACCAATACGGCAAAGGCGAGGTGCTCTCCACATCAGGCAAGGGGATGGACAAGAAAGCTGAAATATATTTTGAGGAAGTAGGTCTGAAGAGGATCCTTCTCAAGTATGCTAAGATGACTGTGAGCGAGCAATGATTCATAGAGTATCTTCTGAGAAGAACTATGTTCATCCGTTTAAAAAATTAATCATTGATCATTTATGAATTATTGGCTTCTCAAGACAGAACCATCTGATTATACATTTGATGATCTCGTAAAGGATAAGAAGACAGTTTGGGATGGTGTTGCAAACAATGCGGCTCTGATAAACATCCGCAACGCGCGCAAAGGTGATCTGGCTTTTATATATCACACCGGAGATGAAAGACAAATGGTAGGAATTGCCGAAATTGTATCTGATCCTTATGCAGACCCAAAGCTTGACAATCCTAAGATGGCAGTGTTTGATGTAAAGCCGGTAAAGAAGTTGAAAAATCCTGTCACGCTTGCACAGGTCAAAGCAGATAAGAAATATGCCGACTTCAGGCTCATAAAAGAAGGCCGGCTCTCAGTAGTTTCTGTGCCAAAGGAGTTCTGGGATGATTTTATTAAGATGGGGGGATAACGCTTTAAGTCATTTATTTTCTGCTCATTGGTGAGTAAATTGCTTCTCGTTGTTCAGGCTGCAGAAAGTATTTAAGATACAGAGAGTTGCTCGAGTGGTTGAAGAGGCACGCCTGGAAAGTGTGTAAGGTGTCAAAGCCTTCGAGGGTTCGAATCCCTCACTCTCTGCAAGAAACAAATAGAACCCACGGTTTTCTTGCTGTGGGTTTGTTTCTATTTATTAGGAATGTGATTCTTTGAATAAATTAAGTTGAACAACTATTTGGAATCATCCGACAATATATCTTGCTCTTTATTCCTAATTCTTAATTTCTAATATTAAATTGCTCTTCAGGAGAGGTGGCTGAGTGGTTGAAAGCGGCGGTCTCGAAAACCGTTATGGGGGCAACTTCATCGAGGGTTCGAATCCCTCCTTCTCCGCAAAAAAATGCTTATGTCGGGATACTATGCTTATGTGCTGAATAGTGAGAAACTAAGGGAAGTGTAATTACGAATGACAGAAATAATAGGAACTGAGAATTTACTTGCTCCTTATTCTTAATTTCTAATTTCTAATTGCCTATCCCCCTTCCTTCTCCGCAAAAAAATGCTTATGTCGGGATACTATGCTTATGTGTTGAATAGTGAGAAACTAAGGGAAGTGTAATTACGAATGACAGAAATAATAGGAACTGAGAATTTACTTGCTCCTTATTCCTAATTCTTAATTTCTAATTTCTAATTGCCTATCCCCCCTCCTTCTCCGCAAAAGAAGATCTGCGTAAGCCAGGATACTATGTTCCTGTGCTGAAGTGCGGGAAATGTGAAAAGGTTTAACCAGGATAGACTGTAGCAAGGGTAATTGAGAAAGATTGAACTTGCACGCTCTTTATTTTTAATTCCTAATTTCTAATTCTTAATTGCTCTTAAGAAGTGGTCAGGTGTTTCAAAGGATAAAATTAATGAAGCCGGCATCTTGCTGCTTGAAAAAAATACACGGAACCTTGCGAACGCAGGCAGTGATGTTGTGAATTTCATTAAGCCAAAGAAATAATGAGGAATCGTATTCAAAAAACCAAATACCTGAAGTGAAAAATTCATACTGGCTTAACAGGTGGAAGGAGTTCTTAATTCATAAGAGACTAAGGTATGAATTCATTCTTACCGTATTTCTCCTGGTAGCAATCGTTTATTCATTCAGCAGATATCTCCTGTTCAATGAGACAAGAGCTGGTTCAATAATTGATGATCCGATACAAAAATATTTCGACGCGATAGATCTCAATGTTCCGATCTTCTTTGCTATATATTCTTCTCTGCTTATCGGAATCATTTCGTTCAGTTTCAATCCAAGGCAGCTTATGATGGCATTTCAGACTTACTCGGTGCTTGTAATGCTTAGAATGATCTCAATGTATCTTATTCCTCTTGACCCTCCCAGAGATTGTATCGATCTTCAGGATCCGATTGTATTCATGATGGGAACTGGTATGGTTATAACAAAGGACCTTTTTTTTTCCGGACATACTTCTACATCCTTCATGCTCTTTCAGGTTGCAAAGAACAAGTATTTGAGATTCTATTTTCTGGCCGCAACAATAACGGTCGGAATAAGTGTCATTCTACAAAAAGCACATTACTCAATAGACGTTGTTGCCGGGCTTGTTTACTCTTATGCCTCTTATCAGATAGTTAGGCATGTGCATGCCAAGTATCATAAATTTGAATCAGATCATCCGGCTGTGAAGCACTAACTCTTCAGATTCATTAATCTAAAAATTTAAAAGGGAATGACAGAACGAACTCGATATTCATCCGGTGTTATCTGGGAAGAGAAAGTCGGATACAGCAGAGCGGTAAAGATAAACAACAGAATAATCATCTCCGGTACTACAGCAATTGAGGACGGAAAGCTTGTTGGTGAGGGTGATGCTTATCTGCAGACAGTAACAATACTGAAGAAGATCTCACGGGTGCTTGAGCAGGCGGGCTCAAGACTTGAAGATGTGGTAAGAACCAGAGTTTACATCACTGACATTAACCTGTTCGAAGATGTTGGCAGAGCACACGGAGAGTTCTTCAGAGATATCCGTCCGGCACAAACGCTAGTCGGCATCAGCGCGCTTGTAGATCCGAAGATGCTTGTGGAAATCGAGGCCGAAGCTGTCATTTAGTATCTTGTTACGGATGTGACACAGAGTTACTCGGAGTTACACAGAGTTACACTGAGTTATTAAATCCAACTCTTAACTTCTGTCTAGACACTTCATTATCAACTGACTAAATGAAGAATTTGAAGAAAACATTTGGAATTAAGTCAGCAAGCAAAATCAGAAAGATATCCGTGTGTGAGATCCTTTTCTGAATCTCTATATTCTAAATGTACGACTACGTGGATCTCTGTGTAACTCAGTGTATCTCAGTGTATCTAAGAACAGACTCATTAACTCAATCACCGAATAAGTTTATAGAAATTATCGGCAGAGGAAGTTAAGTTAGCTAAACCAAAAAATTCAAAAAGGAGAATACTATGCTTCCACCGATTAACTTCAAGAAATGGATCGAAGAGAACCGCCACCTTATGAAACCGCCGGTAGGAAACAAGTGTGTATATGACGGAGACTTCA
Source organism: uncultured Ignavibacteria bacterium (assembly GCA_937924675.1). Taxonomy (GTDB): domain Bacteria; phylum Bacteroidota; class Ignavibacteria; order Tepidaquicellales; family Tepidaquicellaceae; genus JADJAH01. The sequence continues at coordinate 2,467 of CALEVL010000160.1, read as the reverse complement.
TCGTTATGGTTGTTGGCGGTCCTAACTCAAGAAAAGATTATCATTTTCAGGACGGTCCGGAATTTTTCTATCAGGTAGAGGGTGACATACAGGTAGGAATCGTTGAAGACGGCGAACAGTATATATATGACATCAAAGAAGGAGAAATATTTTACGTTCCGCCAAAGACTCCGCATTCTCCGAGGAGACCTGCAAACACAGTGGGACTCGTCATTGAAAGAAAGCGCCTCGACAATGAACTGGACGGCTTTCAATGGTACTGCGAAAAATGCGGAACAAAGCTTCACGAAAAATTCTTTACATTGACAAACATCGTTACACAGCTTCCACCGCTCCTTGAAGAATACTACAATTCAGAAGAGCTCAGAACCTGCAAGAGCTGCGGGCATGTGATGCAACCGCCGGAGAAGATCAATTAGAAATTAGGAATTAGAAATTAAAAATAATAGAATGAGGTAGATTTCGGGGTTGAAATGGAATGAACCAATTAACAGATTATGACCGAAGATTGATGTGCGTTTGTTAAATCAATGATTATTACTAAGAACTAAAAGGAGTTGATGACAATGAAGGAAAACGTGATACAGACAAAGTCCTATGAATTTGCTTTGAGAATCGTCAAGCTTCATCTTTACTTAAAGAATGAGAAAAAAGAATTTGAGTTGTCTAAACAAATTCTTAGAAGCGGAACTTCGGTGGTGCAAATATCGAAGAAGCTGTTGGAGGCTTGTCAAGAAAGGATTTCTCTGCCAGAATAGGGATTGCCCATAAAGAAGCAAGAGAAACAAACTATTGGCTGAGATTGCTTTGTGATTCGGGTTTAATAGAGAGGAAGCTGTTCGATTCAATGTCAGATGATTGCGAAGAGATCTTAAAGATAAGCGGATCTATTTTGAAAACATTAAAGAAGGAAAACTGAGACTCAACCGCAATTTTTATCTGCAGCCGAAGTCTTAATATTTCTAATTCCTAATTTCTAATTTCTAATTCCTAATTCCTTTGAAGATTGACCTTCACACTCACATCCTCCCAAAAGACTGGCCGGACCTGAAAGAAAAGTACGGCTACGGAGGATTCGTACAACTTGATCACTACAAGCCATGCTGTGCAAAGATGATGATCGACGGCAAAGCATTCCGCGAGATCAAATCAAATTGCTGGGAAACTGACGAGCGTATCAAAGAGTGTGATGAAGCAGGTGTTACCATGCAGGTGCTGTCAACCGTTCCGGTGATGTTCAGCTACTGGGCAAAACCGAATGATACACTGGACCTTAGCAGATTTCTCAACGATCACATTGCTGAAGCAGTTGCGAATTCACCCGACAGGTTTGCCGGACTCGGAACCTTGCCCATGCAATCTCCGGATCTTTCAGTGCGTGAACTTGAACGTTGCATGAAAGAACTGGGATTACGCGGCGTTGAGATCGGTTCGCACATCAACGACTGGAATCTCGACAATCAGAATCTCTTTCCGTTTTACGAAGCCGCTGAAGAACTTGGTGTTGCTGTATTCGTTCATCCCTGGGATATGATGGCTAAAGAAAAAATGCCGAAGTACTGGCTTCCCTGGCTTGTCGGCATGCCGGCTGAAACTACTCTTGCTATATGTTCGATGATCTTTGGCGGTGTGCTTGAGAGATTTCCAAAGCTTAAAGTATGTTTCGCACATGGCGGCGGTTCATTTCCATTCACAATCGGAAGAATTGAACACGGCTTCAATGTGAGACCCGATCTTGTTGCAGTTGATAACAAGGTCAACCCCCGCACTTACTTCGGAAAGATATGGTTCGACTCACTTGTTCATGACCCTGATGCATTGCGCTATCTTGTTGATCTTGCCGGAACTGACAAAGTCGCGCTCGGCTCAGATTATCCCTTTCCGCTCGGAGAGCATCATCCCGGAAAACTCATTGAATCAACTTATGCCGGAGATGCAGAGCTTGCAGAGAAGTTGCTTTGGAAGAATGCCGCGGAGTTTTTGAATGTGGATTTAAGAATTAAGAATTACGAATGAGAAATTACGAATTATTTCTGGGGCGGTTAAGCAGTTTTCTAAAATATTCACTAATTTGTTTCACGCTTCTTGCAACAGCAAGTTCTTTGCTTGCTAAGGAGTACACGGAACTTACTAATGTAAATGTCGGCTTCACTCAGGAATGCAGTCCCAATCTGAAATCATTTGCAAATGATTACAAGCTGCTTAATATTTCCGGTGCTGCATATAAAGATTCTGTTGACGTAACAAATGAGAAGGAAATTCAGAGCACAACGATTTACGGAATCGAGTTTTATTTTTCAGGCAAGTGGGAGAAGATCTCTGACAGAGATTTTCCGCAAGGAGCATTGCTTTTCAACGATGGAAAATCACTTGACGGATCTGCTTTTGTTTCTGTCATTCCGGAAAACCTTCTTGAGGACGGCCCTGCAGAGATAATGAAGATGACTCCTACCGGAGAAAGAAGCAT
>CALEVL010000159.1 GCA_937924675.1 uncultured Ignavibacteria bacterium | reverse complement strand
TCATGTCCTTTGCAATGCTAATTTTCAATATGCTCATTATATCTCTTTCTTTGAGCTTGCTTGCCGGAATTGTTCCCTCGGCAGTTGCAAACAATTTCTGGAAAGCTCTTAACAGTCCGACAACCGCCACTCTCCGAAATTGCATATTCACTGACCGACTCAACGGATGGGCTGCAGGTGATGACGGAATAATCGTGCATACATCCGATGGCGGCAATAGTTTTGTGATCCAGAATAATCCTGTGAATTTTTATATCAACGATATCTTCTTTCTTAATGAAAGACTCGGCTGGGTAGTATCAAATGAAGTACTGCCGGGAGGAAGCACAATAGTTACAACAACAAACGGCGGCACAAACTGGATTGCCGAAAGATTTCCCGATACTACAAAACTTTTTCGCACAGTTTATTTTCTCGACTCGCTGAATGGATATCTTGTCGGATACGGAGGTGTCATTTGTAAAACAACCAATGGCGGTGACAATTGGATCACTGCATTTGTTGATACATCTGAATTCTCAGGATTTCCTATTAACAGAATCGCATTCATCAATTCTGAAATTGGTTTTGCCTGCGGAGGTTTCATTGATGTAGCCGGCGTGATCTGGAAGACTACAAACTCCGGCTTCAACTGGTTTGCGGATGATTTTTCTCCGGAACCGTTCTATGATCTTTTCATTCAGAGTCAAAGCAAAATAATTTCTGTGGGCGGTGATTTTGAATACGGTGTGATGACCTGCAAGAGCAGTAATGCCGGCATCAGCTGGCTTTATGAAAATGTTGGATTATTCGGACAGGCATACTCAATTGACTTCAGAACTCAATCAGAAATATGGATGCCGCTTGGTTATGCCGAAAGTTGGGCTGTTTCTCTTGATACAGGAACTACATGGACTTCAGTTGCGGCTGTGAACAATGCAAATATATACTCCGTTGATTTTGTTGACTCTCTGCATGGTTGGGCTGTCGGTGCCGGTGGAGTAATTCTGAAATATGATCCGACAATGGTAAATGTCATAGCTCCGCCAAACTCAATTCCAAGTTCAGTTGTGCTTATGCAGAATTATCCGAATCCGTTCAATCCCACTACTAAAATTAATCTTGAAATATCTGAATCCGGTTTTGCTGAAATAATTGTTTATGATATTTCGGGAAAGGAAGTTGTAAAATTATCGGACACTGAATTGCTTCAAGCCGGAACACATTCGTTTCAGTTTGATGGAAGCACAATCTCAGGGGGTATATACTTTCTTAGACTTTCATTCAGTCCATATTCAGGTAACAAACCAACCGTGCTGACAAAACGCATGGCGTTGATAAAGTGATTTACCATATAGACAAAGAGCACTTGACACGTATCGCAAAAGTTTTCACAAGTAATTAGCAGTTCATAAGCACAACAGCCGGAAGAGCTTTCCTCTGCCGGCTGTTATTTTTTAAGTTAGTTATTGAAATTATCTTGCCTTGTTGATTTCGTTTCTCTTCATCTCAAGATATTCCTTGTAGCTTATCCTCTTCTTAATTTCTGCAACAGGTTTCTGCTTCTCAATCACTCTTGCTATTTCATATTTCATCCTTTCGAAGTCTGAATTGAAAACTGGTATTCCATTACTCATCTCATTTTCAATTATCGACAGAGCAGCTCCGGGAGGTTCAACCGCCTGAACAAATAAAGCGGCATTGTTATCGGCAATTGCAAAGTCGGTTCCGTCAACAAAATTATCTCCCGTAAGATCCGTTATGACATATCCGCTTATGAAGTTTGCCGCAGCATTGTCAATCAATCCAACATCTGTTCCGTCAATTACTTTATCTTGATCAACATCTCCGCTGTACATTCCACGATAAAAAGGAGTTGTACTTACAATCGCCTGATTGTTTCCGTATGCCTGACCTTCGGGCTGAATGAAATTGTAGTTAGGAAATGCCACACCCCTTGTAAACGTTCGTGCAAAAGAAGACCATGTCAAGATGCTGTTTCTGTGTTTGACAACTCTGTAATAACTTCCATCAAGTGCGTGAGTGAAGAACATAGTATTTGATACACCGTTTGAGCCCATAGTTATTTTGGCAGAATCAACTATTATGTTCGGGAAATCAGATCTGTGCAAATAAACCCTGACTGTGTCCGGTAGCCTCCAGTATGGATCTGTTGTGATGAACATTCCCTGCGAAGCAAGTCCGATGGTTGAAGTAGTATTATTTGGCAATGGCACAATACAGATATTGTCTATATGAAGATTGTTACCGAATCCGCTTTTGGCCTTGAACCTTATTCTGTTTGTTCCGGGGAATAAGGCATATATCTTTGGAGCCCACTGCGAAGCAGTTGGAACAAAACTATTTAATGTAGGTGGTGCAGTATTCAGTTCGCCTGCCATTGGATAAACACCTTTCAGAACTGCTCTCGTGATATAGCTTACACCGCCATTAGTTGAAAGTTCTATTAACAATGTGTCCGGTCCGAACGAAGAATTATAAGAAGCATATGCTTCATCAAATGTCAAATAATAACCTGATGGAACCGGTTCACAGCTTGTTGTTAATGACTGTACCGTTCCGCTGGAGGCATTGTAGAAATTGAACATTGCACTTCCATTTCCGCTGCCATAGGCGCTTGACGGTTGTCTGGTCCAAAGTGAGTTTCCGGTATATTCAAGATAATAGTAGTCAGGCGTAAATCCGGTGTTTGAAAAATCCTCACATCCCCAGCATGGATTCGAAGGAAGCAATTCCACTTTTGTCATCCATCCCTGATAGATTCCTGTAAAGTCAGAACACCACAATGGAAATATTCTCTGATTGCCGTTGACAGAATTACCGGGAATAAGATTAGATGTTATTCCTATATAATCTCCCTGATAACCTGTTGCAATTCCGGGAGTCCCAATTGACTTTGGTTTGAACCTGTGATCGCTCACTTCAAAATCTGTCCAGGTTGTTCCGCCGTCAATCGATCTTGACATCCAAACTTCAACAGTGTCTGTGTTTGTAGTTCCTCTGTTATCATAATAGACAATGTTGACGCCGCCTGATTCATCAACTCTGATTGCCGGAAAGTATTGCGTCTTACCGTTGTTCAAAGCATCCTGATTTACTCTGATGCCTGAAGACCATGTTGTTCCTCCGTCTGTTGACTTGTGAAGAACTATGTCCGGATCAGTTCCTGCAGGTGAAAGATTTTTTTGAGATATAACAACATAGATCCAACCTGCTCGTGGTCCGCATGTTCTGTCAACATCAATTCGGGGGAAGCTGTTTACTCTGATAGCCGTTGAAAATAATGTACCGCGAATTCCGTTCATATCAAATGCGTTGTCTGTTACTGTCCAGGAAACTCCGCCGTTAACTGACTTTGCAAAACCTGCAAAGTCTTCTGTAAAAGGTGATGCACTTATAGGCGCCGCCCACACTACATAAACCTCTCCGTTAGGACCGGTTCTGATATCGCAACCTTGTGAGTAGTGTCCGGATACAGAGGTATTTATGTTTGTTGCAGTTGACCAGCTAACACCGCCATTCGTCGTAAAAGAAACAGCAATTGGCGGATTGGCAACATTAAATCTTGACCATACACAATATGTTCTTCCGTAATATGCACTCAAAGGAGAATCATCAGATGCAGCAAAATTCTTATCCTGAGAGCCGGAAACTATTGTATAATTTGACGACCATGTTGATCCGTTGTTTGTCGAATAGTTTGCATACATCCCGGATACAGAGAATCCAAGATGCGTCATAAATATTCTTCCGTCTTTGTCAATGGCAGGTCCGGGGTCGCCTCCGTGATTAGTAATCGGCGCACCCTGAAGTGTATCCGTACCGAACCATGTATTTCCTCCGTCTGTGCTTCTGTAGTTTCCTTCACTGATAAAAAGTGTACCGGTGTTGTTGAATGCATTGGATGAACCAAAGAGAATTAGCGGATTCAAAGGATGCCGCGTTATAATCATTTCACTTTGATAGCTGTTGGTCCTTGGAAGAATTCTGAACGTAGGAGCAACAACGAGTACACCCGATGGAGTGGAGATCATTCTTTCCATTTGATTCGGCTGAAAGTAGAAGTCTCTTTCTATTGGCAGCTGTGTTAATTGTGTGTTGGTCGGATCGTAGAGATTGGTTTGTCTGGGGTCAATGCTCCATTTTCTTTCATCCGTCTGGGAGACAGCAATTGAGGACATTAACAGAAGTACAAACACTAAAAACAAAAAAGGATTTCTCATAAGTTTGCCCTTTCATTTTTTGAGTTTGATTTTATTTGGTGCAAAGAACTTTTTAAAGTGAATGTTTCGTATACAATTTAGACTGTAACTCTTTGAGGTTTGAGTCAAAAAACTCTTCCTAATCTGAACTCATGTTAATATGTTCATTCAATGGAATAATATCTTTTTCTTTATAACTAATATAAAAACAAAGCGCCGCTGGATCGCGGCGCCCTGCATGTAAGGAGAGTAAGAACATGAAAACCTTGTGTTACTTGATCAGCATCATTTTCTTAACTGCCGAAAATTCTCCCGCTTCTATCC
>CALEVL010000158.1 GCA_937924675.1 uncultured Ignavibacteria bacterium | reverse complement strand
TTCTGCTTGATTCTGTCACGGCTTCAGGACATACGGTCGGAGCAAGAGGTATTGTCATCTGGAACGGACTAAAAGAGAACATCACCATAACAAACTGTGAAGTGTTCGGAAACAACTGCTGCGGTATCGAGCTTCAGGACGGAACCGCATCGGGTGTAACTGTTTCCAACAACTACATACACGATAACGGTGATAACGGTATTGGTATCGTAGGACTTCAGGGACCGGGTGAAAACCTTATCAGCGGCAACACTCTTGTCAACAACGGACGATTTGGAATCGAGATTAAGAATCCAAACGGCTCAGGACTTACAACAGGTCCGGGAAGAGTTGTTGTAGAGAATAACAACGTTTCGAGGAACGTTCCGATTGTTGACGCAAGAGACATAGCAGGTATTGCGGCATTCAGAAGAGGCGTGCTTGCGGGTAACGTTGATATTCCGAACGGAACAGTTATCCAGAACAACACAGTATCAGGATATGTTCAGTCGAGCACCAGTGACGGCTTCGGTATTGTTGTTGAGGGTACGAATCACACAGTAAGCGGCAACACAGTCACAGGCTGCGATGTAGGTATTCAAAGACAAGCAGGTCATCTCCCCTATCCGGGTGACGGTGATCAAAACGATCTTGCCGATGCATACTTCGGAAGAGGCAACTCCCCTTCCACATGCGGCGTGACGATTGGTATAAACACTCTCACTAACACGGTCAATACGAGAGACGTCGGCGCAGTTGCAGGCGGCATAGTAACCAACATAAACACGAGCGAGATATTCTGTTCGATACAATCAGCCGTAAACGATGCACAGACACTTAACGGTCACACTATCACAGTTGATCCGGGCACATACAACGAGCAGGTGCTTGTCACGAAAGAAGTTACGATAACAGGTATCGGAGCCGTAAAGCCGGTAGTTAACTTCACAGGAACAGTATCCGGCAAGCCAACCTTGTTTGATGTATCGGTAAAGAACGTTACCATCAGAAACCTTCGCATGAAGGTTGACCAGACAAAGCTCAGCAGTGCAATCATTGCCAGCGGTACTGACATTGACAACATTGCCGTAAAGAGTGATTCAATTGAGGCTTACGCCTCGAGTGCAGCCGGAGCGTTTGGCGGATATGGCAACTGGAACGCAATCAGCATTAACTACAGCGGAGCAACCAATTACCGTATAGCCGCAGGCGGAGTTGACAACATTAATGTTGACAGCAATACCGTTTCAGGCGTAGTGAATGACGGATTCGGCAACCCGAGATTCTTCAGAGCAGCGGTAGCGGTAGATGAAGGCGGCGGATCATTCACGAATAATACAATGCAATCAATCAACCACGACGTGCTTGTAAGATTCGGAAGCAACGGAAACATTAACATCACAAACAATAATCTAATTGGTGGTGGTGTTGAGTTATCCGACATGAATGCGGGAGCGGGCACTTTAACTGTTGCAAATAATATTTTTGATGGGACGTTTGCAAATTCTTCAGCACCCGGTGCGGCAGTCTTGAGGTTAAAGAATAACTATAATTCAAAGACGACTCTTGTCAACAGCAATACATTCTCCAATCACCAATGGGCAACGAGCATTGAAAACTATAACTCTTTGACTCTTGACGGTAATACGTTTACTCCATTGGCAAACTCAACAACGTTCCATCACGTTGCTGTTAATACAAAGTCGATAAGCACAAACTCAAATGCTATATTGCAAGTCCCGGTTGGTCTGATACTCACGAACAACACCTTCAATTATTCAGGCACAATCGGAGGTACCGCGCTAAGTTTCCATAACCATGACAATGACGCTGCATCGTTCGGGACATTTACTCTTGGAACATTGGGTAATGAGAACAATTTCAACAGCGGCATTGCAAACTTCATATACTTAGACGCGCAGACCGGAGTAAGCAGCGGTTCTACATTCCCTGCTTATACAGCATTAATCGGAGCAGGTGCAGGAGCCCTTACCACAATGGCTTGCTGGGCATTAGACATGAACATCGAAAGCAATAAGTTTGATGTTGGTACAGGACTAAAGCTTCCGACAGCGATGAATTTCTCTGAAAGATCTTCGCTTGAAGCGGGCTTGTTCCACAAACCGGACAACGCATGCCTGGGCAGTTTGATATTCTTCCAGCCGGTACATAATCTGACACAGAATACATACTATCAAACAATTCAAAGTGCAATCAACGCTGCAAATGCGAATGACGTAATAGAATGTTCTGAGTTCACATACAACGAAAAAGTGACGATTGATAAATCACTTACAGTCCAGGGTGTTGACAGAGCAAACTGCGTTGTAACAGGTACAGGATTTGTTGCTCCGGCAAAAGGCATCACGATCAACAACGCAATAACAAACGTAACGATTCAGAACCTGACCGTTCAGAACTTTGCCGGATCAGGAGGCAATTCTGACGGAGGCATTTACGCGATCGGCGGCAATAATAATCTGATTGTGAATAACGTCACGATTCAGAACAACTCCAACGGAAGCGGTTTCTATGCAAACGGTCCGGTCAATAATATTTTAATTGACTCTGTCACTGCTTCAGGACACACAGTCGGAGCAAGAGGCATCGTCATCTGGAACGGACTAAAAGAGAACATCACCATTACAAACTGTGAAGTTTTCGGAAACAACTGCTGCGGTATCGAGCTTCAGGACGGAACCGCATCGGGAGTAACAATTTCGAACAACTACATTCACGATAACGGTGATAATGGTATTGGTCTTGTAGGACTTCAGGGTCCGGGGCAGAACCTTATCAGCAACAATACTCTTGTCAACAACGGACGTTTTGGAATCGAGATAAAGAATCCGAACGGCTCAGGACTTACAACAGGTCCTGGAAGAGTTGTTGTAGAGAATAACAACGTTTCGAGGAACGTTCCGATTGTTGACGCAAGAGACATAGCAGGTATTGCGGCATTCAGAAGAAGCGTGCTTGCGGGAAATGTTGATGTTCCAAACGGAACAGTTATACAGAACAACACAGTATCCGGTTACACTCAGCCGAGCACCAGCGACGGCTTCGGTATTGTTGTTGAGGGTACGAATCACACAGTAAGCGGCAACACTGTTACCGGTTGCGATGTCGGCATTCAGCGTCAGGCAGGTCATCTTCCATATCCCGGAGACGGAAATCAGAACGACATTGCCGATACATACTTTGGCAGAGGAAACTCACCGATAACCTGTGCGATAACAATCTCCGGAAATATTCTGACAAACACACTGAATACAAGAGATGTAGGTGCAAGCACAGGAAGCGGCATCGTAATGAACATCAACACAAATGAAATGTTCTGTTCAATACAAGCTGCCATTGATGATGCGCAGACCTTAAACGGACACGTGATCGACATTGACTCGGCAACATATACAGAAAGCGTGGTTGTCAATAAACAGGTAACATTGAAAGGAAACGGAGGAAGCCCTAATGGACGTCCGACAATAGTTGGTGTTGCAGGTCAGGCAGTGTCCGTAACTGCACCGAACGTAACAATAGATAACATTATAGTTAACTTCGATCAGGTTGCAGTAAACACAGGTATTCGCGCTGCAACATCAGGAACATTTAACAATCTTACTGTAAAGAACTCCTGTATATTTGGAACAGGAAATACCGGCTTGCCAATATTCGCAAGCTTCGGTCTGCAATTAGGATCAACGGGAGGCGTTCAATATGATCAGGTCAATCTTGACAGTAATGAGATAAAGCACATTGGCACATCATGGATTGGCCGCGGTATAAGAACGCTAAACTGTTTCGGAGATTGGAAGAACAGCACAGTAGATGGATACTATGCATTCCAATCCGGCGACAACCAGGGAGGCTTACTCAACATAACCGGCAACAATACCAAGGGTACCAATGAATTAAATTACTTCGGAGCGGGAGCTCACAGTTTTGTAAATAACATCTGCAAACCTGCGAGTGCATTTGGCGGTGGCACTGACTTTGCCATGCTTGAGCTTAAGAACATTTCGCTGCCAGCTTCTAGTCTGAACATAACCGGCAACTCGTTCGAGGAATATGTGAACTTCGGAATATTCTCCGGAAGGTCAAACAATATCACGATTGACAACAACACATTTATTCCGGAACCATCTGCCGTCAATTTCAGATCGATCAGAATTGATACAAAGCAAAGGACACTTCCGGCACAGCCGGCATTCGTCAGCGGAGCTGTCATCACGAATAACACTTTCTTCGGTAGTGTTGCGCCGGGTGAAAACGGCATTTCGGTTGAACTTGCAAACTCTGACAACGTCTCTAGCATAGGTACTGTTGTGATTGGTACACCGGGCAACGGGAACATCTTCAATACTAACACGAAGAAATTCATCAGCCTGAATAATGAGACATTAAGCACGGCAGGCGATCCGGTATGGACAGGAACATATGTTTCTACCAAAGCAAAAGTAAACGTGAACGTATCAGCAGTTGACAATCAATTCGATGCAGGTGCCGGTGTTCAATTGCCGACCGCAATGAATCTGAATACACTCTTTGCACTTGAGAACCTGATTCAGCATACGATTGATGACGGCGGATTGGGACTTGTAACCGTAAAGGCAAACAACACTTATGTAACGATCAACAGTTTTGTTGCGCCGGCTACAACTACGGCTTCGGTTCAAAGAGGCATCAATGCTGCAAGTTCAGGATTTAATGTAAATGTAAACTCCGGAACATACACAGGCGCAATCAACGTCAACAAAGGCGTGAAACTCCTTGGCCTGAATTCAGCGATCAGTCCGAATACAGGAATCAGAAATCCTGAAGCAAAGCTTGCAACAACTTCCGGAATAATGATGAATGTAACTACGACTGAGCCTGTTGACATAAGGGGCTTTGAAGTAGCCAACTCAGGCGGCGCTTTCGATTACTCTATCACCGGTGTTGTAGATGCAAATGTAAGATTGGAGAAGAACTTCTTCAATAATTCCATCGGCCTCTACTTCCCGAACTCTGACACAATCAATGTGATTGATAATCGCTGCACATTCAGTTCGGGTGCCGATGAAGGCATGGCACTGTTTGGCGATTACAACGGCAGCACCGGTACTTATTCGGACATTCATGACAACGTATTCCTGAACGGCCAGATGACAGGTTTCAACCTAAGCAATATTAACGGTAAGGTATATCACAACAACTTTACCAATATTGCTTATTATGCACTTCTTGTTGCAAACCTGTGCAATCTCGACATCTACGAAAACAACTTCACCAATATCGCAAACCCCGATACTACAGTAACTACATGGGGTGCAGGCATTCGCTTCTATGATGATGCAAACGGCGCGATCGTTTCCGTTCATAACAATTTCTTCTCAGGAAATTATAACGGGATCACGGCAAGATCAGCTTATGACTTCACCGGAACAACAGTGAATGTAACCGACAACTCCATTACAGGAAGCACTCGCTGGAATATCAGGAATGAAGGCATAGGTTCCCTGCCGGCAACATGCAACTGGTTTGGCTCGGCTTCGAATGATACAATATCAACAAAATTAAGCGGCACAATCGGATATACTCCATGGCTAACAGTAGGAGTAGATAACGATCTCGGCACAGTCGGATTCCAACCGGTTCCCGGATCATGTACAGGACAACCGATTATTGCCGGTACGCTTAATCTGAAGATAAAGCTCGAAGCAAGCACTTGTGCTGACACAGTGATTGTTCACATGAGAAGCGGCACAACACCGTTTGCACTCGTGTCTGCAGATACAGCAGTCATGGACACAGCAGGAAATGTAGTACTGAATTTCCCAAGTGTAGTTAACGGCACGAATTATTACATCGCAGTATTTCACAGGAACAGCATGGAGACCTGGAGTGCAACAACTCAGGTATTCACGCTTGGAACAATGACCTATGATTTCACTACAGGTGTAAATAAGGCGTACGGAAACAACATGAAGCTGGTAAGCGGAACTGCCCGCATTTACACGGGTGATGTAAATCAGGATGACATTATTGATGGTTCAGATGTCTTATTGATTGACAACGATGCGTTTAACTTTGTATTCGGTTATACTGATACAGACTTAAACTGTGACGGAACAGTTGACGGAACTGATCTTGTATTTGCAGATAACAATGCATTCTCAGTGGTAACAGTCAGCAAGCCGTAAGCTTTAAAATGTAATATGCTGCTCAAGCCGGGGGAAGAAATTCTCCCGGCTTTTTTTGTTTTAGATAAACTTATTCGGTTAGAAACTAAAGTATTACAGATTATCAGTTTGAGTTTGAATCTATTTGCGTAAATTTGCCTAACAATAAAACGTCTTCGTTATTATGGATTTCAGAAATG
>CALEVL010000157.1 GCA_937924675.1 uncultured Ignavibacteria bacterium | reverse complement strand
AAGGCAAATATTCAGAAGCCGCCTGTCATTATATAATGGCGGCGGTTTTTTTTTGTTTTGGCAACAAATTTTGAAAAATGAAAAAGTAAAATCATGAAAAAAGGTATTCTGCTATACATCGCATTGTTCATTTCTTTGTTGATTTCTTTTCCGGGAATATCGCAGGAGCAAGTAAATCCCTTTTCAGAAAAAGGAATCACAATTGAAGACATGGATCTGTCCGTTGATCCGAATGTTGACTTCTACAGGTACTCATCAGGCAATTGGCTGAAGAACAATTCAATACCACCTGAATACAGCAGTTGGAGTAACTGGCGCAAGATCCAGCTTTATAATGAAACAATCCTCAAAGAAATCCTTGAGGCGGCAATGAATGATCCGATGCTTAGCTCAAACAGCAACGCAAAAAAGCTCGGTGACATTTATTACACTGCTATTGATACATTGAAGATCAATGCCGACGGATTTGATCCGGTAAAAGATGATCTTGCAATGATTGATGCAATTGAAAACAGGGAAGATTTAATTAATGTATTCTCGGAAATGAAGAGATCCAGAAATGGCGGGCTTTTTTCATATTGGGCAGGACAGGATGACAAGAACAGCGAGAATGTAATTTTCCAATTGTTTCAAAGCGGACTTGGAATGCCGGAAAAGGATTATTATCTGAGAGATGATGAAAAGTCGAAAGAGCTCAGGGAAAAATATAGACAGTTTATGGAGAACATTTTTGTTCTCATAGGAAATGACAGAAATTCTGCTGCTAAGATCTCGCGCGACTTGCTGGCATTTGAAACACGCCTTGCAAGGGCATCTATGAGCAGGCTTGATATGAGAGAAGCTGAAGCAACATATCATCCGATGACGCTTAACGAACTCAAAGCGCTTACTCCCGATTTCTCATGGAATGTATTGTTTGAGAAACTGGGGATAAATGATGAGGAGAATTTTTCCAAAGGAGTTAATGTAGGACAACCGGAATTTTTCAAAGAGGTTAACAGAATGCTGACCGATGTAAGCATAGATCAATGGAAGAATTATCTTAAATGGAATCTCATGAGAAGTGCCGCCGACAAGCTGAGCATGCCCTTCGCGAATGAGTCATTCAATTTTTACAGCAAAGCACTTCGCGGTGTTGAGAAGGAAAGAGACAGATGGAGAGAAGGAATTGATTTTGTTGAAACCGCAATGGGAGAAGCGCTTGGGCAAATTTATGCAGAAAAAAAATTCAGGCCGGAGACAAAACAGAAAGCACTTGAAATGGTTGCTAATATAAAGGAAGCATTCAAAGACAGACTTTTGCAGAATGAATGGATGAGTGATGAAACCAAGCAAAAAGCGCTCAAGAAGCTTAGCACATTTGTTGTGAAGATCGGATATACTGATAAGTGGCGGGACTTTTCCGGTTTGCAGGCAGACAGAAGTTCACTGTACAAAAATATGAAGATGGCTGCGATCTTTAATCAGCATTACAGTCTCAACAAACTTGGCAAGCCGGTTGACAGAACCGAGTGGTGGGCACTACCGCAGACTGTTAATGCATACTACAGCGCTTCAAAAAATGAAATCGTATTTCCAGCCGGCATCATGCAGCCGCCTTTCTATGATCCTGATGTTGATGACGCTGTAAATTACGGTGGAATAGGAATGGTAATCGGTCATGAGATCACGCACGGTTTTGATGATCAGGGAAGAAAGTATGACGGTGAAGGCAATCTGACTGACTGGTGGACTGAAAGCGATGCTGTAAAATTCAAAGAAAGATCCGACAAACTTGTTGCTCAATACAACGGCTTCAAAGTTGCTGAAGATCTGAATGTGAACGGAGAGTTGACACTCGGTGAAAACATCGCAGATCTCGGAGGACTCATTGTTGCATATTATGGATTACAGAAGGCACTCGAGGGAAAGGAAAGGAATCTCATAGACGGATTCACTCCCGAACAAAGATTCTTCCTTTCGAATACGCAAGTGTGGAGAACTATCATGCGTCCTGAAACAATGAGACTGCTTGTAACTACCGACTCACATTCGCCGGCAGAGTTTAGAGTGATAGGTCCTTTTTCGAACATGGAAGAATTCATGAAAGCATTTGACGGCAAGCCGGGAGATCCTATGGTAAAAAGTGGTGATGAGAGAGTTGTGATCTGGTAAAAGAATTGAGTGTATCTAATTTGCGGATGACATTGTAATTAGATGTCATCCGTTTTTGATTGACTTTGAATTCATGTAACTACTCCCACATCTGTCCAAAACGTTTTCCCACAACAAAAATTATATTGAAATTAAGCTGAAACATTAGGATTTATTCGATTCGGAGAAACAAACCGCCTGCCTGTCCTCCTGCCTCCTGAATATTGATATGCATGACTGCAGACAGGCGGGCGATTCACTGCCCTGAGTTTGTCGAAGGGTTTCTTTGCCAAGCTTTCTTTAGCCTGCCCTGAGCCTGCCGAAGGGTTCAAAAGAAAGCGGAAAAACTTTTGACATCTTAGTTTATTAAATCCTACTCACCAAAAAATTCAAACATTTTGGACAAATTTGAGTCCCCTTCATAATCTCAAATCATAAAACTCTTGAAACTTCATTATGTAATGTTTAGCTTAATTCAATAGGTATAAAAGAAACAAAGAATTTTCATGTGATAGAATCCGAAATAATTGGAAGAGACTTTTGATTTCAGTATTGAGGCAAATAGAATAAATGAGTAATACTTCAATAAATAACAGCAGAATGTGAAGCACGTCTTCAATTCTGATTTCAAAATCAAAAGAACAAATGTGGAGAATCTATGAAAACTCTTTCCATTTCTTTAATTCTTCTTTCGTTGATATTCTTCAACGGAAAAATCTCGGCTGATTCAAAATCCAATTCCGGTGATGAACCCAGAGTTACGGAGGTCATACCAAACGCCTATGCTGGAACAACCGGAACGGGTACTTTTCTTGGTCCTCTGGCAAACTCCCAGCGCACGTATCAGCTGCTTATCCATGCAAATCAGTTGACCAATCTTGTGGGAACGAATCTTGCCGGATTCAGTATGAGGATACCGGCGTCCGCCACTGCAAACTGGCCGACCGCAGATGTTACTTATACAAACTACGACATTTATCTGAGCGGAAGTGTTGACCCGGTGAACAGAAGTCTTACCTTTGCAAATAATGTGGTGGGAGCGCAAACCCTGGTGAGGTCAGGATCTTTAACGATTCCGGCAAATTCCTATACATTCGGTGGAAGTCCGAATGCTTTTGGTCCTGAGATAGCATTCAATACATCCTGGCAATACACCGGAGGAAATGTGTTGGTAGAAATAAGACACTCAGGATTTACAGGAACATCCAGAAGCACCGATGCACTAACAACCAGTACATCCGGATACGCCTCAGATTTCAGCGCTTGCTGGACAGGAAGTTATACCGGAGTTTCCGGCTCGCAGGGAAATTTTACCGTAATAAAATTTTCAGGACTAGCTTTGCCTACTCTCCAGCTGACCGGTCTGATCGAAGGCATGTACAACAGCGGACTGAATCAAATGGTAAGTGATACGACAAAAGTTTATCTAAGAAACAGCACATCACCGTACGCTCTTGTTGATTCATCTGTTTCAACTTTGGGAACAAACGGAAGCGGAACATTCTCGTTTCCTAATGCTGTCAACGGCGTAAGTTATTTTATTGTTGTTGATCACAGAAATTCAATTGAAACCTGGAGCAACACAGGTTATAGTTTTACGGGAAATGTCCTTTCCTTTAATTTTTCTACTTCAGCAGCACAAGCTTTTGGAAGCAATCAGGTTCTCATGGGAGTCAGATATGCAGTTTACAGCGGTGATGCAAACAAAGACGGAGCCATTGACGGATCAGACATTAGCCTGATTGACAATGATGCTTCCAACTTTGTAGGCGGGTATGTTGTAACAGACCTTAACGGTGATCTTTTCGTTGACGGCTCTGATTTCTCGATTGCTGATAACAACGCGGCGAATTTCATCGGCGTGATAAGACCGTGAAGATCAATTAGAAATTAGAAATTAAAAATTAAAAATTTTTCAGCCGTTGGTTATTGTAACATGAATCCATCCAGCCCACGGCTTCAGCCGTGGGTTTTTTGTAACATGAATCCATCCAGCCC
>CALEVL010000156.1 GCA_937924675.1 uncultured Ignavibacteria bacterium | reverse complement strand
GAAGCCTTTGATGAATATTCAAGAAATACTTCAAATGAAATTCAGGAGGAGGAATTTTATCAGCCGCCTGTTCGCACCAAGACTTGGATTCACACCGGCGCATTTCTGGATAAAGACAAGATATTAAGTCAGTATTCGTCCGAGTATTTTCAGAATCCCAATGAATATCATTTGCCTGAACCTATTCTCGACAACAACTGGACTGCACAGGAATGGCATGAAGCATTGCGCACATGCAAAGGAATGATTTTGCGCCAGGAAATATATTCCGAAGATGGCTCCGAAGAAGAAACGTTTCCTTATTCTGTTGCAGAGCACAATTGCAATATTCAAATGCTGCAGTCTGTGGGAAATAATAAGAACGCAGTATTTCTTGTCACCGAAAGTGAAGCTATTACTTATCAGTATGAAAGAAATCCTGAAGATCCGAGAGTTGCTCATACTCTCAATCTAAAAATAGACGAGCTTGGAAATATACTCGAATCAGCGTCAGTAGTTTATGAACGAAGCGGAAACAGATCTGACATTGAGGACAAAATTAATTCTATACTTGCCGAAGGTGTCAATTTGGATTCAGACTTCAAGGATGCAATTGTAGACGAGCAAATGAAGAGACATATTATCTATAGCGTAAACAAATATACAAACGATGTAATTGATGATTCTTCATACAGACTGCGAATGCCATGCGAAAATATTACATACGAGCTAAGCACAAACGGTCTGACTTCAGGATATCTGGATATCGACAAAATTAAGAATGCATTTGATACATCCGCAGTCGTGAAATATGAAAGTGAAATTGATTTGGATTCATACGAAAAAAGGAAAATTGAGCATGTCAGGATTTTATTTTTGGACAATGATACAACGACACCTCTTGATGCAGGAGTTTTGAAATCACTGGGACTTGTGTATGAATCATATCAGCTTGCATATACGGATTCTTTAATTCAAATTTTGTTTGATTCAAAAGTTGATAATTCAAAATTGACTTCAGCAGGTTACTTAAATCTTGACCTGACCGATGAGTGGTGGATCAGGTCAGGAAAAATTATTTATAAGAGTGCTCCGGAAGAAAATTTCTATTTACCCGAAAAATACATTGACCCTCTCGGAAGCGAGACGAAAGTCTTTTATTATTCCGGTTATAAATTGCTCATCGATAAAACCGAAGATGCAATTGGTAATACTGCTGAAGTAGTCAATTTCGATTTTCGAACTCTTTCGCCTCAGGCTATGAAAGACATGAACGGAGTGGAATCGGAAATGTCATTTGATATTCTCGGTCTTCCGGTTGGAATGTGTGTAAAAGGTTTGCATGGTGAAGGGGACAATCTTAGCGGATTCAATGCTGACCTTACTCAGAATGATATAAACAGTTTCTTCAATGATCCTGAAAATACTTCAACTGCAATCCTTGGCAATGCCACTTCACGATTTGTATATGACTTCAGCAGAACAAATGTTCTGACCGCTTCTGCAGCTTCTGTTACACGTGAAAAGCATTTGCATCAGCTCCAAGCAAATGAGGATTCAAAACTCCAGATGAGTTTTGAATATTCGGACGGATTCGGTAACGTTGTGATGAAGAAAGTACAGGCAGAGCCGGGGCTTGCAAAGAAGATTGATGAGAACAAGCAGTTAGTTGAAGTAGATACAACTCCCGCGTTAAGGTGGATAGGTAACGGCAGGACAATTTTAAGCAACAAAGGAAAGCCGGTAATGCAATTCGAGCCATACTTCAGCACAACTCACAAATACGAAGACGAAGGTGAATTGGTGGAAATAGGTGTTACCCCTATGCTTTATTATGACTCTGCCGGGCGTTTGATAAAAACCGAAATGCCTGACGGAACATTTGCAAAAGTTGAATTTGATCCGTGGCATATAAAGACTTATGATGGTAATGATACTGTAACAGAATGGAAATGGTATGCAGAGAGAATTTCATCAGCCGATTCAAATGAAAGAGATGCAGCGCAGAAATCTGCAGTACATTATAAGACTCCATCAATTGATTGTCTGGACTCGCTTGGAAGAAATGTCTGCAGCATTGCACACAATAAATTTATTGACAGGACAACCGGCGCGGAAGTTCAATTATATTATCCGTCACTTGTTACACTCGACATAGAAGGAAATCAGAGAAAGCTCAAAGACGCGCGGAAGAATATAGTAATGGAATACAAATATGACATGCTCGGAAAGCTTGCATATCAGTGGAGCATGGATGCGGGCGAAAGGTGGATGTTCAATGACTGCATGCAGAAGCCGGTTTATAAATGGGACAGCAGGAATAACTTTTTTATCTTTTATTATGATGAACTGCACCGTCCAATAAAAGCAGAAGTATCGGAGAATGGCAAGGCGGCAATTGTAACTTCAATAATGGAATACGGCGAGGGACTGACTTCCGATTATATGAATGGGAAGGTTTACAGAGTGTGCGACACAGCCGGGATCATTACAAATGAAGAGTACGATTTCAAAGGAAACTTACTGAAAAGTAAACGGCAGCTTTGTAAAGAATACAAGCAGAATATTGACTGGACTGTGATTGCAGATGTTGTGATGATACCGGATGAATATACAACAGTCAGCGAATTTGATGCGCTAAATCGCCCGGCAAAAATTATTTCTCCCGACAGAAGCATATTTACTCCTTATTATAATGAAGCATCCATGCTTGAGAAAATGACAGTCAATGTCAAAGGAGGCGGTGACAAGGAATTCGTGAGCGACATTGATTACAACGAAAAAGGGCAGAGGAAATTCATCAAATATGGAAACGGAGTCGGGACAACTTATGAGTATGATGAAGAGACTTTTCGGATAAAGCAAATTCTGACGAAGAAGAACGGATCGACAACACTGCAGGATTTGAATTATACTTATGATGCAGTGGGAAACATCACAAGACTTATTGACAATGCGCAACCGGAGAAATTTTTCAGCAATATGAAATCCGAGCCGATTAATGATTACACTTATGATGCAGTCTACAGACTGATTGTAGCTCACGGGAGAGAACATGCAGGTCAGTTGCAGTTTGGTTCCACAGATAACTACAATGACTATCCTTTCTTCAAGAAATATGCAGAAGGAAATGATATGGTTGTTAGAAATTACACTCAATATTATTCTTACGACGCAACAGGAAACATGGACAAAATGGAGCATATAGCGAACGGTTCTACGGCTGATAACTGGACACGAGTGTTTGAATATGAAACTGTAAATAACAAATTGAAGCAGACGACTGTCGGAGCGAATAATTACACATATAATTACAATGTTCACGGAAGCATGACATCAATGCCTCATCTTTCAACGATGGACTGGAATATATTTGAGCAGATGAGCCACACGTATCTCATCGGCGGCGGAAATGCATATTATGTGTATGACGGAAGCGGAAACAGAGTGAGGAAAGTGATTGAAAAAATTCAGGGCACACGAGAAGAAAGAATTTATCTCGGCAATTTCGAAATCTACAGAGAATATGACAGCTCTGATACAATAACTCTTGAACGTGAAACACTTCACGTAATGGATGATAAGCAAAGAATTGCAATGATTGATACTAGGACTGTCGGGACAGATAATTATGAACAACAGCTTACGCGATATCAATTCAGCAATCATCTCGGAACAGCTACTCTGGAGCTGAATGATAATGCAAATGTAATTTCTTACGAAGAATATCATCCGTTCGGAACAACTTCGTATCAGGCGATGAGTTCTGAGATCAAGGCAACTGCAAAGCGGTATCGGTACACCGGCAAAGAGCGTGATGATGAAACGGGATTTAATTATCACAGCGCGAGGTACTATGCACCGTGGATTGCTAGGTGGACAGCGGCGGATCCGATTGGGGTGGGTGATGGGT
>CALEVL010000155.1 GCA_937924675.1 uncultured Ignavibacteria bacterium | reverse complement strand
CAGCTGACAATACAACATCGGCTACATTATCAATAGAATTTCCTCCAAAATAAATGTACGCTCTTCCGGTAGTGGAACTATAACCATAAGCTCCAACAATCACATCCGAGAATCCATCACCATTTACATCTCCGGCAGGAGATATTGAACTTCCAAAGAAATTAGAGTTGCTTTCTCCGGTCATTGTTAATTCAGAAATAATTTCACTTTTCATGAAGTAATCATAAAAATATGCTCTACCTGTATTCGAACCATATCCATATGCTCCGACCATTATGTCTGAAAATCCATCACCGTTCACATCTCCAGCTGAAGAGACTGAAATCCCAAAATAGCTGTTTACGATTTCTTCATTCATCGTAACATCCGCAATATTATTCATCGATGTTCCACCAAAGTAAACAAATGCCTTTCCCGTAAATGAATTGTAACCAAAAGCGCTTACTATCACATCAGAAAATCCATCACCATTGACATCACCTGCCGACGAGACTGAATTCCCAAAAAAATTAAAAGTTGACTCTCCTGTCATTATCACATCTGCAGTTGAATTCATACTTGCTCCACCAAAATAGATATAAGCTTTACCTGTATTTGAATTAAATCCATAAGCTCCTGCTATCACATCTGAATAACCGTCTCCGTTTACATCACCGGCTGTTGAAACTGAAACGGCAAAATTATTACTCGCTGCTTCACCTGTAAGCAGAACATCTGATGTATTATCCATTGCTGCTCCGCCGAAAAAGATGTAAGCTCTTCCGGTATTTGAACTGTATCCGTTTGCGCCAATTATCACATCTGAAAAACCATCTCCGTTTACATCACCGGCTGATGAAACAGATTTTCCAAAGGTATAGAAAGATGCAGCTCCAGTCATTGTGACATCTGCAATATTATTCATTGATGCACCGCCAAAATATATATAAGCTCTGCCGGTGCTTGAGCTATATATATCAGCACCAACTATTACATCAGAATATCCATCACCATTTACATCACCCGCAGATGAAACTGAAGTTCCAAAACTATTGCCATTAAATTCTCCTGTCATAATAATATCAGCTGTATTATTCATTGGTGTACCTCCGTAAAATATATATGCTCTTCCTTTGTTGGAACTGTATCCGTAAGCTCCGACTATTACATCGGAATAACCGTCTCCGTTGACATCACCGGCTGATGAAACTGAGCATCCGAAAACATTACTTGTAGTTTCGCCGGTCAGAACGACATCTGCATTAGTATTAAGATTAACACCTCCATAATAAATGTATGCTCTTCCGGTATTTGAACTGTATAAATATGCTCCGATTATAATATCATCATATCCGTCACCATTCACATCGCCTGCACTGCTCACTGAATTTCCGAATTGTGAACCAGCAGAGAGTCCGTTAAATATTTTTCTTTGCAATGCATCTCCTTCAGGATCTTCAGGAATCTGACCCGGGGCTCTACTGTATTCGCCATTGGAAATTTTGTTTCCGCTTTCATCCCTGAGATCGTTCAGCCACTCCTGTGTTACTCCTTCAGGAAGAGAATCGGAGTTTGATTGTTTGGGCATCTCTGTATTTGCATGACTTTGAATTTCTTCAGACTTGTGCCAGTTGGCTTGCGACACTGAAGAGATGAAGAGTGTCAATACAAATACTGTAACAAAGTTAAAACAGTAGTGGTAGTTTTTCATGTTTGAGTTATGAGTTTAAGTTTCAAAAGATCAATTGAAAGCAATGAACACAAAAATCGAATTAAAGAAAACAGCCTTGCCTACCGGCGATGCTGTTAAGTGAATATGTTCGCGGACAATCAACGGGCTGTTTCTGAGAGCAATTAGAAACTAAAAATTTGAAATTAAAAATTGCGAGTTACATTGCTAAGTTTCACACTTTCACCATGCTTACAGTTTGTCAATGGGTTGACTTAGTCCCTGCTACCGCAGCGTACCCGTAAAATCGCCGGGAGACACTGTGGGCACAAAACATTTTCATCTGACAATCGAAAACGGATTGTATGTCACATCAAACAATTTCCAGCTTGCAAGTCTGCAAGTAATGGTGATATCAAGCATGGAATTTTGATTCAAGGATTGTCGCACATAAACAGGAATAGTCTGGCTGATGACTTTTCCATAGTCATTTGGTCCATGTTTGGATCGAATGGAGCTGGTGGTTACACCATCAGAAACGTGATAGTCGCGTCCCATCATTGAATCCAGGTATCCGGCAACTCTGATGAACACTAAGCCATTTTGAATCAAGTAGCCGGGGTGAAAATGTATTGTCACTTTTCCCCAAACTCCGGGCATCATCATTGCAAATGCCCATTGACTAAACTGGTAGTAGTAAGGTTTGCGATAATTCTGAATAAACATGAATTCGTTCTCAGGTACTACAAGACTTGCTTTCCCGGGAGCGGCAGGGGTATGTGCGTTTAATACAAATCCCGGACGTAAATTTGCAGGGATTTCTATT
>CALEVL010000154.1 GCA_937924675.1 uncultured Ignavibacteria bacterium | reverse complement strand
CCCTTATATTAAATCCGGGAAGCGGATCTGAATTTGCTTTCGACGAAATTGTTTCGTTGAAAGCCAGCGTAGCAATTAATGCAATAACTAATACTGCCGTGATCGTTATCTTTTTCATCTTGGTTCCTTTTGTAAAGTTTTGTTTTTAAATTTCAATTGAAATGTAAAACATGTCATCTTTTACAATCTGCAGGCTTGTAAGAGATTCTTATAAACCTATGAAGTGATCAAGTGAGATTCAAAGAAATTTTTTGCTTGTTATTGCTTGCAAACAGGTAGTTGGAATTTGGATTTGACATTAAAAACCCGAATTTCATCAATTTCTTCAATGTTTTGAGCTAAAATATCTTAGTCTGAAATTGTCTGAAATCAGGTACTATTAAGTTTAGAATCTTTATTCGCGGCTGAGTCTCCGGCGCTTTTGCTTGACTCTACAAAGTGGCAAGCAGACGAGGTCGCAAATTGGGGCTTGCATAAACCCTCTGTTTGCTTTAAATTTTAATCAAAGGGAAACCTCATATAAAGGAAATACATATTACTATCTAACTTCATTTCCAAATGTGTTTCAAACTAATGTGTTTGCTTGTAAAATTATTTTCATAAAATTATAAACCGGAGTAACAAATTATGTCAGTTCATAATTGGATATGGGAAGACGGAGCAAATCTTCCTCCCGAAGATTCAAAAGTAACAGCAGTACATGCTTGCCTTACTCATCTCGGTCAAGTCTTGTTCTTCCATTGCAGGTCATATCCGTTTTGGACCAGGATATATGACCCTAATTCTAACACAGTATTTGCAGATAACTATGTAGTTCCTAAATGGCCCGTATTCTACGAAGCCGGAGAAAGCACACCTGCTTACCCGATTCAGGCATCTAAAATATTCTGCAGCGGACATTGTTTTCTGCCTGACGGGAGATTGTTGGTTGCCGGTGGAGAACTGAACAATCCTTATCCGGATGCTTATGAACCAATTGCACCGGACAGAGGATTGAGATATTCCTTTATATTTGATCCTGTACCAATGGTAGTTCAAGGACCACCGAATCCCGCAAAAGATTATTGGAAGGTCACAGGAGATCCGGAAACTCCATTCATAATGAAGGAGGGAAGGTGGTATCCTACGCTGACTTTGTTAAACAATGGAACTGTGTTATGCATGGCAGGTCTAACTGATTCAGTCGTGCCGAATCCTTATGACCCGGGATATTATACGGTTCTTCACAACAGAACTCCTGAAGTTTATGTATCATTCGGAGCAAATCAAGGTTGGTTTCCTAATAATGCAACAGATGCAAAACTGCCTGTTGATATTTTTTATTCTTATCCTGATGCATATGTAATACCTGTCGGAGATTTAGCCGGCAAAGTATTTTACGCAAGTACACAATTAATACCTGACAGTTCCGAGCCAACCGGGTATACATACGGATATTCCCAGATATTTGATCCGTTTGCAACTTCTGCTCCGTTCTGGGAGGCTATATCAAATCGCAGAACAACCCCAAGTGAAGGTTCTTCAGGTGTTTTACTTCCTATAAGAATTGGTTCATCCGAGAAAGCAAGAGTAATAATTACCGGAGGAAAGTGGGAAAATTTTTTGGACAGGGTTGATTTGATTAATTTGGATCCTCAAACCGGAAGTCCTTTATGGAACAGCAACGCTGTGACGATGGGGGCTGCAAAAGGAGATCATAATGCAGTATTATTACCCGACAGGACATTGTTAATAATCGGTGGTGTAGATTCAGCAGGTCCTGTTCTCACATCTGAGCTTTTGGATACAGATACTTTGGAATGGATTGATCCGGAAGTACATGTGATTCCGGAAATGCCTGTTCCAAGAAGATATCATTCGACTGCAATACTTCTGCCTGATGCCAGAATATTACTTGGCGGAGGAAGAGTGGAAAACGGAGGTGATGTAGAAAACGATACTGAAAGACGATTATCAATACTTAAGCCAGCATATTTATCTGACGGAGATCAGCCGGTAATTACAGATTTCCCCGAAGAAATCACATACGAAGAGTCATTAAATATAACAGTTGACGGCAGTTATGCGCTTGATTCGATAGCATTAATGAAACCCGGTGCAGTAACACACGGAAGTAATATGGATCAAAGATATGTTGAATTAAGTTTTGAACAGGTAATCGGACCTGGACCAGAAACAGAATACAATGTAACTGCACCCGATAATTCTTTTATAGCTCCTCCGGGTTATTATATGCTGTTTGTTCTGAAAGATAAATCTGAAAGCATTTCGGGAGAATCAAAGATTCCGTCAAATGCTAAGTTTATTAAATTGAACCTTCAACCGTAATGAGAAGAGAATTTAGTAAATTTGTTTTAGTGTTGTCCATTGAATTCATTTTATTAGTAAACTGTGGCTTTGCTCAGATGTATCAGGAATGGTCTAGAAGATTCACTAGCGCTTATGAAGCTTCCGGCAATGCCATATGTGTAGATGATTCCGGGAATGTATACATAACGGGATCGGTAAACACTTCTCCATCAATTAGTAAATGTACAACCATAAAATACAACAAATACGGAGACAGCCTGTGGGTGAGGGATTATAAGAGACCCGGATCAGATTATAATCATGGAATGGATATCTTGTTGGATGATTCGGTAAACGTTTATGTTGCAGGTGCAAGTTCTGTAATAAAATATGATAAGTATGGAATGCTGAAATGGACAGTTTATGATTCAGCAGTTTACACACAACTTATCTTTGACTCGCTTGGGTATATTTATACAGCAGGTTTAGGTGCGGGCAGGTATGTAGTTACAAAATATGACCGAAATGGAAACAGAATTTGGATTAACAGGCATAACGGAGCACATAAATTATATGAACTAAAAATGGATGCAAGCGGGAATATATTGATTACAGGCAACACAGAATATATTTCAACATATTACGATTACACAACAATAAAATACTCCGGCGTTTACGGAAATATTATCTGGAAACGAAACTATAACGGGCTTGCACCGCCACCATTGGCAGAGGATTATTCTTATGGACTTACTACCGACAATCAGGCAAATGTGTACGTTACCGGTGCAAGCCAGGATGCAAATTCCATATTTAACTGCACGACCGTTAAGTATGACAGCTCCGGAAATATAATTTGGGTAAAAAGAATTTATCCTCCTTCAAACGGATATGCTATAGAAGTTGATCAGCAGCAAAATGTTTATTTGGCGGGGCGAAGTTCAGGATATAATTTTACATTTAAATTGGATATAAACGGAAATATAGTCTGGACGAGGATCTATCCCACAACAGACATTTATGCAGCAAATTTACCAGTCATAATTCTCGATTCAATCAATAATGTATATGTTACTGCAAATATAGACTCCAATAATCATACTCGCTACGGCGCAATAAAGTATAACAATAATGGAAATCAGTTATTTGTAGTTAATTATCATTACACAAATGTGGAATTTAATTATGTTCAAGACATGGCTATTGATAAGAGTGGAAGAGTTTATTTGACGGGTAATAGTAATTTTAGAATTGCAACAGTAAAATATTCTCCCACAACCACAGGTATTCAGCAGAATGTGTCAATACCGGAGGATTATGTTTTGGGACAAAACTATCCGAATCCTTTTAATCCTGCCACCGCCGTATCATTCACAATTCCCAAACCCGGAAATGTGAGCTTCAAAATATTTGACTCGAAAGGATCTGAAGTGAGGAATTATCTCAATACTTTTTTACAGAGCGGAACTTACAATGTGCAGATCGAAGGTTCAGATCTTCCGAGCGGAGTTTATTTCTACGAACTTCGGTCAAATGATTTCCGCGAAGCAAAGAGAATGATTTTGCTCAAGTGAACAAAGCTGCATGTATTTAAACTAAGCCGGGACTCGCAAGATCTCCCGGCTTTTTTTATTCTGCGTCCGCCTGCCGCTTCTACTGGTTACAAAGCCCCCTGTCTGCGCCAGGCAGGCAGCTTTATAACAGAAATCAAACTTTTTGTCCGCGTCTGAGTCTCCGGCGCTTTTCCGTGACTCAGACGCAAAGTGAGTTTTCTATTTTGCAATCGGGATATTTGTCACTATTTTATCAAATTCATCTTCATCGTATATACGTAATCTTCACTTTACAGTCGGCAAAAATAAATCCCGCTCGATAGTCCGCTGCCCTGCCCGTGCAGGCGAGCGTCAAAAC
>CALEVL010000153.1 GCA_937924675.1 uncultured Ignavibacteria bacterium | reverse complement strand
TTATTCCTGCACCGCCTGATTTGTAAAGGTCACATGACTCAGAAACCTGTTTTCAGCGAGATGTAAAGATTTCTGCCGGGTCTTGGGATCTGCTGCCAGTCAAGATGTTCATAATAAAGCATATCAAAAATATTCTCAACGCCGGCATCAACGGAAAGCGCTTCAAACAACTTCAGCGAACCGCGAAGATTGAATACAACGAAAGAAGGACTTTGTGATTCACCATAGATCTCATTGACATTTCTTTGCGCCGCAGCCCAGACAGTTTCTGCCTGCACCAGAAAATCCTGTTCGGAAAATCTGATTGAAAGTGAACCCATCAGCGGCGGGATCTGAGGAAGATATTCACCCTGATTATCAACACCGTAAGTGTATTGAATATTGTTGATTGCTCTGAATTTATTGCTGATCTGATAATCCGCAGTCTGCTCGAAGCCAAGGAGTTTTGCCGATGGAATATTCTGATATACCTTAACTCCCCTTGCACCCTCTGTCATAGCGGAATAAGATTCATTCACCTGGCCGAGAATGTAATCAGCAAAGAAATATCCGAAAGCAGAAGTTTCGAGTCTGAGCTTTCCTGTATTAGCAAGCACATTCAGTTCAAACTGGTTTACGGCTTCATTCTTCAGATACGGATCACCCACATAATCATAAGAATCCAATCTGTTGAAAATGTAAAAAGCATATTGTTCAGAGATTGTCAGAGATCTTTTGTTAAATGAATAGTTGAAACCTGCGCTGAGATTATCAGACGGGAAATAAGTAAGTCCGGCTGAAAGTCCCCCGACAAACCTTGAATCCTCTCCTGTAAAGTCAGGATAGAATATCATCAGCTCTCCCATTCCAATCTCACTGTCAATTGAAGTATTAACAAAACCACCCCATCCGCTGATTGAGAGTGCAATCTGTGAATGCAGTTGCTTAGTTGTTCCCAAACTCAACGTTCCGTCGGTCTTGTTAACATCAGGCCAAGTCAGCATATACATCGGAACAGATCCGGGTGCGTACATTGTCATTTCCGCTTTAGCATTCACTTTGGAGAAGTCAACCTTTGCATTGAGTTCAGTTCCGCCGGCATCAAGCGTTGAAATCAGATAAGCTCCTAAAGTCTCAGTCCATCCCGGCATATCCATCTTGATTCTGTTGTCTCTTTGAGAATCATCCATAATATGTGTGACTTTGTTGTAGTAAATCCTGGCGTTGATGTTGCGGATGAAAGATGATACATCAAATGATTCAAACTCCATTCCGGTAATCAATGCTTCAGCATCCTTCACATCCATTGTCAAAGCAGGATATCCGATATCCCAGGCATAGTCATAAAGAATGTCGGCTTTGATTGAACTGTTCTTGCTGATCCCAAAGATGTTGGAGTTTGAGAAGTTAATCTTATTGAATCCGGAGTAAGGAACAACATCACCGCTTCCTGTCTTATAATCACCGCTTGATCTGTAAGCAAAGTTAACAGCAGAGCCGAAGGCAGCGGTGTTAAGGTCGAAGCTTCCCTCAAGATTATTTCCCTGCGAGACAGAAAGATATCCCGCACTTAAACTTCCGGAGAAATTTGTTTTATAAAGTGTTTCAGCTTCCTTGAGTTTGAGGTCAATTCCTGATTGCATATTTCCGCAATGATCTGCATTGAAAGAACCTCTTGAAATAGAAATGCTTTTAAGATTATCCGTTTCAGCATACGAAGTTACAGGATCCATTTTGTCTGTGCAAGCAGACTGAATCTTCATTCCGTTTATTGTGATGTTGATCCTGTCTGAGTTCATGCCGCGGATAACAGGTTCAGCGGCAAAGTTTCCTCTCTTAACCACAGTCATACCGGATGTTTTTGAAATCAGCTCGTCAATTGAATTCAGGTTGGATGTAATGTAGAAACTGCTCAGCATGTCATCCCCTTCTTTCAAAGTTCCGTTCACCAATATCTCTTCAGAGCTTGGCAGATTCTCTTCCATTACAACTTTGAACGGAGCTGAACCAGTTTTCCATACCAATGACTTAGACAAATATCCGATCCTTCTGAATGTAAGTAATAGCTCCTTTGTGCCGTCATGTTCAAATACAAAACTGCCATCTGTTTTGCTGATGCAGACATGCTTTGAAGTGTTTCCGTCAGAATATATCTTGACATCCTCAAGCGCTTCTCCGTCCTGGGCGGAATATATAACCCCTACAATCTTCTTCTGAGAAAACCCGGGCTGAGAAATCATCAGGACTGAAAACATCACAAACACAAATGTGATTAATTTATCCATCTCAATAACTTAAATACACTGCCCGCGAAATGCAGGCAGTGTAAAGTTCAGAATTATTATGCAGATCAAAAGACCAAATCAAAATATGTTGAGTCGCGTTGACCGTTCTTATTAAGATAGACCTTGATTTGCCAATCTCCGGTCATTGTAAAATTCACCTGACCTTTGTAGTGTCCCATATCTTCATGAACGGGATTCACATTGTTTGGCGAACTGTGACCCATTGACGGCATCCACGGATACATCTCACATGTGTATGAAGAATCCGCCGGAAATGACATCATGTCATTTCTTCTGTGCAATGTGAACTCGAATTCATTAATTCCAACAACGGGCTTAGACGGCATTATATATGACAAGTACAGTCTTGATCCATCTGTTGCCTGAATGCTCTTGTATTTAGTAGAGTTGTCTGCAACTGACAGGGAGCTGAATTCAGCCATACCTTCAGGCATTCCTGCTGCCTGATGATTATGCACATGAACCTCAAGACTCCATGGAGTCATTGCAGATGATGGCATAATGAATACTACAGCACCCTTAAACCATTTGTTTTCTATGAGTTCACCTTCAGGTGATTCATAAGGAGAAGAATGCATCATTGAACCCATATCCATCATAGGCATAAAACCGACGTGAGCATCTGTTATAGGTGAACCGGTAGCTGAGTCATAAAGTGCTACATAAATGTTGTTGTAGCCTGTCATCAGCTGACCTGTTGAATACAATGCAACAATCGCCTTTGCGCCAATCGCATAAGATGAATCAAGCTTTACGAGGTTAAGTGTTGAAGTCGGATTAGTAGGGGTCTGAGTATTGTCAGAATCCGAGCATCCGATAATAAATACTGAAGCAAGCAACAAGAATGCCGCAGAAAAGATAAGCCTTTTCATGATAAACCTTTCTGATTTAGTTTTTAGAATGTTTTGAAACCGGAATCAGGAAAGGACTTCGGGCGGGTGAAAAATTTCACCGGCAAAATTTACAGATGGTATGTTTTGATCAAATGTGCGGGAATTCTGTTTACGCTTTGCTATCAATTCGTAATTGAAACTTGTCAAAATGTAATCCATTAACTTGATATCGGAAGCCTTTTTGCTGCTTCTTCCGGAATTTTCCAGGGGAGCCTCTTCACTCTCGTTCTCGTTGAACTGTTTGTCCAAATAGCAACAGGCATTGCAAGCCGGTCTTGTTTTCTCGCAAACTGTTTCTGTAAGTTCAGTTCTGTTTGCAGAAAACAGAATGTAATAAAATAATTGGTAATTGGTTTGAAGGCAGAGTGCAAGAAGTATTGCCGATATGAAAGTCTTCTTAATAATGACTATTGATCAGATAGATTATGCCAAGTTTTTTCGGAATTGCGGTAAAATTATATCCATATCATCAACTAAAATAGGGAAAAATTTTTCCCGCATAACTCCAATCTCTCGCAGAACTACCCAAATCCGTTCAATCCTGTTACAACGATCAACTACGACTTGCCGAGTGACGGGATAGTTACCATCAAAGTATATGACATCCTCGGACGAGAACTTAAAACTCTTGTGAATGAGTTGAAGTCAGCGGGATATCATAAGGTGCAATTCAACGTAGCAGACCTTTCGAGCGGAGCGTATTTCTATCGCATGAATTCAGGTGAGTTTGTTGCGGTGAAGAAGTTTGTGGTACTGAAGTAATACAAACACACCCAGCCCACGGTTTCAACCGTGGGTGAAATGAAGCAAACAAGCCCAGCCCACGGTTTTAACCGTGGGTGA
>CALEVL010000152.1 GCA_937924675.1 uncultured Ignavibacteria bacterium | reverse complement strand
GGCAAGCCGTACTTCGGTTACTATCTTCTGTGCTTTCGGCGTCATGCGGCTTCTCAATTTTCCCCTGTCTAATCTTACTTTCCTCAGTCCCGGTTTTGATTTCTTCATATCTCGGTAAATGGTTTTGTCGGAGACGTTATGCTCTTTTTCAATTGTCTTCATAAAAGCAAGATATGCTTCTCGGTCCTTGACTCGCAGACGCTTCAGCTGCGCAATGTCCTCAATGTATTTCATCCCGCGCGTGAGCTTCATCAGATGCTGTCCCTTCTCATTGTATTATCGGCACAGCCGTATGTGGTCTTATCCAATCTTTCTTCTTCTTCATCCTCATCAAGCCCGAGATTTGCCTTACCGCTCTGCACATCCTTCAGCCAGCTCATGCAGGCATCGTAACGGTCTTTAACCCATTCCGGAATGCGGTCATACTGGACACGTGAGTGTAGATTGAATATTGCAATGTCAACGCTGCACTGTGTGATCATCTTGGTCGGCTCATCAAGAGGCACGGTTGATACAGCGCTCATGATGTAGCTGTTGATGACTTCATCAGCCGTTTCAATTGCTTCATCCCGGATGTCGGCAGCAGTAAGGTTATCGCCTGTGCGCGGCCTTACCAGCTCGTCATAATCTTCCTTTGAAATCCGTTTGAGAAAATCAGCTTCGGTTGAATACATATTCTGTTATTTTACGCTTTCAAAAATTTCTTTCAGATAGTCATCAATCACTTCCTCGACCTTGCCTTTGTCTTCCTTCGTTTTGCCGTCACGGCTGTCACTCGCCTTGATGACCGGTTCCGGCGCTGATACTTCTTCTGCGGCAAAGCCGTACTCTTCTTCGATCTCTTCTCTTGTGGGCTTGTATCCGATAGAATTAAGATTGACATATATCCTCGACTTGATCTCGAGGTCCTCCAATGACTTCTCCATCGGGAATGCGAAGCGCGGCATCTCAGGCGGGTTGGCAAAGTTCAGGCGGATCAGATCTTCTATCAGTGTGTTGACCGTATCTTCAACAAGCAGTATGTCGGAATCGGCAATCTCATCACTGATCACCTTTGCGCCCATCACGGCAGAGTTGCTTCCGTATCTCTGCACTTCAGTTGTGATGTTGTTGCCAAGCACTCTGATGCTTGCCTTCGTATCCCAGTAGTTTATGAAGTCATCGTAAACCTGAGAGCTTGCCGTCTTGTTGGAATCAAGGAGCTGAATGTCATTGTCCTTGTTGATCACAGCCCAGTACATGGAGCCGAAGTTCTCAACGGCTTTGGTGAAATCATTCAAATCCTTTTTGTTGCTCATAAGTGAATCATACTTGCCGATCCGAGCCGGCATCGCATACAGCTCTAAGAATATTGACCAGTCCTTGATCGAGAAGGTCTTGAAGAAGTAGCACCATATCAAAGCATCAGTGAACCCGTTGAGGAATCCGTTCTGGCTGTTGCCGTCGAGCGAGTGGACTTCCAGAATCTTCTCCGGCAGTATGTCAACTGTAGTGAGCTGTGAGAAGTCAACTCTGTCCTGATACACTGTTGCGCTCACCGAGCGCATTGCAGTAGCATCATTGCTGAGCGCATCCAAGAACATATACTTATTATCAATGTCGTCATAAAGCAACAGGTGAGCGGGGATCAGCGGGATCTCCTTCAGGAAGAGCTTTCCGTTTTCATACTTGAATACTTTCTCAAACACGCTGACGCCTTGTATCTCTGCCTCTATGATGTCGGAGATGAAGTTGGCAAACTTGACTGAGCCGGTTGTAAAGTTCTTAATTATGAAGTCCTTGCCTTCCTGCCACTCGCTGCTGATCAGCTGGCTCATTGTCTTATTGCGGAGCTTGCTCATGATCGAGCGCTTTCTTGTCTGCAGCACACCGCCAATGTGTAGATCGCGTTTGCGGATCTCTTCAAAGAGCAAACCTTTCCAGAAGTTCATGCCAAGCCGGGCAGTCTCGAAGTAGTGCTTCAGCCGGTCAATTTCAAGCTGGCTGAATTCCTGTGAGTATAGATTATATACCTGACTGACATTGCGCGTAGTTGTTGTGCGCGTGTCATAATTTTTCGGAATAATATTGTTTTTCGGAGTCTTGTCTCCGAATATCCTGATGCCCGATAAGAACTCTTTCCAATTCATGTAAATTATGTTTGAATTTCAGCGCAAATTTGCAGTTTTGTTCTCCATACACTAAAAGCTGTCATCAAAAAAACGGAAAACCCTTTTGTTTAACATTGGTAAATAAAGTTAAACTTTTGTGCAACTTTGTTAAACAAAAGTGCAACAAAGTTAAACAGATTTGTGCAACTTTGTTAAACTCTTGTGCAACTTTGTTAAACAAAAGTTTAACTTTATTGCACAAGCATAAACAAGACACAAAGAGCCGTTTTAAGCACGTCATCACGGCAAAGCCGTATAAACACTCGTCTATAAGATGTAAGATGCTTATATGCCCGTTTATGCTCATTTAACTTCAACCAGAATTTTGTAAATCTCAACCTGCTTGATGTAGCCATAGAATTCGAGGCTGATATAATCAACTGCATAGTTGCATTGCCCGATTTCAAATTCTGATTCGTCAAGCACATTGGCAACGTCTTCGGCCAGTGACAGCGAATCAATCTTGCCCGCAACAAATATCGTCACCTGTGTTACTGTGTTGATCGTGTTGGACTGCGAATCTTTGATGTTTGGTCTTGAGTTGGCAATGTACAGCAATGCTGTCGGCAATACCGGTATCCAGTCAAACCCTTCCTCGAATTCTCCGTGGTATCTCTTCACGGTTCTTGCCGGCATTGCATGAAACTCAGGCAAGCTCTTTATCAGGTCTGCAATATTTTCAAACACTTCGCTAAGCATGCTGCAATATGCAATTATCATTTCTCCATAATAATAGAATTCTTACTAAATGTAACATATAGACTGAATGAGTTTGTTAAGTGTTCAGGTTATTTTGATATTTGCAACATGTTCGAACTCAACGGTGAAATATTCTACAAAGTATTCGAGTGCGGGAAGATCCCCAGCTACATGGATCCCGCCAAGAAGTACAATGAAGATTACATCTACCAGGTCGCAAAGAATTATGACCCGGTCAATGTTCATGAAGCTCCGTTCTGGGTAGGACATCCGGACTGGCGCCAGGAACCAAGAGCCGGCGGATGGATCAAGAAAGTAGTCGCAATGGGAAAAGAGCTGTATGTTTCATTCTCAAATATTTCGGACTGGCTCAAGGATCTGTATAATACTGAAGAGTTCAAAAAATGCTCCGTTGAAATGGGAGACATTGAAATTGATTCCAGCGGAACAGTGGTGCCGTATCTCTGGGCGCTTGGAGCAACGAACATACCTGCCGTGAAAGGCTTACCTGTGCTGAAGCTCGCTGACTCGAAATTTGACGAAAGCAAGATCAAAAATAAAGTTTCGTTCTCTCTTCTCAATTTTGATTATCCGACAATTACAACTAATTCAAAAATATCAACCAATACCGAAATGGAATCATTGAAGAAATTAGCCG
>CALEVL010000151.1 GCA_937924675.1 uncultured Ignavibacteria bacterium | reverse complement strand
AGTAATCTATCTCTTCATTCTTATCAACATTATATCACTTCAAGCAGGTGCTCAGTGGATTGCCCAGAACCCCCGCACAAATCAAAATATAAACGTCTTATGAAGAGATTAATTTTGCTTATCGCAACTCTCCAATTAATAGTTACCAATTGCTACTCCCAATGGGTTCAGCAGACCTCGCCTGTTAATCACCACCTGACAAATGTGAGATTTGTGAATGAGAGAACTGGTTGGATAACTACATACAGCGGGTCGATTTTGAAAACAACAAATTCGGGAGCAAACTGGATAGTTCAGTATTCCATACCCGGGAAAAGAATGTTTGGACTGAACGTAGTTGATTCGAATACTGTATATGTAGTCGGCATGTTTCAAACAATTCTTAAGACTACTGACTCCGGTGAGAACTGGATTGAAATCAGCAACGGACCCTGGGGAACAGGGAACAGTTACTATGCCGTTTACTTTATAAACGAAGATACCGGATGGGTTAGCGGAACCGGACAGCTTGTCTTCAAGACAACAAACGGAGGCAAGACGTTTGATTCCGCAACAGTTAGTGGATTTTCATACGATATATATTTCAGGAATGCGAGTGAGGGTTTGGTTTGCGGACAAACTGCCGCAATGCACAGAACTACAGATGGCGGAAGGAGCTGGAACCGAATATCTGTCCCGGTTGGAACGCAATCCGCGGATTTCAGAAAACTCTCATTTGTCGATGAAAATACCGGTTATACGCAAGGGGTTTCAAACGGAAAAGTATATAAGACGACAAATTTCGGTTTAACCTGGGACAGTCTTACGAGAATACCGGAAGCAAGTTTTCTTTCATGCATATTTTTTTCAAGCCCAAGCACCGGTTGGTCTTGCGGAGATCAAAACCAGTTATATAAGACTACAGACGCAGGAATTACCTGGCGAAGGGAAAACACTTCTAATCTGACTCCATATGGAATTAGAGCAATTCATTTTATCTCTGATTCAATTGGCTGGTGTGTTGGTGATGTAGGGAAAATAGTTAATACTACAAACGGTGGATTGACGTTCATCAACTCTGCAATGAGTAACGGGCCTGAAAATTTCTATCTCGAACAGAATTATCCAAACCCGTTCAATCTGCAGACAAGGATTCGGTACAAAATTGGAAAACCCGGTAAGTACAAGATGGAAATTTACAATATCATAGGCCAGATTCAGGAGACTTTGTTTGACGGAGTGAGAACTGCTGGTGATTACACAATAACTTATAATGCAGAGAGACTCACTTCGGGAATCTATTATTATATTCTGAGCAGCGACAAAGAAATTCTGACAAAAAAATTAGTACTGATCAAATAGTTTAGAATGAACGATTATGATAAGAGCTCCTTAGAAATGAGTGCAAGGGTTCAAGCCCGATCAGCAGTCTGAGATAAACTGGAAAAATCCTTACTGCACATTTTTATCCTGCCATTCATTGTCTCTAATTCATTCAAACAAAAATTATCTTAACAATGAAAACAATAACTATTAAGGGCTCTGCTGATAATTCTCAGCATTGCTATGGGAGAATTTGCATTTTCACAAATTTATGATCCCGCTAACGGATTTCACTGCGAGGAAGACCTGGAAGAATATTTGATCGCAGGATATTCTCCTTCTTCTTTAGGCGGTTTTTTTAAGCCCGAAAGAACAAACAACTATCCCGGAACTAACAGTAACAGTGTATTCAGAATCTTGATCATTTTTGTGCAATTTGATAATGATACAATTGATGTGAACAATTCAAATTGGCCTTCCGGCAGCGCACCGGCTTATATGAATAATCTACTGGCAACAGACAGGTACAACGATTATGGCAGCAGTTGGTGGGATGCTTACTCAGAATCAAACGCCAAGCTGAGTGACTACTGGATGGAACTTTCGAGAGGGAATCTCCATGTGACCGGAGAAGCGCATCATTTGACACTTGAGCATCCATGGTATTGGTATAATAGCAATGGAGGACTTGCTCAAATTAACACTGAGATTTATGATAGTCTGGATTTGAAACTTGGCACAAGATGGAACGATTTTGACAATTGGGCTTATCAAGAGGGCACATATAAGTATCAGCAGGATGGAAAGATTGACATGATGTATGTTGTTTACAGAACCTGGAGAAATGTTGGTGTAACTCCCGGCAGCGTAGCTACACTTTATGCTTCAAATCAGGGTAATGAACATGTAACTGTAAGTAATGATACTATCATTGCAGGATTTGGCCAATTGGGTTCAGGCTGTACATATACCCCGGGAGCACCAGGAGGGATAGCTAGTCCGTTTTCGGCAGATAAATTTGCACCGCTGCAGGCGCACGAACTTGGACATTATCATTTCGGATGGTGTCACGCAAGATATGGAATTATGGCAGGAGGAGATTGCGGATTTTTTACAGGATTGGATTCAAGGCACAGCCCTTGGGAGACAATAAAGCTTGGATATGGAGTTGCTCAATTGCAGACTACATCAAAAACAAATTACGGATTATTTGATTTTTCATCCAGAGACAATAACGACACGTTGCAGGTAGTTCAGGTGCCTGTAAGTGGAAGCAATGAATTCTTTCTGATAGCGAGCCGGATAAAGAAGTCATCTTATGACAGAATAATGGCAGGTGATACTGCACATGACAATCCTTTCAGAGACATTAACTCCGGATATGGAAAGGGAGTTTATATCTTCCATACCCCCAGCGGCTATGACTATCCACCCTTAATGGACCAGGAATGTGCTGACGGTTTGTTCAACTGGACAAACAGCGGAAACAGTATCCCGGATTGGTCTATTAATCAAGAATTACCTTTCTATGTTAAGTCGAGTGTATCATATCGTAATGACAGCAACAGTCATTACTCAGGTTCTCTCCTTGATGCCGACGAGAAGAGCCTCGGAACTTGGTTTGGAATCGGAAAGAGGCATACCACACTAAATGAAGACGGGACTGATAGAATTTTTACAAATGATAACAATATCTGGACATCGCGCGCCTAGAAGGGAGATAGATATGATGCATGGAATATTGGATATAATGAAATCTTCAGTCCATACTCCAGTCCGTCCACAAACTCTTGGGACAATGCGAATACAGGTATCTTCATCTGGTATTACAATTTTACAGGCAGCACGCCCACAGACCTGGCTTACTTTAAAATCTATAAAGCGGGAGTCAATGAGACAATTTCTTTGGATTCTGCTCTTCACCTTACTCCTCCCTCCCGCCCAATGGGCTTGGTTGTAGTGCCTTGCGATTCACAGCCGACATTAGACGGCTACAAAAGAATCAAGCTAAGATGGAATCACAATATGGAACCGGATATGAGAAGATCCATTGGCGGCGAAGGTCTGGCTAAGAGATATCGGATTTACAGAAGCACGGCAAGCGATATGGGCTCCGTTCCTCCGGACGCGCTTGCATATTCAGAGAATTATTACGACTGCATTGATACGGTTGACATAAATGAGAACTCAGTGCCGGAATATACAGACGAAGAGCTTATTTCAATTTGCAATAAGGAAACATGCGCACCTCCGAATTTCTGTATTGAGTATCCCGTTCGTTACAGAGTTCAGGCGGTTGACAAGTATGACGATGTTTCTGTGTTATCGGATTTTGTAAATACTCGAGCCGGTTTCGTTGAAATCGGTTACGGAGACATGAATGGTTTGACAAACACAGAATCCACATTGCCAAAGACATACTCACTTTCGCAAAACTATCCTAACCCATTCAACCCTGTTACAAACATCCGCTATGATCTGCCGGTGGATAATTTTGTGACAATAAAAGTCTTTGATGTACTTGGAAGAGAAGTACTCAGTCTTGTTGATGAATACAAACAAGCGGGAAGATATTTGGTAAGTTTCAACGCAGCCAATTTTTCGAGCGGGATATATTTCTATACAGTTAACGCCGGAGCGTTTTCGCAGACAAGACGCATGACGGTGCTGAAGTAACTTCATAGATTTACCTACAGCGGGCAAATTAAAAGAAACAGAAAATCTTTCTGAAGCAATCAAACTCTTTCATCAAATTAGAAAATAAGGAATTCATTTTCTTGAGAAAAATTTTCTTGTCTGCAAACTCTTGGGAACACCGAACATCAGCAACACTTCATATGCACCGCAAGATCCCTGCTCACGCCCGCTTGTGTTATGGGGTTTTGATTGCCAATGTGCATTCGCGCGAGCGGGCAGGGATGACGTGAAAATGGGATTACCTCTCCTCAAGCGTAGCGACCAAAAAAGTTTGCAGGTGGTTACTATGAGAAAATCACTTGAGCGAAATGCAAGCATTTCGGAAGACCTAACAACAGCCAATTATGATTTATAACCTTTCATCGCTTCGGCTTTCTCGAGAAGCCATTTCCTGTTTATAAGCGATGGGTTGCTCTTTATTTCATCAGCAAGTTTCCTTAGTGATGAACTATCTAAATCTTCAGTTGAATTCCTCAATGCAAAGAGCTTCTTTGTGTACATCAGATAATCAGAAAGTTGCTTCCTCACCAGCTTATGAATCTTTTTGTTCTCGTTTATAAAATGCCGGTAACTGTCTGAATGGAAATAAAAAGGCTCCGGTTCATTGAGATCAAAATAGATCTTCAGATACAATGACTTTATCTGCTGCTTGAATGAGAATTCCTCCGCATTGACTTTCGATAATTCAGTTACAGCATTGTCATAATCTTTCTTCTTATAATAGATAAGCGCATTACTAAAGTGTTGTGCTGTTTCTCTGTAATCATCGAGCAGGTCATTGCTGTAGTCTTTCACGAACTTCTCAATCTCCTTTGTTTCTTTCAATTCA
The DNA here is from genome assembly GCA_937924675.1 of uncultured Ignavibacteria bacterium. Classification (GTDB taxonomy): domain Bacteria; phylum Bacteroidota; class Ignavibacteria; order Tepidaquicellales; family Tepidaquicellaceae; genus JADJAH01. The sequence continues at coordinate 2,902 of CALEVL010000151.1, read as the reverse complement.
AGTCCGATGATAACTGCATTGAGAAAGATTATGAGAGGAAGATGTCCCTTTAGTTTCTTGTGATAACCGCTCGTAACGGACAACATTATCAATTCAAACTGGTCTTTGAGGAATCTCTCTTCTCCGACCAGTGCCTTCAGGTATGCAAAATTGGATGCGGCAGAAAGCACACTAGGTTTGTCCTTGTCAGAAATGCCGATCATGCCGTCAGTTATTATTTTCTTCAGAGCGCGGAAATGTTTTTCATCTTCATCTTTCAGAACCTTGTAAATGTGATAGAACAGTTTAATGTAGGGAACCTGGAGAAGGTACTTCCCTTCTCCTTCAAGGATGCCGTCAATTTCAAACGGCAAAGAATTTTCACCGCTTGATTCAGATATTATCTTCTTCCTGTTGAGATCAGCAGAATTGTAGTGAATGAAATTTATGAAGAAATATATAACAAGATTCTCAATGATCTTGTCACGCCTTGTTTCACGCAAATACTTTTCGCCGCTCCTTGCTATTAATGAATCATGCTCTCTTTCCAATTGGAACTTGTTCAGAAAATATTTGTCGTCTTTAAATTCTCCGGCTTCCAAGAGAACATTCAAAGATGTGATTTGCTTCAAACAATGCTTTGGAAGATTCCTTCTGCTGAGCTGATCCACCAGCTTCAACTTTACTTCTGATTTTGACGAAAGGAATTCTTTTACGCTTAGAAATTGCTCCGCAAGTCTCAGAAGATCCGAGCGGATGTTTCTCATAAGATTGTCATTATACTTTCTGCCGGGATAAAGCTCCAAGAACAACTCCTCATTTGATTTCGTGTAATGAGGATGAGTTTCAAACAAGATCTTTGCAAACCTTTCGAGAATTTTTTCCCTGTTGAAGTAAGGAGAATTCACAAAGGCAATGAACTCTTTATAATCATTTGCCGAGAACGTCTTCAATAAGTCTAAAAGTGATGATCTCTCCATTAAATTTTGTTTGGCAAAGTTATGCATGCAAGGTGACAAAGGATACACAGTAAATGTTGATTATTTGCTCTAATTCAATATTCTTCAAGAGATTCTTTTGGTCATCATCCTACATTCGCGTAAGTTTCTCTTTGACTGAATTATGTTCCCTGTCTATTTTTGCCTTGAGCTAATGAATTAACTGATTACTGATTCTTGACTAATAAATCTGAACCATTCAAAGAATGATCTTTAACTTTAACAATAATCATATGAAAAAGCTATCAGCATTTGTTATGATTTTCCTGCTGTCGATCGTGAATCTCTTCGCGCAGCAATGGGTGCCTTTCGGCACGCTTCCCGGCAGCGGAATAACAGCTTTGAAAACAAATCAAAACGGAGACTTGTTTGTTGCAACTGCGAGCTACAATTATCCTTCAGGTCAAAATGCCGGTGTTTACAGATCTCTGTCGGGATCGGGTGCCCTTATAAATGTCACTCCCGGGGGGCCAAGTGCGTACAATGCCAGAGCGATTGAGACAGAAGGGAGTTCGCTGGTTTGGGCTTCCTGCTGGCAGAATCCGTCCATAGATCAGGAAGCGCTCTACCGCTCAACTGACAACGGGAATAGCTGGACGAGAACTTATCAGATCGGGACGAGCAACAATATTTTTTCTATCAAAGCTGATCCTGATAATGACAACGTTTACATTGGCGCGAGGAACGGAGTCCATAAGAGTTCAAACACCGGTCTGGGTTTCGTCTCGTCTAACTTAGGAATGGAATCGGGTTCCTGGACTTATGATATTGAGAAAGCAAACGGAATGCTTTTTGCGGCAACGGCAAAAGGTTTATACCGAAGCCAAAATCTTGGTGATAGTTGGACAGAAGTAACGGGAATTCCTCAACAAGATACGCCGAAGTCAATTGCAGTAATACCAACTCTCACCGGTGAGATAATAGTCGCAGGAACCGAAGAAGGAGACCTGTATATTTCGGATGAGACATTATCTCAATTCGAACTGATTTTTGGTTTTGAAAACTCTGACATTATTGCGATGCTTGTACTTGCCGGAGCTCAGCCGTCAGATTTTCACTTTGTGGTTTCTGCCTTTCCAATGAACTTTGACAATGTTGGGAACGGATTGTATTACTCACGCGGCAGCGGAAGTAGTTTTACAGATTTTGGACAAGGTCTACCATCCCCATACAGAATTTCATCGATCGGAGGTTCTATTCAGGGAAATAACATTACAACATTTGCCGGTTCTTTTAATAATACTCAGAATGGTGCCGTGGTTTTTAAAAAGAATTATACAGTCGGCATAAACACAATTTCTTCGGAGGTCCCCGGTTCTTATGCACTGTATCAGAACTATCCGAATCCATTCAATCCTTCTACCAACATAAAGTTTCAGGTTTTGCGATCTTCACACATTGAGATAGCTGTTTACAATTCTTCCGGAATGGAAATATCAAGACTCGTGAATGAAAGTTTGTCTGCCGGAGTTTATGAAACGCAGTTCGACGGCTCAGCAATACCGTCAGGCGTTTACTTTGTCAGAATGCTTGTTGACGGAATTGCAGATGCTTCATTGTCAAAAAAAATGATCCTAACAAAATAATGCCATGAAAAAAATCACTTTGTTAATCGCAGTCTTCATTGCAGTCTTTGAAACTGTACATGCGCAGAACTGGCAGATCGAAGCTCAACTATCGGGATCAGGCATAACGAAAATGGATGTAAGCCCCGTTACCGGCACCATGTTCTTTGCTACTTCAAGCAGCTTTTATCCCACAGGATCTTCCGCACATATATACAGAAAGATATTGTCATCTCCTTTAATTGTGGTCACAAGCCCTGAATCCGGTCCGTTGTACATCATCAGAACTGTTTATCTCTTACCCCAGTCAATGAATCACATAACCACCGCACGCATTAAACTTGAACAGCAATGCTAAAT
>CALEVL010000150.1 GCA_937924675.1 uncultured Ignavibacteria bacterium | reverse complement strand
GTGGGCAGGCCCGCCTGCGACAACAAAACAAGAGCACACTCTGTGGGCAGGCCCGGCTGCGACAACAAAACAAGAGCACACTCTGCGGGCAGGCCCGCCTGCGACAACAAAACAAGAGCACACTCTGTGGGCAGGCCCGCCTGCGACAACAAAACAAGAGCACACTCTGTGGGCAGGCCCGCCTGCGACAACAAAACAAGAGCACACTCTGTGGGCAGGCTTCGCTCACTAAGACCAACAACGGCGGAAGTCAGACTTTCTATGGGCAGGTTTCTCTCGCTAAACCATCGGCAGAATCATTTTTGTTTTAGTCATTTTCCTCGTAGTAATAGGAATAATCAATTCCTTTCATGAACATCTCACGGTCGTTTATTTTATTGGTTAAAGCGTTTTTCAACAATGCTTTTAGAACGCTGCTGTTTGATGGGCTTTGCATCATTGCGTTCATATAATCTCCTTTGGTTATCTTACTCCAATCCACACATTTTTTCAGACGTTTTTTTAGTATCAAATCTACCCATATTCGGGTGCTTCTACCGTTACCTTCCATAAAAGGGTGAGCAGTATTCATATCTACATATTTATCAACGATCTCGTCAAAAGTAGTTTCGGGCATTGCATCAATTTGCTGTAATGTTTTGCCTAAGAAGCGTGATACGGCAAATTGAAATCCTCCTTTTGAAATGTTTTTTTGCCTTATTTGTCCTGCAAAATCATACAGGCCGCCAAACAAGTAAGCGTGAATTTGTTGCAAACCTTTTGTAGTGCCAACTTCAATATTGCTAATAAATGAACTTTCAAAAAGTGCATACGCCTTTGTTTTACTTTTGCCGTCTATACTTTCATCACTGTATGTAAACCATTCTATAAATCGGTTTGCCTTTTTACCCGGAAACTCTTTACCCAATGCAATAATACCGTTGTAATCGAGCATATCTGATAAACGCTTCTTGCCGTCAGGGGCAATGAATCTCAACTGGGTAGTAGCACTAACCACTTGGCTGTTTTCTTTCTTCAGTTTCGCTTTAAGATATTTCCAATAGTTACGGGTTTTGGTGTAATCGTCCTGGTCGGTAAGCACGGCAACAATATCCAACACAGAAAACCACCACTTGGCGTTTTTTTCGTCCCAAACGGCTCGCACTTCGCGGTCATCAAAAAAACGTATGGAAGTTTTCTTCTTACTCATTCCTTATTTTCAAAGTTACTTTTTAATGTTGATTTGTCTTTTCAATCATCCATGAGAGAATTTGCAAATAAATGTAATCAGACTATGTTCTTCAAGTCCAAGATTTTAGTTATTAGGTTCGTGATTTGCTTTGTAGTTTTTCTACGTTTGCTGTAAACTGACCGGGTTTTGCGATGGCAGGTAATCAAAAGCACCACACCAGTTCCGTGCACTCAATATAATCAAAAACGCAAAAGTAAGAAGTTGCTTTGTCTGCCCGATTACGCAAAGCTCATGTTAAGCCCATCACTGTTTTGTATTAGCCAGTCTGTGGCAGCAGAAGTATTGCGTTTTAGTCAGCCGGGGGAAAGTCATTCAGCTCTGGTACCAATCCTGTTGGGAATGGAGCGTTGGGAGGATTACGGTGTTGGGCTTAATGTTCCTGCGCTTGCCGCAATCTTTCATGTGCACATTCATCTCATCCCGCGCTATTTAAATGATGTTCCCGATCCGCGGGGAGGTGTGAGGGGAGTGGTGCAGGAGAGCAATTAGAAATTGAAAATTAAAAATTAGGAATTGTAAAATCGAGAAAGTGCGCTGTTACAAACTCCACATAATGGCTGGCAGCGAGGACGAGAAGCAATCTTATCTAGGTCCAATGAACTTATCGCCATTGAAATGTATCATATGAGTCGGTTCTTCGACGATCCATACTTCAGTTTCCCAAGCAATGTTCTTGGAGTGCCTTGCAAATTCCTTCAAATCTGGAAATGCAGTCACATATATTTTGCCGGCGTTAGAGTCCTTCAAGAATTCTTCAAGTTCTATAAGACGCTTTGGTGAGACTGGTCCATGAGAAGTTACGGCTTCAATCAAATAGAGCCACTTCTTCTTTTTGTCATAGATTACTACGTCCGGAAGTTTGCTGTGTTCGTCAATCGGAATCTTAAGTTTTTTCAGAAGCGCATCATCTAAATACAGATCTTTATTTGCAGTATCTCCCAAGTAAACTATATCTCCGTTTCGTACAAATTGCGGAGCAAATTTTTCAATGATTGCTTTTTGAACTTCGTTATGCTTTCCGGAAGAGAGCTTAATGATCTTTCCGTTGATTAGTTTAACGCGTACTAAATTGCGCTGTCGCTCATTTCTATATTGCTTTGAGAGATTGGCAACTTCATTTATGAACTTAACTGATGATGCATTCCACTCTTCAGTTCCATATTTTTTGATGACTTCAAATGCTGCTTCGCTCAACGCATAGTGAGCATTTGGACTGTTTACGGGTAATTTCGGATTGTCAGGATTGTAATCAGCAATTCTTGCAAGAATGAACTGATGAAGGACTTGTCTTCGAAACGTTTCCCTTGTATTGGGGGCATATTCTCTTTCGTAGTTGTCTTTGACAAACTGCATTATGCCCTTTGTTACCTTGAGACTCTTCCTTGTAGCATTGTACCATTTCCCATTCTTCTTAATGCCGCAAAGCGCCAGCAAAGTATATGCAGAAATGTCATTCTGCTGAGCGCCGGGTAAACCAAGCGCACTAAGAATCTCCTGAGCTTCTTTAATTTTCTTCATTAGTTGAGAGTAATTCCGAAACTTCAAAGTATTGGTTGACTACATCATTTGCATACTCTTCTGAATAGTTGTTAAGAAGAATAATGTTATTGCCTATCTCCTTGATTGTATCAATTGGCGGAAAGTTCATATTACGCAATTCAGTTGCACTGACATTTACATTCCCATTGAACATTCGAAAATAAGTATCAAATAAGTCGCTGTTAAGCAAAGCACATAATCCAACAATTTCATTACGATCTAAATGTCCGGTTTTTCTATAGATGTAATTCAGTTTATTCTCAACGCCTATATAATCAGAGTCGGTGAAGTTACGGAAATAAGGGGCTGCAATAAGTCTGCTCTTATCATCTTTGCTACTGAATCGTCTCAGGAAAATATAATTCTTATTGGGAATGAGTAAGGGATATGATTCCTGAGACACAACGATATATTGTCCTTTGTTCTGCTTATGAATTGGCCAATTTAACTCCATTTTTCTCGCATTGTGCAGCCAGAAGAGGGCTGTGAAATTCTTATTTCCATTTTTGATACTCTCGCTTATAAAATCTTTTGCCCTAAAAGCAACAACCGGACCAGTTGAAATCTGAATATTGTATTCGCGCAAATTTCCGTGCCAAGACTTAACAAGTTCAAGGATTGATTCTTCAAATTCACTGGTCGGAAGAAACAAAAATCTTTCTGTTGATTCCGGATCCAGCAGGTCATTATGGGAAAAATCTAATCTTGATGGTGAATCAATATCTCTTAATCCGTGAGAAGAAAAGATTGTTACAATCGGATTATTTTCTCTTTTCTTAACGGCCTTTATGACTACAGTTTCCTGCAAAACGCTATCTCTATTGAAAGTATCTCTGCGTGATGTGAACAAATGCACTTTTTCAATTTGAACTTCACTAAAGAATTTTTCTCGAAAAGATTTGAAATAGTTTCCGCTTGCAAAGCTTCTCGGAGTAATGAAAACAAATTGACCCATGGGTTTCAAGAGTCTGGCGGAAATGCCCATGAATAGAGAATAAATATTCGACTGCCCGCTGACAAAGGACATGACAGCTTGAGTTCGTTTGTCATCTTTAGAAAGTTTAAAATATGGGGGATTTGAGATGATCATATCATACTGTTCTGATGTCTCTTCAAACAGATTGACATTTTCTGAAATTGCGGCAGAGTTATCTAATACAAAATCAGTCTCACGTAACTCTAGCACTAAATCAATATCATGGCTTTGCAACCATTCCTTCAAATATCCCAAAATTTGATTTGAGTAAGGAATCAACATAGGGTCTGTTTCGTAGGCAACTAACCTAATTGATTTCAGGCGATTGTTATGTATGACAAGTCTTTCAATAAGACAGCAAGATAATATGCAGGTTCCGCAACCCGGGTCAAGAATTTCAATTCTCGATAAATTTGAATTGCACAAAGAAGCCATCATTTGAGCAATCTGTAAAGGAGTAAAAAACTGACCGTGACTTTTTTTATGCTCAGGAGTTACAGACTTTGTATAATTAACTCCCAATCTGTCAGCGTAGTGGCTTGGAAGCTCATTTTCAAATGGAAGGTTTCTATTTATTTCTCCAATTGGATTCAAAGTCAAATGTATTGTAATTAGAATGAATGAAGGTTGTAAATATCGGAATAACTGAATCAGATGTTTATCATCAAGTCAGATTGAATTCTCAGGATTAAGATCCGCTGCAAAGTAATAAACTTCTTTGTTAAGCTCAATTCCACTATGTGAAACGCTTTTACAATTCAGGTAAAATTGGATACTTTGTTTTACTACTCCTGTGACCAATTATCTATCTAACCCGCGAGGCGGAGTGAGGGGCGTGGTGCCGGAGAGGGGGGGGTGATGAGTGTGGTTGGTTAGGGTAAGTTGTTGGTCACGCTCGCTGCGCTCCCTAAGACCAACAACGGCGGGATACCATGTTATGGGTTCGTTGTCTTGTCATTTGTTTCAAATTCTTTAAGCGTCTTGCCGTCTTTGTTTTTCCATTCTGTTAGTCCATTTGCGTTACGTCCCATTACCATAACTGCCGCTGTTGAAGGACTACTAAAAATGTAGTCATCGGAAAATTCAAAATATTCTCCTTTGTTAACAAGCACGCCCTCGTCAATAAGTTTTTGCCTATGCGTGATGAAGCTTGGAGTCATTGAATTTACAATTGTCGCTGCTGCCTTAGAGCTTTTGAAAACCACAAAACCGTCAGAGGTCTGTTCGCCTTGCCCGTCTGCACCACGAGCTGCCTTAATAAAAAAAACTTCTTGTTTTTGCTTTGGTTTGAATTCCCGTTTCTCGTCAAATACTTTGTGTCCCAATGTGTTTACAAGCATTTTAATATTCTCAATAAATTCTTCCATTTCAGCTCTGTCTGATTCGGAAATAGATGCTTGAGTCGGAATAATAGAATTGTCAACTGTGTAACGGTTAGCAGATTTAGCAATGTCGTGCAGTCGATTTTCTAAATATTTGATATGGGCTTTGTTTAGATTTTCGTCCTTACTAACAAATACAATTACTTCGTTCCAAAAGTCCTTTTGTGTTAATTGTTGGTTTAGTCGTTTTAAAATGGATTCAGCTTCTCCGATATATACTTGGTCTTTGCCTTCATCGTCTTTGCCAAATAAAAGGTAAATTCCCGTACTTGTCAAGTCGTCACGGTCGTTGCAGTCCTTGATTTTGATTCTTGGAATTTTGTATGCCTTTCCCGACCAGTTAGAAAGTTCACAACTCATCCGTCCGTTTGGGTCTCCATCTATGAGGAATATTTTTATTGTCTTACCAAATTTCATTTTTAGCTTTCTGTCTTTTACAATGGGGCATAAAATTATGTATGGGCAATGGCTTTAATTGGACTTTCTATTTCCCACACTTTCAATACCAACTTTCCGCAATATAATATTCTTCATTTCTTCAATTAATGAAATTAACAAACACCAGGATCTTCATATATCCCCCCTCACCGGCCGTACGATGAGATCTTCGATCACGACCTTCTTCGGTTTGTTGTAAACATCAAATGTGATCTCGGCGATGTCGGCGGGGGTCATCATGCGGTTGCGGTAGCGCTGGCGCGCCTTGCTCTCCCACATAGCGGTGTCAACGGCGCCGGGGAAGATGTTGCAGATCTTTATGTCGTATCTTCGTACTTCGGTCCTTATGCAGTTTGCCATTGCACTCATGCCGGCCTTTGATGCGGAGTAAACCGCGCTGTTCTCAAATGCGGTGCCCGCGGCTACGGATAGTATGTTGATGATGCTTCCGTGCTTCTTCTTTATCATCTGCGGAAGCACTGCCTTCATGCAAAGGAACGGTCCCTTCAGATTTGTGTCAATGACGTTGTTGTAATCCTGTGTCTTTGTCTCGAGAAATGATTTGAATACCGTCGCGCCGGCATTGTTGATGAGCACATCTATTGTGCCGTACTTCTCGCGTATGCGCTTCGCAGTCTGGAATACGCTCCGCTCTGACATTACGTTACATACAAATGCGCTTGCCTCGCGACCGGCGAATTTTATTTCACTAACTATTTTCACTAGTCTGGATTTCCTTCGCGCCGTTACTACAACAATACAGCCCTCCTTGGAAAATTTCTCCGCGATGGCTTTGCCAATGCCTGTTGATGCGCCGGTTACCCAAACTACTTTGTTCTTCATCTGAATTTGTTTAGCGGCTCTTCAGCCGTTTGTGTTAAATTCCTTTGTACTCTCCCCAAACTTCTCTGAGTGAATTTGAGATCTCGCCAACTGTTGCGTAATTCTCAACTGCCTCGAGGAGATATGGAAGAAGATTTTCGTCTGTCATTGCTTTCTCTTTCACTGTCTTCAGACAAGCTTCAACCTTTGCATTGTCACGCGATTGCCTCAATGCCTGCAAGCTCATTATCTGCCTGTCCCTGACGGAATCATCTATCTTCATGAGAGTGTGATCTTCATGCGCGTCAGTTGTAAATTCATTCACTCCAACTTCAATCATCCTCTTCTCTTCAAGATCTTTTTGAAGTTCATAAGCATGCCTCTCGATCTCATTCTTCTGAAATCCGTACTCGATCGCCTTGAGCGCGCCGCCGAGTTCGTCAATCTTCTTGATGTACTCCAGAGCTTTTTCTTCGATCTGATCCGTCATGTATTCAACCAAGTATGAACCGCCAAGAACATCTACACTGTCTGCCACTCCGCTCTCATGTGCAATGATCTGCTGCGTGCGAAGCGCGGTCTGAACAGAATCTTCAGTCGGCAATGCAAGCGCTTCATCTTTTGCATTTGTGTGAAGTGACTGGCATCCGCCAACAACCGCAGCAAGAGCCTGTATTGTAACGCGGACAATGTTATTTTCTATTTGTTTGTCAGATAATGTCGAGCCGCCTGTCTGCGCGTGGAAGCGGAGCTTCATGCTGTTAGGGTCTTTCGCATTGAATCTCTCTTTCATGATCTTTGCCCAGATGCGTCTTGCCGCGCGGAACTTTGCAACTTCCTCTATGAAGTTGTTGTGCGAGTTGAAGAAGAATGATAATCGCTTTGCAAATGCGTCAACATCAAGTCCGGATTCTATCGCAGACTTCACATACTCTATCCCGTCTGACAATGTGAATGCAACTTCCTGCACGGCGCTTGAACCTGCTTCACGTATGTGATAGCCGCTGATGGAGATGGTATTCCATGACGGGAGATTTTCGCTGCACCATTTGAATATGTCAGTGATGAGCCGCATTGACTGCTTGGGAGGATAGATGTAAGTGCCTCTTGCAATGTATTCTTTCAGAAGATCATTCTGAATTGTTCCGGAGAGTTTCTTCAGATCGGCATTCTGCTTCTTTGCAATTGCAACATACATCAGGAGCAGCAGTGATGCAGTTGAGTTTATGGTCATTGACGTTGTAACCTTGTCGAGTGAGATGCCGTCGAACAATGTCTCCATGTCTTTCAGAGAATCTATTGCAACGCCTGCCTTTCCGACTTCACCTTCGCTCATCGGATCGTCGCTGTCATAACCGATCTGTGTAGGAAGATCGAATGCAACGGAAAGTCCTGTAGTGCCGGAGTTGATAAGAAATTTATAGCGGTTGTTGGATTCTTCCGCAGTAGCAAAGCCGGCGTATTGTCTCATTGTCCAGAACTTTGAGCGGTACATTGAGCCGTGAACGCCGCGCGTATATGGATAATCTCCCGGAGGAGAAGATGGAGTTGATTCAGATAAGAATTCGGGAACAACAATTCCCGAGTCGGTTTTGAATTCCTGTTTTCGGAGTTTTACTTGTTTTTCCATTTGGTGTTCATCGATTTTCGTTTAGAAAACATTTTAGCGTTACTTTGTAACTATTTTTTCAGAAGACTCTTGTCATCAGTTAATATGTAAGTCTTTCCTGATTCAACGGAGTAAAGAGTGTTGGCATCTTTGAGTTCAATGAGCCAGGTATTCTTTTCCCAGAATGACGGCTTCTTTTCAAGAGTGATGAGAATAGTATTGTCGGGATTCTTTGTCATGGTATATTTTGTCTTATGTCCTACTGCGATCTCCTGAGGAGAAACCGGAGATTTTTGTCTCAGAACATAATAAAAAGTGTCTTTCTGAAATGATGCAACCAGCTTTGAGCTGTCGTCATAATAGTAAAATATTTTACCTACCAAAGGTTCTGTACTGCATCCATACAAAGACAATCCCACATAAAGGAATGTAATAATGAATGCCGCTATCTGAAGTAGTGATCTGTTGGATTTCATATTCAGGTTTGTTGAGTTTGATTTATTCACATTACCAATCCGCCGTCAACGCAGATAGTTTGTCCGGTGATATAGTCTGACATATCCGATGCAAGGAACATCACAACGTCCGCAATGTTCTTGCCGCTGCCGATTCTCTTGAGCGGAATTGTTTCAAGATACTTTGCCTTTACTTCTTCCGGAAGTTTATCCGTCATCTCTGTTCCGATGAATCCCGGAGCGATCGCATTGATGTTGATGTTTCTTGATGCAAGTTCTTTTGCAGTTGCCTTTGTGAATCCGATCACGCCTGCTTTAGAGGCAACGTAGTTTGACTGGCCCGGATTGCCTGTGATGCCAACTATCGAAGTTATGTTGATGATCTTTCCGTATCGCTTACTCATCATGTGGCGCGTGACAGATTTTGTCATGTTGAAAACACCTTTGAGATTCGTATCGATCACGGCATCCCAGTCTTCTTCGCTCATTCTCATAAGCAAACCGTCTTTGGTAATACCCGCATTGTTAACAAGCACGTCTATCTTCTGATGTTCGGCAATGATCTTGTCTATGAATTCCTGAACTGACTTTGAATCAGCTACATCGCACTGATAATGCTTGATGCCTTTTGAATCAAAGTATTCCGCGTCAATAGCATTTCTGTATGTAACGATTGTAGTTGCGCCGGATTCTGCAAATGCTTCGGCAATTGATTTGCCGATTCCTCTGGAGCCGCCTGTTACAATTACTGTTCTTCCTTCAAATGTCAAATCTCTTCCTCTCTTTCCTTTGAGTAAATGTTCTTTGATTTGTAATGCTTGATGTAATGATCGTTGAGAAAATTGTATCCTTCTTCTCCAATGATATATTTGAGTTCTTCGGTTGTTGATTCAAAGACTGTGCGTGTATAATTCTCCGTATGAGAAGTGCCGCAGTAGTCAAGCCGCTCGGCGTGTTCGAGATCGCATGTGAGAACATTATCAAGTATTGTGAGCGGATACATGATGCAATACTTTGGTTTGATCTCCCATTTGTGCATCCCGTTCTCTACAGCCATTACTTGTATCGAACATCTACCAATGCTGTCGTTGAATACACACTTCTCGAGACCTTGCGGTGATTCAAAAACTTCAGTGCCAATTGCATAGCCGGAAGGAAAGTCCTCATCTTCATGATGTTCATTCTCAAACCATACTGATGAATCCTTTGGCTGATATTTATCCATCACTTCTTTGATCTTGTCTTCGTATTGCATTATTACATCAACGTGAGCCTTATCAACATTCACTCCCCAGTGGCAGCATCTTCCGCCGCAGATGCTCAGCTCGCATGCAGGAACGAATCCTTGTGTGAATATGATGGGATCGATCTTTAGCCCGTTGTATTCGAGATACTCTGCTTCGTTACTCATCTGTCATCCAAGATTATTAATGTCTTCAATCGTTCCGATGTTGTATAGTTCAACATCAGGATTGATTCTCTTGATAAGGCCGGTGAGTACTTTGCCTGAACCTATTTCGTAAAATTTCTTAATGTGAAGATCATTGATCATATTTGTAATGAGTTGCATCCACTTTACGGATGACATAAGCTGTCTGAAGAGTGAATTCATTATTGCGCTGTTCTGCTGAAACGGTTCAGCTTCGGTGTTTGTGTAAACAGGTATCAGAGCGTCTTTGAAACCGGCCCTGTATATTGCTACTCTAAGTTCTTCGGCAGCGGTCACCATTAGTTCAGAGTGGAACGCTCCACTGACCTGAAGTTCCTTTACCATCTTGCTGTTGAACGGTTCCGCTTTTGCAATTGCCATTGCTCTGTGAACGGCTTCAACATCACCGGAGATAACGATCTGTCCAGGTGCGTTATAGTTTGCCGGCTGAACTATCTGATGTTCCTTTGCCTGCTTGCATACAGCATCTACTTGTTCTTCATTAAGTCCAATTACAGCAGCCATTGTTCCCGGTCTTACCATACCGGATTCTTTCATAAGCTCACCGCGCTGTTTGACAAGC
>CALEVL010000149.1 GCA_937924675.1 uncultured Ignavibacteria bacterium | reverse complement strand
TGGAATAGAACTTATTGCACGTAATAATCGAAGCAGAGCTTCTTTAACAAGTGCGTACCCAAACCGGAGTTTGGGTACGAGCATAAACGTTTTCGGACAGGCTGTCCTGATTGGGCACTGTTAAGTTAGAGCATAACACTCCCAATCGGCCCGCCTGGTGCAGACAGGGGATTGGGAGCGAGTTAAAAGAAAGACGAAGTTGAAATGAACAAGCAAATCAGTGTATCCAAACAGATAAGCAGCAGGAATAGAGTGTAAAACTAAAAATTTTTATAGCGAAATTTTTGGGAAAATTGAAAATCCTGTCCAAAAATTTTTAGCAAATAACCGCAAAAATATCTCGCAAACACACTTTTCAGACCTTTCCTTGCAGAATTCATTCACAAAAACATTGGGAATACTCAAAAAGAAGTCTTTGACAGATATAATGATTTCAGTTAGATTGTTTCAAGAGCGGGATAATAACGCCCGATAACAAGGAGGAATTTACAATGAAAACGAGAATAAGATTTTTCAGTATGATCGTTGTTGCTTTTATAATTTCAGGTGTAGGATGGTTCAACAGTCCGACAGATTTAAGAGTTAGAACCTATAAAAGTCTGGATGCGAACAATATCAGAACCTATGTCTGGGGTGATGGAATGTTTGACAGAGGTAACATGGGAGTAGCGGGTTTCAACTGGCCCAAAGATTCAAATTCTTATGCGATCTATGTAAGCGGATTATGGATAAGCAGTAAGGTCAGTGATTCAATAAGAGTCTCGATATCACAATACGACTCGAGATTCAGACCCGGTTACTTTGACTACGAAACTCAGACACCCGGCGGTGCAAACGACACATTGTACAGGATATACAAAGTATCGCCGCAATATCCAAACGGTGGACTTGATAATGATCCGTGGAACAAGTGGCCGGTGAACCAGGGCGCGCCATGGGTAGATGTTAACAACAATGGAATTTATGAACCACCTACGGATTATCCGGTGATGAAAGGCGAACAGAATCTATTCTGTTCTTTCAATGACGGTTACAGAGATTCTATTCAAAGTCTCGCCCTGCCTCTTCGCGCAGAGGTTCACATGTACGCATACGCAAGAGCAAATCCGTCATGCGCCGATGCCATACATTACGAGTGGAGCATTATCAATAAGGGCAGAAGTCTATGGACAGATTTCAGTGCAGGCATATTTTCTGACATAGATCTTGGAACTTCCAACAATGATCTGGCTGGAACAGACTCAGCGCTTGGGTTGGTTTACGGATACAATGGAACCCCAACTGATCCGATTTACGGAGCGATTCCGCCTGCAGTTGGATGGGTTGTGAAATCTGCAGAAGGTCACCCAAACAACCGAGCCGATTTTGCTTCGAGATGGAGATGCCCGTTCGATTGCCCGTCAGACTCGCTTGAAATGTACAGAGTACTTCACGGATTTAGGATTACAGGTGAGAGCTGGATTAATCCTTACACAAATCAGGCAACGAAGTTTGCATTCTCCGGAGATCCGGTTACACAATCCGGCTGGAGAGATTCTTTACCGGGTGAAAGGTATGTCATCATCGGTTCTATATTCGGAAACGTTCCATCACTCGATACGATTCAGTTCAATACATCTTCATTCATTAAGCGCGGTACATCAAACATCAACAGCATTGCTGAATTGAAGAATTGTGTGAACTCGGTTATCAATGTCAGAAATAATGCTGAGAATGTCCCGGCAAAATTCATTTTGCATCAGAACTATCCAAACCCGTTCAATCCATCTACAACCATAAAGTTCGAGATAATTGAATCAGGAGTGGTAAGTCTGAAAATATATGACATGCTTGGAAGAGAAGTTGCAGAGCTGATGACAGCCAGGCTAAGTCCGGGGACTTACTCCGAAGAATTTGATTCGAAGGGTCTTCCCAGCGGAGCTTACTTTTACAGGCTCGAAAGCGGAGAGCAGGTACAGACAATGAAGATGTTGCTGCTGAAATAGCGGACACTGTAAATTCATAGTTAGATTGAGATTAACCATGTAGAGTCAATGCAACAAACAACTAATCTGCAACTGCCGGAATTAGAAACACTTGGTAGAAATCCTGCGGTTGCAGAATTTATTTGACCGAAATCAAGAAAGGGGACATGTCCTGGATAAAAACGAGCAGCAGTTATCTATTTATCCTGCCAGTTGACCTTTATACCATGTTTCGCAGCATAAACTTTTCCAAATCCAATCAACTTATCGTAAAGTTCTTTATAACGGGCATGATACTTATCGTGTATCAGATTTGATTGTGACTGTATCATTTCCGGAGAAGCTCCTTTATCATACAACTCTGCAAGCTGCATGTATTCTGCCTTGTAAACAGGCAAGACATACTCATACAAATTTACTGAAGATGAGATAATGTCTTTTGTGTCGTCAGTCACTTTTAAGTCTTTCACTTTTTCATAACTCTCTTCAACAGCTGTGAGTTTATTCTCAATTACCTCAGTTCTCTTCATTGGCAATGTTTCATTGCCGCTTTGAGATAGCTTTACGGAAGGTGACTCGAGTTCTCTCGACAGTCCGTTGCCGGCAAAGCCGCTAAGCAAATTCGAATTGAGGACTGCAATGCTGAAATTCTTTTCCGGAGAAGTTGAACTGCAGCTGAAAATCAAAAGCATACAAATAAACATTAAGGTCACGCGCAGAGTGAATTCTTTCATGCTATTCTACTTTTTGAGCAAAATTATCTTTAGCAATTCAGAATTGCTAAGAAATTGTGAATGCATGTTTATCCGACTCGCAGAGTCCCGGAAGAGCAACGGTGACTCTGCGAAGACAAGAAAACCAGCAGCTTGTAAAAATCATTGGCATCAGAGTCAACGACGAAAATTGTTATGTTACATTGTCATTTCACCAATACAATCTTCCTGCAGTTAACAAAATTTCTGTTCGCATAGAGCAGGGCAAAGTATATTCCGCTGTTCAAATCAGCTCCGTTGAGTTCAGCCTTGTGGTATCCGGGTGATTGAAATTCATTCACAAGCATAATTATTTCTTTACCTAGGATGTCAACGACTTTGATTTTGACATCTGCCGCAGAAGAGAGCTGATATGAAATTGTTGTTGAAGGATTGAATGGATTTGGATAGTTCGAAGTGATCCCGTGATGTATAGGAGCAATACTCTCATCAGGATTGACTCCGGTCAGATCATTTCCGTATTTTACAGTAATGTAATTATTGGAATTTCCGGAGATAAATACTTGGTTTGAATCATTAGCAAATATGTTGACACCGTTTTCGCCACCGGTATATTGCCTTGTCCACTTCAGAATGCCACTCAATGAATACTTAATTGTTACCAATGCATTGTAGGCCGTAGCATAGCCGCTTCCCAAGACATATATGTTGTTGTTCCTGTTGGTGCAAATCGATTTCCCCTCCTCCATACTGTTTTGGGCCATAGAATAGTTGTGATACCAAATCAGACTGCCTGCAGTATCAAATTTCGCAGTTCCAATATCATAAGAAGTTACGGGTGAGATGATCAATCCTGTCACATATGGATTGTCTTCGGAATCCAGTGCGATCGCGTTTCCCTGTCCGTTAGTAAGGTATTCTTTCCAAATACGGTTACCATCGGGACCATACTTGCAGAGAAACATACAGTTCATAGCTGCCGTATCAAGTGACATACCTGTCATATATATATTGTTCCGGGAATCTGAAGTTATTAGCTTTCGCGAATCATATCCATTACTTAAGCCGTTCTCATACCTGATCCATTGAAAAGTCCCTTCGTTGTCATATTTCAACAAGAAAAGCTTTGAACCTGAATAATTAATATATCCGGTGCAGTAAACGTTGTTTAAATTATCTGTGACTATTGTCTTGGGAACAAAAAATCCTGACGGGCTTTCAAATACCTGATGCCACAGGTATTGTCCTGAATTTGAAAATTTGAGGGTAACAATATTACTCCCCGACCTGCCAAGGATCACAACATTGTCATTGTTATCAATATGAAGTGAAACAGCTACTTCATCGCCGCTGGTGAGATTGAATTTCTGTGTCCACAAAGTATCTCCATGAGGAGAGTATTTAATAATGTAGATCTTCTTGTCCTGATTGTTCTGATCATAATAGCCCGCAATGTATACATAGTCGGAATCATCAATGGCCATATCGTACGGAACACCATAGGTTCCCGAACTCAATTCATCATGCCATAAAACGCTTCCTCCCGAACTATATTTTCTTGTTACATACAAATCCCCGTTAATCGTATGTGCATATCCTGTTACATAAATGCTCGAATGGGAATCCATTACCATTGCTTTACATTCCGTAAAACTGCCGTACCCGTTAAAAATATTCACCCATTCTTGAGTGATCTGAGAATTGAGCTTACCATTATTTAGCAAGCTGAGAGCTGTAAGGAATATTACCGGAAGTTTCTTCATAATCGGTGAGGTTTTGGTTTCTTCTCATGCAAACGCCCATAATTCTTACTCATCTAAAGTAGACATTTCCCTCTTGGCTTTCGAGTTCAAAAAGAATGCTGAATAATTCATTACCCCGGATCGAACAGTGTTTCGATTGATAATCAACTGGCGGATCTGATTGTCGAGAAAATCAGAACAGTCAATCTGATAGTGTGGTACTTCAAAGAAATAAAAAATTTTAATCAGATATCCAGCAATGATGTGAATGATCAGAATTGACGTGATGATGTAATAAGATGAAAGTCGAAGGTTGTTGCTTGCCCGAAGTCGGCAAATCTAGTACACTCTCTGCAGGCGGGCTTGCCCGAAGTCGGCAAATCTAGTACACTCTCTGCAGGCGGGCCTGCCCGAAGTCG
>CALEVL010000148.1 GCA_937924675.1 uncultured Ignavibacteria bacterium | reverse complement strand
GTCCCTCGCAATTTCTTAACGGCAATTAGGCTGAGGCGGGTTGTTTTTCCGAACCGAATATTTTCTAACTTTCCAGTTTAATTTCGAAAGAATTTTCGAAATGCAAAAATGTTTTGAACAGCAATGACTTTCTTGCCAAGCATTGTATGGAATCTCTGTTTTTAAACTAGCAACTACGCCCGAAATACTTCAATAAGAGTGATAAATCATTCTTTCTGTTTTGACATTTCTTTGATTACACTTTTACTGTCAAGTGACAGTCCGGCCTTCCATTCTCTATAGTTTTGTAATAAGAAAAAGGAATGAAAGAAATAAACTTCAGAATGGAAGGAAAAGATCATGAAAACCCAGGAATCAGTTAAAAGAGTATTCAACATTATAATATCAATAACCGGCTTGTTTGCAACATTCTATTGCATTGCAACACTCAACGGATGTATGACTACAGAAACATCAATTGTATCTCCGGAGCCGGACGGATCTTACCGGAATGCAAAGATCTCTAAGATAGTGCTTAAGAATGGTAATAAGATAGAATGCAAAGGCAAATTGGTTGTATTTAAAGAAAATCTGAAGGATTCATACGGAACATTCATAATAACAGAAAGAAATGAGCAGTTTGCAAGCGGACAAGGTGAATCCAATATCACTGCAAAGTCAGTTCTTGTCCCATCAAGTGATGTTCTTATAGTGTATCAGGAATTTGAGGACGTTGACGGAGTAAAGACAACTTTCGCGGTTCTGGGAACAATAGCAGGTACAGCTGCCGGCATATTCATTGTGGGGTTCACGCTTGGTGTAGGCGGCTTCGCAAATCCGTAATGAACTGCTGCCTTGTTATGATTTGTTCTTTGTAAAATCCGCAAAAAAATTTATTGATTCAGAAGAGATTAGATATACTTCGCTTCACAGACTGGCATCTTTAGCTTTGTATATTTTCAGAGAGCACGGGAACTGAGTTTATCAGAACGAAGAATTAACAAAAATCTGACTAGGAAGCTTCCGGAATTATTGCAGGTTCAAATTTACATTTTGACAATTCTATGACAATTGCCAAACTCTTTCTACGTAGTTTTAGAAGAATCTAAAATGAGAGCAAAATGAATAAGATAATTTTTGTACTTCTCCCTATCATGATTTCAAGTGTAAAGGGTATTTCCCAAAACTCCTCAGATTGCAATCCACTAAACCTCAACCAAACCTCAGCAATAGCTAATCCAAAGGAGCGCACAAGCGGATTCAGTCTGGGCGCAGGATATGTTTTTCCTTACACAAAAAATTCAAAGAACGGTGCCGGGATAGACCTCTTTCTTAATTATACTGGTAATACTTCCAAGAGTGTTGCTTTCAGGGGTGGTATAGGTTTACAGTTTGCATCGACAGATGACAAAGAAGATCTTGAAAAGTTTGAAGGAGACCAAGTGCTGTTTTATGCTAAGTTTGGAACTTTGGTGGGTCAAGTAGGCAGAAATAATCCGGTTAATTATTATGGTTTCGGTGAATTAAGAGCCGGAGTTGGGATGGTAGATCTTGTTTCTGCAATTGCAGCGGACATTGATGGAGATGAAAAGGAGCCATACTTTGACCTCGGGTTCAATCTTGGCGGAGGAGTTAGCTTTCAGATCTCCGGCAACACAAGGTTCTATGTTGAACCGTTAGTTTCGTTTGCTACAAAGTATAACTCATTTGTCATCAGAGGCGCATTTGAATTCTGACTTGGATATAGAATTCTCTTCACTTCAAATTTATTCATGTGACATAATAATGTTCTTTTACAATTGTTTGACATTTGCTGTAAGAGTTTGTGACATTCGTTCTTTGTAACAGATCTATTTTTGTAAAGCTACAACAAATTACTCATTTCTCAAATTCATGGAGGCAAAAAATGAAAACGCTACTGATCTTCTTGACTCTGACTTGCTTTGCTTTCGGACAGAGTACACAGATCACAGTTTTACACACCGGTGACACTCACTCACACTTGGATGCATTCGGACCAAAAGACTGCTCCGGTAAGGGAACCATAGGCGGCATAGCAAAGGCCGCAACAATAATAGGTACGGTTAAGGCAACCGAGCCTAATGTTTTAACGCTTCATGCCGGCGATTTCTTTGTCGGCGATTTTTTCTTTAACAAATTTTTCGGAGTTGCCGAACTTCAAATAATGAAACAACTTGGATATGATGCTCTGACAGTTGGAAATCATGAATTCGATCTCGGCCCGGAAGTTCTGCTCGGAGCATTGTACGAAGGATTCTCCGGCGGTTCGTTCCCGCTGGTCTC
>CALEVL010000147.1 GCA_937924675.1 uncultured Ignavibacteria bacterium | reverse complement strand
GAAGGAGTTGGAAACGGACCAACAGATATTGATACTACCGGTTTCCGCTTAGTTTATGATTATATGGGCAATTTTAATGACGAACTTCCTGACAAATATTTTGATCTTGTGTTTTCCATTTCAACTTTGGAGCATGTTCCGCAAAATGATCCAGAAACTTACAAAAATATTCTGAAAGACATAAACCGAGTTTTGAAACCCGGAGGATATTCAGTTCATTGCATTGACGTAATACTTCAGGATGATTATGCATGGACAAACGAGATAATGCCGTTCTTCTTTGAAAATGCCGGAACGATGAACAAGTTCATTCCTTTGCTTAGCCTTAACAGAGACCCGGATCTATTTTTAATGGCAAAGAAGTACTTTGACAGGGCCTGGAAAATTACAACAGGAAAGACTTATGAAGAATTTGGCAGACCGGTATCATACAATTGTTGCTGGAGAAGAACTGAATCTTAGATCTACCGGCAATTTAGAAATTTGCATTACATTTTTTGTTACATCTGATTGCAGTCAGAATATTTACTCATGATAAAAGAAAAAACCCTGACATTCTTCTGGAATATCAGGGTTCTTTGTTAATTTCAGTTTATTACATCAAGACTTTCTTCTTTTCGAAGTCAAAGAAAATACATAACCCGCCAGAAGAATTAATGGCAGCTCAAATCCAAACAATCCGCAGGATTTTTCCGACTTCTCAACTTGTTTCTCATCCTTCCCGGCAGTCTTCTGTTCCTGGCTCATAGGCGAGCCCGGAGTCGTATCAAGACTCTTCGGAACTGAACCGCTTGTGCTTGCAGCCATGGTTTGGTCCTTTGAGAAATTAGTGTTCTTTGATGTTCTATTTCCCCACGTCACGTTCTTATCAGTCTTAACACCATTTGTGGATTTTACCGAATTCTCGAAATTAACGATATACGACTGAGGGTCAAGGTACTCAATAGTTGATTTACCTGCAAGAATTGTATAGTTAAAGACAGCTCCTGTATCAGTCCCAAACCATCTTGCAACAATGCCCGAAAACCCTTTTGCTTGATTGATCTTGTTAATATTCTTAAAGTCAATTTCAAGAGTCATGAAATATGTCGAATCCTTTATATCGAAATTAAGTTTTGCATTTTGAACAGTTGTGTTTTGTGAAGAGAAGTATTCCTTTGCAAGCTTCTCAGTGAACGGATAATTGCCCAGAATAAACTTGAATTTCTGAAGCATTTTATTATCTGCACTATAGCTAAGCTTTATTGTTCCAGATCCGTCATCTTTCAGATTAATGACTTGATATACATTTCCGGCAACTGAAACAAAGGAAGATGCAAAAATGCATAACATTACTAATCCTACAGTTAGGATTGATTTGATGATTTTCATCAATTATGATTTAATTTGATTGAAGCAAATTATTGAATTGGAGAATGATTTTCAATCTATTTTTACTTTTTGAAATATTCTGCAATTTCTGATTTTGTTCGATATAAAATATTTTATCTAAATTTGTTCAAGGCAAATGTAAGCCCTGAATGCCACCAACGAACCGAAAGGTGAAACCGCTTTCTCAATTCCTTTGAATAATGGAATCATTGTTTGAGGAATCATTGACGGATTCTCAAACCCTCCCGATGCCGGATAGAGTATGTAACTAAGTTTTTCCTTTTTCAAAATACTGAAAGAATTGCTGAATTCCTCATTGAATTTGTCCAGGTGCTTGTAAAAGATCAGATAAGGTATTGCCTGATTTGAATCCCACGGATGTTTTTCCTTCACTTTCTGCTCACTGAAATAATCTATGTCATATAAAAACGGCTCAGGATGGAAAAGCTTGTAAACTACTTGTGAGAATGGAGAGGGAAAAGGCTCAAGCATTATCAGTCTTCCTCCGCTCTTCAGAACTCTGGAAGCTTCATGCAGAAATCTTACTGGATCGGCAAGATGATGAAGCACATCGACCATAACTAAGTTTGCAACACTGGAATTGTCAAAAGGCATTTCATGTGCATCAAATGTCATGTCAAGCCAGTCGCGCTTCTCAATGTCAGCAGAAATTGCCTGTGGGCAGAACTCTTTGAAGTTGCCGATGCCGGCACCAAGCTCAACAGTGGGTCCTTCAACTTTGCTGAGATCAGAAATTATCATCCGGTACCACTCTTCATAAATATCACGCAGTATCTTTTTCTTTTTCCAAATGTCGCGATGCTTCTGCAGTTTATCGTCTTCCATCAGATGAACTTGAATTTATTCATGGCATAAAATGTCATCTTCAAAAGCAGCCAACCGTGCTTGAAGCGGGATATGTTTGTCTCTCCGTAAACCCTTGCCTTATATCTGATGGGGATCTCTCTGAATTTCAAATTCGACTTCGCTGCACCGAATATCAGGTCAAAATCTCCGAAAGGATCAAAGTCTCCGAGATAACTCTTTGCTGACTTTATTTTTTCGTAATCTGATCTCGTGAAGACTTTTGTCCCGCACAGTGTGTCCTTAATGTTCTGATTCAAAATCCATGAGAACATCACTGAAAAAAATTTGTTGCCAATCATATTCAATGTTCTCATTGCATCCTTCTCCAACGGATAGATCAGACGTGAACCGTTTAGAAATTCTCCACGCCCATTTATAAGGCAATCGTAAAACTTAGTAAGATCTTCCGGGGGAACGGTCATGTCAGCATCAAGTATCATTAGTATGTCTCCGCTTGATTCCGCATAACCCTTGCGCACTGCGTCTGCCTTGCCTTTGCCTTCCTGGATAAAACTCTTGAGCTTCAATGGACCGGAGTATGAACTGCATACTCTCTGAATTTCTTCAAACGTTTTGTCATCCGAATGCCCTTCAACAAAAACCACTTCCGTCACTTTTCCCATCAGGGGAATTCTTCTAACGATATGCTCGATGTTGCCTTTCTCATTCCTGGCCGGCACTACAATGCTTACAGACTTGTCCTCCACCCTGACTGTCAAAGGTTTTGATATAATGAACGACATCAGGCAAAGACTATTTATCAGAGGAAGATTTGCGGGATAGTCATTTATGAAGTTTGATAGCACGGGTATTCCCACCGGCAGGAGTGTCATCTTTCCCGAGCGTATCTCTTCAAATCCGGCAATGCTGAGAAGATTTGATATGTCGCGAATGTTCATCCAATTGTTTCTGCTGGCTTTCATCTTGAGTCCCAGTAGTTCTGCCAATGACAAAACAGGAAGCCACAGAAAATTTATGTACGTGATGATGATCCGCGTTTTCGAATGACAGAGCTTCTGAACATTCTCAAATACTTTTTGCACGTCTTCAAGATATCCTATCGTATCTGAGATTATTACGTAATCGAATTTCTCGCTGATCTCAAGAGTCTCCGCATCCATGATGTGGAATTCATAATCAGGATTCTGCTCTCTTGCGTGTTTTATCATTGCAGATGAGAAGTCAACTCCGACAGCTCTTGACGGCTTGAGATGTTTGAGAAGAAAACCGTTGCCGCAACCAATCTCGATTATGCTTTTGCCTTCGGGAATGTTGAACATGAGGAATTTTAGCAGTCTTTCATAGTAGTAGGAATTGTTGCGGATCAATCTGCTCCTGTCAGGAGCAATTTGATCCATCTCTTGTCTTATCCGATCCTTCATTGAAAACACTTAAGAAGAGTTCTGACCTGGAACAATATTGGTGTGCGATAATATGCTATCACTTCTAAGCAAATTCATTATAATGATCCCAGCTCCTTGAATCATCAGAAACTTTTCTGAATGCCATTGCACCGTAAGTTGTTTCCGTTTCAGTGTCGTTGCTTAGTATGCTTTTCAATGCTGTGAAAGGACTTCCTTTATTTTCGGAAGATTTTTTCTTGAATGTTCTCGGAGGAGTTCCTTCAATGAACTCGTAACTGCGGTTTGTATTTATGAAGGATACAAGTTTTTTGACTGCCGGCCAGTCCGTATCATCAAGAATAATGATTCCTCCCTTTTTCAGTATCCTGTCTGTGAAGAAGAAATCGACAAGCGTGTGATCAAAAGTATGCCAGCCGTCAATGAAAGCAAAATCAACTATGACTTTCCTCTGCTCAAGTTCAGGTAATGCAAGTTGTGAAGGTTTATCCATGAATTCCACAAAATCTCCATAGCCCGATTTCTTAAGGTTGTTAAGTCCGATACCTCCATAACTTGCATCATACATTTGAAAAGGATCCATTACATAGTGTCGGGTATTCGGTGTCTTCTTCAGATATTCGCAGATGAACATTGCGGAAGTTCCGAAAGCCAGCCCGACTTCAACACTGACTTCAGCCTTTATTTCTTCAATGCATCTGCGGATAAGTTCACCCTCTTGAGCAGATATTTGCCCAAGCACATTTACAGTCTTACCGTCAACTGACTGGGTGGTTCTCTTTTCAAATATTTCCTGTATTATCGGATTCAAATTAGTTTGCAAAATTCAGAATTCAATCAATTCTTTGGTACCATTTTGTAAATCTTGACATAGTCGATTTCCATTATGTATGGCAAACCTGTTTCATCAACTTTGTTGTCATTTTCAGGGCGATCCTTAACAGCAACGTTTGCTATCATGTACATTGGAGCAGTCGGAATTCCTTCAGTTGATTCGAATACTTTATTCCCATCAAGTTTCCAGACGATCTTGTCAGGAAAGATCTCGCAAGACCAAACCATCCACCGGTTGGCAAAATCTCCTGTAAAATTGTGTACCTTGACATTGTAGAAAGGTTTCGGATCATTTCCCATAGAGGGATTTGGATAGTCTAATCCCCAAAGAAGATTGCAACCAATTTCATTTTCCTTTATGCCGAAATACTCAAAGACATCTACTTCCGGAAGCGTCGGTCGCTGTATCGGTACCAGGAAGAATGCAGGCCAAAATCCTTTCTTGAAAGGAAATCTTACTTTCATTTCCCATTTGCCATATGCCTGTGTGAAACTCTTGGAATTGCAAATCATCCCTGAAGTAAAGTCAAACTGTTTTTCACTTTCAGGATCTTTGCCATACACGGATTCCTTCTTAGCTATAAGTTTAAGCACTCCTCCTTCTGCTACAACATTCTCTTCTTTGTACCATTCACGTTCTTTGTTTGACCATATTGTCTGGACACCATTGTCATGCTTGAATATCCACTTGGATCTGTCAACAGAATCAAATTGGTCTTCAAATGTAATTTGCCATTCATAATTGGCAGCTTCTTCATCAGAAGGTTCATTTCCGCCTGTAAACAATAGACACAGTGATGCGAATGAAACAAGTAGAAATGATTTTATCATGACAGTTTTTTAATTGTAAAATTTAACTTTGCAGGTGCAGTATTACAATTCATTACATTGATTGCGTAAATCCTTATGAGATTACTGTTGGGAAATTTAAGATCAGTTACTGTCAGATCGAATCCAACAGTTCAGATAAACTAC
>CALEVL010000146.1 GCA_937924675.1 uncultured Ignavibacteria bacterium | reverse complement strand
TCAGCAATTTTCATGTTTATCGCAAGACGGCTGAACATGCCTGTTTTCGGTGTCAATCTGCCCGGTCACTTTATTATTAAGTATATGGATGAGGAAGATGAGTTTTTCATTGATCCCTTCAATCACGGGATTATCGTTTCCCGGCCTGAAGCAACAGAGTTCATTAAGAACCTCGGCATGACTGATGAAGAGTTTGAAAAAATTCCGTATTTGAATATTGCAGAAGATAAAGACATTGTGTTGAGAATGTTGAGAAATCTTTCTGATATTTATGGAAAGAAAAATGATGAGGTCAAAGAAAGTCAGCTTGAAAGACTTATGCTAAGTCTTATATGATGATTCGTAAGAAATCTTTGTTTGCGTATTGTATTATTGCGGCGGCGATCTTGTCGCCGCTTTTTTTGCCTTCAGAAGATTGTTTCCCTCAGGATAAGATCAGACTCGTTCAGAGCATTCCTTTGGAAACGGAAATTGGCAAATCCGAAATTGAAAATACAATTGATGTATGGCTTGAGATTGTCGGTAATGCAAAGAGAACCATTGACATAGAAACTTTTTATTTTGCAGATCAGGATAATTCTCCGCTGAATGAGTTCATGGCTTCTCTGAAGTCAGCTGCAGGCAGGGGAGTGAACGTAAGGATTATTGTTGATTCATCATTCTACTCTTCAAATGACAAATCTGTTGATCTTCTCGAAGGTGTACCGAATATTGAAATCAGAAAGATTGCCATGAGAAATATTGCAGGAGGAGTTATGCATGCTAAGTTTTTTATAGTTGATAATGAGACAGTCTTTGCCGGCAGTCAGAACATGGACTGGCGCGCGCTAATACACATTCATGAGATCGGTGCTGTTGTAACTGACAAGAAGCTGGCTGAAACATTTACTGAAATTTTTGAAACTGACTGGAAACTCTGTGAAGGTAACCTGAGCGGAATAACCGCGATGCGGGTCAACCTCTTTGTTAACAGGGAAAACCCGGTTGTTTTAAGCGACAGCGAATCAGGCGATGTCGAAATCTATCCGGCAGTAAGTCCGTATGAATATTCAATGAGCAGCCTGAGTTATGAACTGGACGAGCTTCTCAGGCTTATAAACGAATCAAAACAAAAGTTGAACATTCAGGTCTATTCATATTCTGTTAAGGATAAATCATCCGGCGGGTTTTATGCAATTGACAGCGCATTGCGAAACGCCGCCGCCCGGGGCGTGAAAATAAGAATGATTATTCCTGACTGGGCGGCAAAGCCGTCAGCGATAGATGCGATCAAGGAATTATCTTTGGTAGAAAACATTCAGCTCAAGATATCGTCAATTCCACTATACAGCGGTGGGTTCATACCATACGCAAGAGTAGATCATTCAAAGTTTTTCACTGCTGACGATGAAATGTCATGGATCAGCACAACCAACTGGGAAAAGAACTATTTCTATAACTCGAGGAATGTATCATTTGTAGTTAAAAGCAAAGAAATCAACAAGAAGCTTTCCGGAGTTTTCGAACTTTGGTGGAACAGCCCGTATTCTGAATTCATAGATGTGAATAAGCAATATGAAGAAGTTAAGAGAAAATAGATTTCATGCTCGTTCCCAAACTTCCCAGACTGCCCGAAAACACAGATAGTTTTGATTCGATTTTATATAAATTTCCGTCCCTGCAGAGTCACCCGCACAGTTTGCTTTTCTGATATCACAACAACCCACGCGGGACTCTGCAGGGACGGAAATTTCCCAAACCCGTTCAATCCGGTCACAAATATTGATTTTGACATACCGGTTTCTGCATTTGTTTCACTGAAAATTTTCGATCAGTTGGGCAGAGAGGTTGCAACTATTGTAAGTGAGAATTTGCAGGCAGGAAGTTACAGAATGCAGTGGGACGGAAGCAAATTCGGAAGCGGTACTTGTTTCACAAAGCTGGAATCGGGAAGTAAGATGATTACAAAGAGAATGATGCTGAAAAATTAATTTTGGAAATATTCAAATATCAATGTCTTCAATATTCTTCGGCCAAGTTCTGCTACTGAATTCTGAATTGATTCATACATTGGTTCGTGCTAAAATGCAGTGAATTCACCGAACAACCTCTGGTACATTAACTCACCTCTGCAAAATTAGCATTGTGAGTTCATAAAGGAAGAAGAAATGCTAAACAAATGGCTTAACTGCAAATTGTTCATCAAAGACTTTTAAAACTTACTGCTATGAAAACTTTTCTTCTGGCTCTTGCGATATTTTCAATCACTTGTCTGAATGCATTCGCACAATACCCGAACATACTGATAACTTCCACAGGTTCACCAAATGAGCCAGCGATCTGTCTGAATCCCAAGAATCCGAATCAGATCGTTGCGGGATCGAATCTGAATTTTTACTACTACTCCACAAACGGCGGATATAACTGGACGCGCGCGACGCTTACATCAAGCTACAGCGTTTGGGGTGATCCGGCCATTACGGTTGATACCAACGGACATTTTTACTACGGGCATCTTACTAATCCTTCGGGAAGCTATTTCATTGACAGGATCGTTGTGCAGAAATCAACTAACGGCGGCGTGAACTGGAATGATGGAGCTTATGCAGGTTACATTCCACCCAAGCAGCAAGATAAGGAGTGGCTTTGCGTTGACCGAAGGAACAATCACATATACATGACATGGTCACAGTTTGACAGATACGGAAGTACTTCATCTACAGACAGCTCTACAATATTGTTTTCCAAATCCACTGACGCCGGCGCATCATGGAGTGAAGCATTGAGGATAAACAAGAAGGCGGGTAACTGTATAGATGAAGACGAAACCGTAGAAGGCGCTGTTCCATGCAACGGACCGAATGGCGAAATCTATACATCATGGTCAGGTCCGCTTGGTTTGGTGTTTGACAAATCATTGGACGGCGGAAGTACCTGGCTTCCTGATGACAAGTTTGTTACCGAGCAACCCGGGGGATGGGATTATGCAATTCCAGGAATCTACAGAGCAAACGGTCTTCCCGTTACCGCATGTGATGTATCCTTCGGCCCGCACAGGGGAACGATCTACATCAACTGGACCGATCAGCGAAACGGAACTCTTGATACTGATGTATGGCTGATAAAATCAACTGACGGAGGAAATACATGGAGTACTGTTAGAAGAGTGAATGATGATCCTCCGGGAAAGCAGCAGTTCTTTACATGGATGACGATCGATCAGGTAACGGGGCATCTTTACTTTGTATTTTATGACAGGAGAAATTACACGGGAAATCAGACCGATGTGTACATGGCAAAATCAACTGACGGAGGAGAGACCTTCACCAATTTCAAAGTTAGTGAATCTCCGTTCACACCAAGCTCGTCAGTATTTTTTGGCGACTATACCAATATCACAGCGCATGCAGGAATCGTCCGTCCGATATGGGCACGATTGAACAGCGGCAGCATGAGCATTTATACTGCCATTGTAGATTTTCCTACGGGTGTTATCAGATTAGGAACGGAAGCACCGGAGAGCTACAAACTGTACGGAAATTTTCCAAACCCATTTAATCCTACAACAAAAATAAAATTCGGCGTTCCGGCGGGATTGGACAAATCCAAACTGAAGCTGACTGTATTTGATATGAGCGGAAAGGAAGTTGCAACTCTTGTTGACAGCATTCTTGAATCTGGAACTTATGAAGTTGTATGGAATGCTTCAAACTTGTCTTCAGGAGTTTACCTTTGTAATATGACAGCCGGAGTCAACGGCAGTGTGAAAGAGATGATTAAGATGATGCTGGTGAAATAAAGGCGAGTGTCACTCAAAAAGCAATCGTGCATTCACGGCTGATTAATACTGCCACGAATGACAAATGTCAAAAAATCATTTGTCTCGCATTATCATTTAAGATACAGAATATTGACTTTGCTCAGTTCGTGTCTTTCTTGTTACCTGCACATTTTCCGTATCCTGATTGCCTCAATGTAGCACCATGAATTTTGTCAGAACTTTTTTTCATGCAATGCAAAGATGCATACCCAAACTCCTGACTCATTTTTTCAAAACATGACCAAAGTCATAGTTTCTGATATCCGTTCTCTTTAGTATTGAATAAAGGAAGCTGTTGTGAAATCCACATCTCATCGCTCCGGCTCCAAGTTCCTCATCAACCTCCTCTGGTTCTTCAGCATCTTTGTGTTCATCAATGCGTTCAACTGTCAGCATGATCCGCCGGGAGCATGGCAGCAGCAGTTTTTACCTGATCTCAACAATAAGCCTCTGAAGGAAATTACATTCACAGATAGTCTCACTGGCTATGCGTTGTTATGAAATAGTTTTGATTCAAATTACTTTCTTAAAACAACTAACAGTGGTGACAACTAGGACGTGGTCCGTTTTGAAAACAATCGAATCTTTAAATTCTCATACTTAAACAATGAAGTAGGATTCGCATGAGGCAGCGATTCACTGTCATACAGATATTTAACAGAAACAAATGACGCGGGCTAATGAATTATTTTAGCCACGAATGCACGAATAACTCCTTTCCTAGTTTTAACTTCTGCAGAATACAAAATTGATCTCATTCATCCGTGCATTCGTGGCAACTGCTTCTTCTACGATACCTGCCACTTGGTGGAGTTTCAAAATGCACTGAGATACAGCGGGGACTGAACATAGAAGGTTTTGCAAATACAAATCTAATGATGATAATCAAATAAGACTTCTTGGTTCAAAAAGAAATACCCTACAACATTTTGCGGCAGGGTATTTTTTTTGTCGGAAAAACTAGTGCCCGGGATCGGAATCGAACCGATACTGACTTTACAGCCAACAGGATTTTAAGTCCTGCGCGTCTACCAGTTCCGCCACCCGGGCAACTTTTAAAGTGAGGCAAGATACTATACTTGAGAAAGATTTGCTATTTAAAATTGAATCAAGTTCGGCATTGAGAATTTATTGTCGAATTGTATTACAAATCAAAAAGAGATAAGTTGCAAATACTTTTATATGAAAGATATAAGAACAGGTCTTGGATATGATGTGCACAGATTTGCCGCAAACAGGAAACTCATCCTTGGCGGCGTTGAAATACCTCATTCCAAAGGACTCGAAGGTCATTCTGATGCAGATGTACTTTTGCATTCTCTTTGTGATGCGTTGCTCGGCGCTGCAGGACTTGAGGATATCGGACATCAGTTTCCAAACACTGACAATAAATACAAAGACATCTCAAGCATCATTCTTCTTAGGACTACAATGAATCTGATTTCTGATTTGGGATGGAAGGTCGTTAATACTGACAGCGTGATCATATTGGAATCTCCGAAGATCTATCCGTTCATTCCGGAAATGAAATCTGCAATCAGTAAGGAAATTGAATGCAGCAACGTTTCGATCAAGGCAACTACTTCAGAAGGACTCGGATTCATCGGCAGCAATGACGGATGTGCCGCATATTCATCCGTGCTCCTTGCAAAGTTCTAAACTAAAATCATCTCTTGGAATTTCTTCAGAATATTGACGCTCAGCTTTTCTATTTTCTTAATGTTACTCTTGCAAATCCGGTAACTGATAAGCTGATGCCTTTTATCACCGAGAGAAATCATTGGTTCATATTCTATGTACTTATATGGCTTTACCTTGTTTTCAAAGGCGGCAGGACCGGCAGGGTTTCTGCTTTTCTTGTTCTGCTTTTGATACTTCTGTCAGATCAGGTATCTGACAATATTATAAAACCTTTCTTTGCCAGGGTCCGGCCGTGCCATACATTACCTGGAGCGCACTTGCTCATAAACTGTTCAGAAGCATTCTCATTTCCGTCCAATCATGCAGTGAATAATTTTGCGGCAGCAACTCTCTTCTCTCACTTCTACCCTGGAATGAAAGGATTTCTTTTTACGGGAGCAGCTATAATGGCTCTCTCCAGAGTAATGTGCGGGGTTCATTACCCTTTTGATATCATTGGAGGTGCAGTTATTGGAATGATTTTTGCATTTATTGTGATCTGGTTATGGACTTATATAGAGGGACTGTTTGAGAAAAAGAAGAAGACAGTCAAAAGCTGATATGATAAAACTTGCCAAGCCTCCAAGACCGTTGCTTCTGATAATTGCATCCGGATTGTTGTATGGACTGTCCTATCCTCCATTGGATTTTCACTTACTCATTTTCTTCTCACTTGCAATTCTGTTGCATCTCATCTTTAAGGGTAGGTCATTGTTGAGAGTTTTGGGAAGAACATATTTGGTATTCTTTGTCGCAAGTCTCACGGCAATATCCTGGATCTCGGTCAGCGGCATGCAGGAGAATGCCGATCCATTTCTCATAGTCGCAGGTCTTTCAGTTCTGATCGTGTATCCACTTTTCTTTTTACCTGCAGCCGGGTTAATGTTCTTTCTGTTCAGAACATTTGACAGGAAGGATGTGCGCATCATTCCGCTTTTATCATTCCCGGTTGTTTGGACTGCATTCGAGTACTTGTCAACATGGGGGCAGATAACATTTCCCTGGCTGCTTTCCGGCAATTCACAGACATCATTGCTCGGCAAAATTCAGTTCATTGAATATACGGGAGTTTACGGTATCTCACTTTGGATAAGCATCATCAGTGTGCTGATCTACTATGCGTTCTTTGCCAAGATAGAAGAAAGTGAAAATCGGTCTGTCAAGAAAACTGTACTTATAATGTTTGTTGCTGTCATAGTTTACTTTCTTCCCGATGTCGTAAATCCACTGATAAGAAAGGAATACAAAGCTGTTGCTTCTTATGACATAGGAATTGTTCAGCCCAATGTTAATCCATGGAGAAAATGGGGAGGCAAGCAAGGCGATCTGATAAGTGATTATGTAACCATGATCAAGGAGGTTCACGAGAAAGATACCGGAGTTAAAATGATCGTAATTCCGGAAACTGCGTTACCGTATTATTTCAAAGAAAGTCTTTTTGAAGAATCTTACCTGAAGCTGAAAGCATTGTGTGACAGTCTGAATGTACCGATACTTGCCGGAACCCCTGACCTTGAATACTATTCAGACCCATCTTCTGCTCCGAAGGATGCGCGCATAAGAAAGCAGACCGGAGAAAAATTCGATACTTACAATTCAGCAGTATTGTTTGAGCCGGGATTGGACAAAAATTCATACAAAGTTTATCACAAGATGAAACTCGTTCCAGGAAGCGAGAGAATGCCGTACCAGGAACACCTTCCATTCATAAAGAATCTTGTTGAATGGGGAGTCGGACTTGGAAGCTGGCAGATAGGAAGTGATACAATTCTTTTCGAAATTGATGACGAAAGATTTTTCAATTCAGCGATCTGCTATGAGTCAGTTTATCCGGGGTTCTTTGCTGAATTTGTAAAACGCGGTGCGGGCTTTTGTGTGATCATTACTAATGACGGATGGTGGGGAAAACTTGCCGGCACTCATCAGCACAGTCAATATGCAGTCCTGCGCGCAATTGAAAACAGAAGATGGATCGTCAGATGTGCAAACACCGGAATCTCATCTTTCATTGATCCATACGGTAAAATGTATGATGAAACAGAGATAAATGAAAAAGCCCTGATTACAAGAGAAGTCGGATACATTAATGAGAAAACTTTTTACTCTGTTAACGGAGATGTGTTCGCAGATTCATGCATCTGGGGAACTCTCGTTATAACAGTATTTGCAATTGGATTCAGAAGAATTTCCAAACTCAACCCCAAAGACCGCTGCCTGCCTTCTTCTTAGACTTGCTGTTGATTTCTTCGTTGAGTCGAATCAGATCCTCAGAGATCATTGCTAACCTTCTCTTCATAAAATTATTGTCATCGCTCGTCGTATCATTGCTTAACTGTTCTTTCATATCCTTACGAACGTTTCTTTCCATCATTGAGAGCGGTGGTATTGGGAAGATCACCTTTTCTTTTAGATTCTCGAAGTTCTCATTGAGCTTGTTGTGAAACTTCTGAGAAATATCAAACTCAATTGAGAGAGCATTTTGATTTTCACCTTGGGCTTGCATGCTGAATGTTCCAAGACCGCTAAGCTTAACTTTCCTGCCTTTGCTAAGACTCTTTCTTATGATCTTGCAAAACTGTTTGTAAGCAACCTCGGCGTCTTTATAAGCATCAACTGCTTCGGAAGCTATCCTGGAAATAATTCTCTGTGCAGTATGCAAAGCTGTAAGTTGGTAAGCTTCCTTGTAAGCAATGAACTCAGCATAAACCAGTGGTGGCACTACTCTGTAGCTTCCGTCAGGGTTTTCTTGAATTGATGTTCTAACTCTCACTCTATTGATATTGCCTATTTCCGACAGCGTAATTTGCACTCCCTGAAGAATATCAGCTTCGATTGAATCTGTTATTATAGACACTACTTTCCCGCATGTCTTCCTACGGATTCCTGTCTTTTCGCAAAGCCGTTCAACTATATCATCGTTGTTCATCAGCAAAGACAGGTGTTAAGAGTTCAGCAATCTTCTCAAGATACTTTGCATCAGTATCGTTGAAGTTGGCAGGAAGACCACTGTCAACATCAATGACAGCTCTTGTAAAACCGTCCAGAACTATCGGCACGACAATTTCAGACTTCGACAATGAGTCACAAACAATATGACCGGGAAACTTATCAACATCATCTACAATTATTGTTTCTCTTTTCAGCGCTGCTGTTCCGCAAACTCCCTTTCCAAACTTTATTCTTGTGCAAGCGGGTCTGCCCTGAAATGGACCAAGTATCAGTTCCTCAGGATCAGACTTTGAAGTGATATAGAAACCGGTCCATAGGAATTCCTTGAATGAGTTGCTAAGCAATGACGAAACATTGCTAAGAGTTGCAATCAGATCCGGCTCGTCTGAAATGAGATGGCTGACTTGCTTGACAACAAGTTCATAAATTTCCTCTTTTGAAATTCCCGAAGTTTCAATCAATTGAATTGACATAATTTTTTCTAGGCGTTTTCTGAATTTTGTGCAAGCATTCTATCAAATTCATCTTCATCAATGACTTTCACGCCAAGCGTTTTTGCCTTTTCGAGTTTGCTTCCTGCATCACTGCCGGCAAGCACAAAATCTGTTTTCTTGCTTACCGAAGAAGTAACCTTGCCTCCTGAATTCTCAATGATCTCCTGAGCTACTTCACGTTTGTATTTGTTGAGAGTGCCGGTCAAGACAAATGTCTTTCCTGCAAAGAGCATGTTAGAACGTTCTTCACCTGCCTTTACTTGCTTCTGAAAATTCAGTCCCGAGTTCATAAGCTTTTCAATGAGCATTCTGCTTTTTTTGTCACTCACAAACGAATGCACGCTTGCAGCTATCTTCGGACCTATTTCATTAACTGACATTATTTCTTCTTCGGATGCTGAAGAAAGTTTCTCATAACTTATGAAAGCGTCCGCAAGAAGTTTTGCCACTCTCTCTCCCACATGTCTGATGCCCAGACCGAACAATACTTTGTCGAAGGATTTCTTCTTTGACTCTTCAATTGCAGTGAGAATATTGTCAATGCTCTTTTCACCGAATCTTTCCATGTCTATGAGTTCAGCACGATATTCTTTCAGCGAGTAAATATCCGCAATGTCATTCAGATAACCTTTCTCAATGAAAGACTCAAGAATACTGTCGCCAAGCCCTTCGATCTCCATTGCATTCCTTCCGACAAAATGCACGAATCGTCCGATCTTCTGAGCAGGACAATCGTAGTTTACACAATAAAGATAGACTTCATCTTCAGGCTTTACAAGCTTATGACTGCATACAGGACAATTCTTTGGAACGGGAAATGGCTTTGAATCCTTCTGCCTCTTGTCCAAAAGCACTTCAGAGACTTTCGGAATAACATCTCCACCTTTCTCAATTTTCACATAATCACCTTCGCGAATATCTTTTCTTTTGATCTCGTCAAAGTTGTGCAATGTAGCGCGTGAGATTGTTGAGCCGGCAAGAAATACCGGCTGAAGTTCTGCAACCGGAGTGATAGCGCCCGTCCTGCCTACCTGCAGTATGATTTGCTTCAGCTTTGTTATTGCTTCTTTCGATTTGAACTTATACGCAATTGCCCATCTCGGAGATCTGGAAACATTGCCAAGAGATTCCTGCTGAGTCAAAGAATTCACTTTTACAACTACGCCATCAATCTCGTATGGCAATTCTTCTCGAATGCTCTCAACCTCATCACAAAATTTTCTGACCTCATCAATTGTCTTTGCAGTCTTATACATTGTGTTAACGGGAAACTTCAACTGTTTCAGTAGCTCAATGCCTTCCGTGTGCGAAGGCAATTTCTTTTTATCAGTAAAAATATAATAAGCAAAGAAATTCAGCGGACGGGAAGCAACTGTCTTGGAGTCTTTCAACTTCAAAGTTCCTGCGGCCGTGTTCCTTGCGTTTGCAAAGATCTTTCCTCCTTTTGCTTCCTGCTGCTCATTTATCTTCAGGAAATCCTCTTTTCGGATGAATACTTCTCCGCGTACTTCAAAAGTTCTTACTGCACTGTTATCTGTCTTCAGCGGAATTGATCTTATCGTTTTTATATTCTGTGTTATTTCATCTCCCTTAAACCCATCTCCCCTTGTGGCAGCAGAGACAAGCTTCCCGTCTGCATAAACAAGTGAGACAGCAATGCCGTCGAATTTCAATTCGCATGCATACTCGTACTTTTCATTTCCGAGAATGTTTCTGACACGGTTGTCAAATTCATTCAGCTCTTCAAAATTATAAGAGTTTGATAATGAGAGCATCGGAACACGGTGATCGATTGTCTTGAATTCTTTGGTGGGAATACCTGAAACTCTTTGAGTGGGTGAATCCTCGGTGATTAAATCAGGGTGAAGTTTCTCCAGCTCAACCAATTCTTTCAGAAGAAGGTCATACTTGTAATCGTCAATATTCGGTTCAGCCAGAACGTAGTATCTGTAATCCGCATCAGCTATCTTTTCTTTAAGTGAGCTGATCTTTTTTCTTATATCATCAGAAGCCATGAAACTAAATTGTTTTCAGGAATGAAGTTAGTTGCCGGAATTCCGGACGGATGCCTTTGAAAGTATGATCTTTACTTCAGCAAACCTTCTTTTGTAAGTTTGACTTTCCTTACGGCTTTAGTATCAAACACCAGCGGATTGCCGTTGAGCGTTGCTTCAAATGTCTTCGTGTTTCCGGAAGTTATGTGAAGACTTGTTTTGGCTTTGAATATTTTCACATCACCTTCATTGTAAGTAACCTTCTTAGGATCGGAATAATTTACGGAATCAGTAACTATATAGATCTCGCCATACTCGAGTGCACTGATCTTCAACATAACGGAATCATTTGCACTTTTTGCCGCATCATTTGCTTTCTTGATCGAGTCCTTGATCTCTTCCGGTGTCTTCTTTCCCAGCAGTCTCTTCTCCTGTTCCTTTACAACTTCGTCAAAATTCTGTCTTATTATTTCAGGATTTTCTTTGCTTCCTTCAAGGAATAAAATGTTGATCAGAGAATAAATACCTGCAAGTATAAGTATTCCAAGAACTACGAATATTATGTTCCTTACAACCTTTGATCCCAGGAAATTGAACGCAGGCCCTTCCTTAACAGTCTCGGACCTTGCAGGCTGGGGCTTAGCCGGCGGATCTCTTACAATCCTGACCTTGTTTCCTGTTTCAGGCAATTCGTTATATACATCACTTGAACTGTCCTTGTCAGGCTTTTCCCTAATTGAATTTGACTTTAGAGGTTCACTATTCAGAGGAAGATCTTCATCTGCCTCGGGATTATTGTCTTTCGGCTCAACTGCTGATTCTGCGTCTGCAATTGCCCCCTGCTCATGAACGAACTTCGGTCTATACTTACCACTTCTTGCAAGATCATAATCAAAAAGTATCTCTTCAACATCAAGATCAAGTGCAGCAATATATTGCTTAAGGAATGCCCTGATATAAGTTTGAGGTTGAAAAGTATAGTCTCCACTTTCCAGGCTTTCAAGTGCTGAAAGATTTAGACGTGTTTGCTGTGAAATACTCTTGAGTGAAATGTTCTTTTGTTCCCTGATCGTTTTCAGGTCTCGCGCAAATTCTTTAAGCATCTATTCTATTTGAGGATAATTTATGCAAAATTACCTTAATTGACGTAAAGTTTAAAGATGAAATTTTCAAAATGACAACTTGAACGATTATTTCCTTTGTTTAGCGCAATTCTCCGGCGAAATAAATTTATTCAAAGAGCCATATTGAGTATATTGACCTTCAATTTTAAGAAAGGCAGTTACTCATTAAACTCGACGTACTTTTTTTTGGAGCACATCCTGACGATGTTGAACTTAATTGTGGCGGAACATTGATCAGCCTTGTTGCTTCAGGCAGGAAAGCCGGAGTCATAGACCTTACCAGAGGGGAACTGAGCACCAGAGGTACTTTAAAGTCAAGAGAGATAGAGACCAGGAAAGCAACTGAAGTTCTTGGAATATCTTTCAGGGATAATCTGAAGCTCAGAGACGGACATATCGGAAACGATCCGCTATCAAGAAAGAAAGTAATTAAGGCTATACGTGAGGCTCAGCCGGATGTTATCTTTGCTCCTTATCCGTTCGACAGGCATCCTGATCATATTCAGACCGGCAATCTTGTCAGGGAGGCAATATTTTTTTCCGGACTTTCCAGGATAAAGACGGGTGTTTTGAAGCCGTTCAGACCCAGGAGAACTTTCTACTACAGAAGCGCGATTGATATTCCTCTTAGTTTTGTGTTTGATATATCTAAAACATACGAGAAAAAACTCGAAGCATTGAGATGCTATAAGTCGCAATTTCATGATTCACAAAGCAAAATGCCTGAGACTTTTATAAGCACGAAACTCTTTGAGTATGAAATCGAATCTAGAGCCAGGCATTTTGGATTTAAGATAGGTGTAGAATTCGGTGAACCCTATTTCAGCTATGAGCCGCTCAGAGCAGAAGCCAAGAATCTGTTCACCATGTAAGCAAGATCTTTTCTGAAAATAAAAAAATAATAACAAGGAGATAAAAATGAATCCCGGACAAATGCAAGGAATGCTGAAGCAAGTTAAGAAAATGCAGGAGAAAATTGACAAGATACAGTCAGAGCTTGAGGGCAAGACTATTACGGAAGAATCAGGCGGAGGTATGGTGAAAGTTACTGCTAACGGAAAGAGCATCATCACAAAGATTGAAATAGAAAAAGAGATCATCAACCCCGAAGATCCGCAGATGCTTGAAGACCTGCTGATTGCAGCTATTAACAAAGCGCTCGAGAGCGCAGGGAAAATGGCGAATGATGAAATGTCAAAGGCGACTGCCGGTATGATCCCTAATATTCCCGGGCTTGATCTCCCGAAATTCTAATCGCTCACTGAATCGATGCTGAACATTTCCGATGCGCTTGAAAATCTTATTGATGAGTTTTCTAAGCTTCCTCAGATAGGCAGAAAGACTGCTCAGCGGCTTTCAATGCATATTACAAGATTGCCGAGAGAGGAAGTTGAGAAATTCTCCAGAGCATTGCTGGAAACAAAAGACAAGATCCGGTTCTGCAAAATATGTTGCAACATAACTGAAGATGAGGAATGCAGGATCTGCAGATCATCTTCAAGAAGCAATAAAGTGATTTGCATAGTAGAAGAACCTCAGGATGTTTTTGCCGTTGAAAAAGCAAATGAGTTCAAAGGCAAATACCATGTTCTGCATGGTATAATTTCTCCGCTTGATGGAATTGGTCCCAATGAGATTCGCGTAAAGGAACTCTTGGTCAGACTCGAAGATGACTCCGCTGACAAGGTGGAAGAAATCATACTTGCTTTGAATCCGACTGTGGAAGGAGAGACTACAATTCTCTATCTCACTAAACTCATCAGACCGCTTGGCATCAAAGTAACACGCATTGCAAGGGGAATACCAATTGGCTCTGATCTTGAATTTGCAGATGAGGTTACAATAGCAAAAGCAATTGAAGGAAGGGTTGCAGTATAGTATGAGCGGTGAATGGTTTGAAAAATGGTTCTCGAGCAAGTATTATCTGGAACTATACAGCCACAGAGATGAAGAAGATGCAAGATGGATCATAAATCTCATGCAAAGAAATATTCCGTTCAGTACACGTTCAAAAGTGCTTGACATTGCATGCGGAGCAGGAAGGCATTCCATTGAACTTGCGCGAAGAGGGTTTGATGTAACAGGATTTGATTTGTCACCATATCTCATTGGCGAAGCACGAAAAGCATTGAAGCAATCAAGAGAAAAGGGACTCTTGCTGAAATTGCAGATCAAGGATATGAGACATTTTGATTATAAAGGTGCGTTTGATATTGCGATGAACATATTTTCGAGTTTTGGATATTTCGAGGATGACTCAACAAACTTCAGTGTATTTGAGAATGCTGCTTGCTCTGTAAGGAGCGGAGGTTACTTCATGTTTGATTATCTCAATAAGGACTACCTGCTGAGAAACATTGTTCCGGTAAACTCGCAGTCCAAAGGAAAATACAGGATAACTCAGAAGAGGCGCCTTTCAGGAGATTTTGTTCACAAGGAAATTATCATAAAAGACGGCAAGTTTTCGGCAAGTTTTGAGGAAAGACTAAAATTATATTCTCCTGATGAAATCAAAAAGTCTCTCAGGTTGTTCGGGTTTGAAGTTGAAAAAACATTTGGAGATTATTTTGGAAACAGATTTGTCAAAAAGGATTCACAAAGATTCATTGCTTTTGCAAAGAAGTTATAAAATACCGGCTTTGATTGTACTTGCCCTGTGTCTTAATTCCTGCGGGCTCTTTGATACACGCGATGTACAAACTCCTTCCCAGCCAAGATCAACTTTTACCCAGCCAACGACTCCTGACATTGTGATCTCAAATCTGAACTTTGCAATTGCTGAAAAAAATCTTGACAACTATATGAGATGCTTTGTTGATTCTGCATTCTCACCAAGAAGGTTCAAATATTTTGCAGACGCAGTTTCAGCAGCATCTTATCCTGTGTTTAACGGTTGGACACTTACCAACGAAAGATCCTATTACAATAATCTTGTTTCGCTTACCAATGAAAATGCATCCTCAAATCTCTTTCTTTCTAATGTTTCATTCTCAACAGGAATCGATTCAACAGTAGTTGATTCTGATTATACGCTAGTATTCGATCACAACAGACAGGGGATAGCAAAAGTGACAAAAGGTAAACTTCGTTTCATTATGTCTCCCGATACAAGAAGCCTTTGGTCAATTCATGCCTGGTATGACTTCATCCTGACATCGTCTGATACTACATGGAGCAATATAAAAGCTAACTTCGTAAATTGATGCAAATGTCGGAAGGTTGTATTAGAATGTCGAAGCTTCTGATTTTGACGGCTCTCCTTTCACTGGCATTTGTTTCCTGTGATAACATTTTTTCTCCAGGGCTTGATGAAACAACACCTGTGTCCATTCTGACTGATCAGAAAACAGTTGAGGGACTATTTCAGAATTTCAAATATGCATACACTTTCAAAGACACAACCGTGTACGGCAATCTTCTCGGG
The DNA here is from genome assembly GCA_937924675.1 of uncultured Ignavibacteria bacterium. GTDB lineage: Bacteria > Bacteroidota > Ignavibacteria > Tepidaquicellales > Tepidaquicellaceae > JADJAH01. Next base: position 11,724 of record CALEVL010000146.1, on the reverse strand, counting down.
GAAGAGTTCATCTTCACTTACAGGGATTATGTATCCGGATTTGATGTGTCATGGGACAGGGCAACAGATATGAGAACTACAAACGGGCTCTTTAGTAATGCTCAAAAGCTTGAAGTGGTATGGAATAATATAATATTTCAGGGTGGAGATTCACTCATTCAAAATGTCAAACGCAGTTTCAATCTAACTATCACATTCAACCCAAGTGATATTGTCAGACTCAACGGTTTTGCTGACATGACTCTTACAAGAACTTCATCCGAAAACGTTTGGAAAATAATCCGGTGGCGTGACGAGAGTTTCTGATTCCTAAAGCATGAATTTCTTTTTCAGTTCCTCAACATAGAACTTCTCATATCTTTGAGCATTGTTCAAAAGATAGTCTATCATCAGGTTCAAAGCATCATCGGGTATTCCGTGATTCTTAATCTTGTTATTAAACTCAGCCTTTAAGTTTTCATTATCTCCCGTAATTACAAGTGAATCTACATCTCTTACCGGATCAATCCTTGACCGGTCTGAATATTTGTATATATCATCAAATATGGTTACATAATATCCGTTCTCGTCCAGATCTATATCAAATGTCTTGTAAATTATTCTTACAGGAAATTTGTCGATTTCCTGAAGATCATAGATCATCGTTCTCTTGCTGTCAAGCCATGAGGATAAGTCTTCAGATTTGACAATCCGCTTGATGATGAACTGCTTCATCTTTTCAATATTGTCGTTGTCATTTCTTACACATCCGTGCGAGAGACTTCTTCTTTCACTGTAGAGAAGATTGTTCTTGTTTGTTCCATGAAAATATCTCAACGAGTTTTCATCATAATGTACTACAAATAGTCCAAGCGGATTGCCGGGTCCTGGTTTGGTTGGCGCAAGATGACTTTTCTTGGGATCAGGGTCTTTATAGAAAGGCCAGTTTCTTATTTTATACGCCTGAAAGTTTCCGGTGTATGTTTTATCCTTTATCGTGCCTACGACATTAGGCCATGTATCTATGTATATCTTCTGACCTTCATAGAGTTGATATATTCTCGACTTGAATTCCGGTATGTTCAGCTCCCACAATATCTTTGCGGTATCCGCAAGAAAATTCTTCGGCACTTCAAATGAAACTTTATATACATCTGATCCCGCATTTTCAGCTAATGTATCTGCCGTAGAAATCTTTGATGACTTGATTTCTTTGCCTGAGATTATCCTTCTTATGTCACTGTCAGAAATGATCGGAAATATGTCGCGGAGATGTTCGGTAATAACATCATCAGCGGCTTCAGGAGAATCAATCTCAAAATACAGAACTTCTGAATCTCTTTCCGGCTCAGAGTTTTCAGGGTTGTTACTAGAGAATCCGCTTGAATAAACAAAAACGAATAGTGCAATCAGCGAGTATCGGATGAATCTGAAGATCATTGGATTTACTTTAAAATTTTAGTTTAACCGGTAAAAGAAAAAATTGAGAACTGATGCGAATGATACCCACAACAGGTATGGTATCAGCAGAATTCCGGCAACCTGTGAGATTTTGTGAAATTTTGTAATTGTGAAGACTATCGCAACCCACAAGAGGATTATGATTACAAGTCCCCCGGAAATTGACTGCATTCCGAAGAATACAACCGACCAAAGCATATTAAGAAAAAGCTGTGCAATAAATATTGACAGCGCCGGCTTGACTAGAGCATTCCCCGTACCTTCTTTCCAAATGAGAAAAAGTGATATTCCCATCATAATATAGAGCATAGTCCATACCGGACCAAACAACCAGTTCGGAGGGTTGAAAGACGGCTTGTTAAGAGTTGCATACCAACCGGGTATGGCATCAGCAGTGAATATCGAACCGACAGCACCTGCGGCAAGACAAACAACTATGCTTATTACTAACTTCAGAATATTTGACATGCTTTGATTGTTTCAGAAATTATTTCACACTAAAGGGCTTGTAGCTTCTACATCCCCATTGTATGCCAAACTGTTTTTATCTCAGAAAATTTCCCCGGCTCATGTATGTTTTCATTCAGTTCATCTGACTTCCAATTCCACTGCCTTGCCAGAGCATGAAATCTCTTTACGTTATTTGCACAAAGAATTTTTGATTCTTTCTCAAGCCCGGCATCAACATCACAGAAGTCTATCGCGTTAATGTCAAAGTGACCGGTTAGATGCGGTACAATTTCCTTCTTTCTTCCTGTCAAAATGTTTATGACACCAGCCGGAACATCACTTGTAGCAATTACTTCTGAAAATGATAACACAGGTAATGGCGATGTTTCCGAACTGATCAGAATGCAGGAATTACCGGTTACCAATGAATTGCAAATCCTTGAAACAGGTGCTAACAAAGACGCGGACTCGGGCAAAATAATTCCAACAATTCCTGTGGGTTCTGCCATGGAAAAATTAAAATATCCTGCCTGCACAGGATTCACCGTTCCTGATAATTGCTGCCACTTATCAGCAAGTCCGGCAAAGAATATGATCCGGTCTATTGAACAGCTCACTTCGGACATGCTTTCTGATTTGGACAACTTTGTTGAAACGAATATGCTTCCGGCAAATTGCTCTTTCCTTTCTTCGAGCATTTCTGCAAGTCTGTAAAGTATCTGAGCTCTCTCATAGCCTGACTTTGAACTCCATTCATTGAAACCGCTTCTTGCCGAAACCACGGCATTGCGGACATCCTTTCTCGATGCTCTTGAGATGTTGCAGATCTTATCGCCGCTGCGGGGTGAAATTACATCAGTATATCTTTCCGATTCGGTGCGTGCGAATTTGCCGCCGATGAAAAGCTTATACATCTTAGGAACAGCAATTCTCATATTCGATTATTATTCAGGGATGTCAAAATAGTCAAATGACATTAATTATTCCTTGTAAAACCTGCTCAATGACTCCAGAGGACTTGGCAAAATTCTTTAGCCGCTGCACTTCAAGTTCTTTGTTGCTCTTTGTTTCTTCCATCATCTTGTCAGCAACAAGTTCTCTTGTGATCAGTCCGATTGCCGCAAACTTTATGCCGGCATGTACTGCTGTAATGTTTTCGGGAACGATTGAATATCCGAGTACATCGCTTCCGGCTTCTCTGAAGAATCTTGCCTCTGCATCTGTTTCACTGTTTGGTCCGGTTATGCCGAGATATACGGATTCATTCACACGTATCTTCTTCTCGATTAGAACTGATACCATGCACTCAAACATTTTCTTGTCATAGGCATTGCTCATATCAGGGAATCTAACACCAAGGCTGTCTTCGTTCTTTCCAATTAACGGATTGTCACCCATTAAATTTATATGATCATAGATCATTGCAAGCTCTCCGGTTCTGAACCTTGGATCAAGATGCCCGACTTCATCGAGTGAAAGAATCTTTTTTACTCCGAGATATTTCAAAACATATATCTTGTGCGCAATGCTTCTCATGCTTACGCCGTCGTAATAATGAAGTCTGCCGTTGTATATTATAAGATCCCTTTTGCCTGATCTGCAGAATAGCACACTTCCTGTCTTGCTTCCTTCAGTAATCTCAAAGTGCGGAATTTCCGAGTACTTCACTTCGGAGAGTATTTTTATCCCCTTCGGAAGCGGTATGGATTTGCCCTTTATGATCGCCAGGTCAGCCTTGAATTTTTTTGGAAGCATCGACCCAATTACGCTTGATGATCCTTTGATCTTTGAAATGAAATCTATCATGTCAGAATTTGGATGTTAAATTTTTCAATCAAGTTTCTTTACGAGGTTTCTGATCAGCAATGTCAGCTTTGGTTCAGCAATTGAAGCTGCGTGCAGAATATCTTTCAGTATGGCAACCTTCAGCGTATCTGGAAATCCTTCATCTGTAATGATTGACAGACCAAGGCATTCAATTCCCAGGCTGTTAGCTATCATCACTTCGGGAATTGTTGACATTCCGACAGTATCGCCACCAAATTTTCTGATCATTCTGTATTCAGATGATGTCTCAAGATTCGGTCCCTGCACAGGAACATAGCTGCCTTTCTGAATTCCAATTCCGTTCTCAACAGCAGTTTCCTCTGCAAGCTCAATTAGTTTCTTTGAGTAGAAACTCCTCCCGTCAGAAAAGCTGAATGGCTGCCTTTTCAAAGGCGTGTCAAACAAAAGGTTGATATGAGAAGTAAGGATCATCAGGTCAGTTTTTCTGAACTGCGGATTCAAGGCTCCGCAGGCATTTGAAGCTATCAGATATTTCACGCCAAGTTCTTTCATCACATGAACCGGGAACGTAACCTGATTCATAGAGTAACCTTCGTAGTAATGAAACCTGCCCTGCATAGCTACAATATTCTTTCCGGAAAGCTTTCCGAATATTAGTTTACCTGAATGTGACTCAACAGTAGATACAGGGAAATTTGGAATTTGTGAATAATCGACTGACTCACTTATTTCAATATCCTTTACAAGACCGCCAAGCCCTGTACCAAGGATTATTCCGATATCACAATTCTTAGGTGAGTGTCCGGAGAGAAATTCTATTGCTTCCTGATGCTTTCTTTTCATTGGCGTTGAACTATTCGGAGAAACCTGAACCGGAAGTATTTATAGAGATCTTTTTGAGGGCCGGTTCTTCATGCGATTCTGAATCCGATTCTCCAGAATATTCATCTGCCGCGATATGACGTGTAAGTTCCATCTTAAATATGTTTCTACCTTTGACAAACTCATCCATTTCATTCAGCTTTTCCATGAAGAAAAGCTTCACGTCTTCAACAAGCTTGTCATTCCTGAGTCTCAATTCTTCCAGCTCATTCTTTCTTGTGATAATTTCTTTCTCAGTATCTTGCGAAACTTTCTGTGCGTTAAGTTGAGCTTCACGAATAATATTCTCGGCCTTCTTTTTTGCCGATTCTATAATCTCCTCTGTTAAATCCTGCATCTTCACTATAGCTCTTTGCAATGTTGCCTCGTTCTCTTTATAGACTTCAACATCAGTAGTAAGAGTATTAACCTTTGAAACCAATTCGGCATTATCTTCAACAAGTCTCTCAAACCTAAGACTCAATGCTTCAAGAAATGCATCGACTTCATAATTGTCATAACCGCGGAAAGACTTTTTGAAATCTGTTTTCTTGATTTCCTTTGGAGAAATGTTGTTCATTTTAGATTTTATTTTGTTCTTTGATTCCTTTACGGTTCCGGTTTTCTTTCACCGAAGATTGCAGATCCGATTCTAAGCATGTTTGAACCCTCTTCTATTGCAATGTCGTAGTCATTTGACATTCCCATTGAAAGATGCTGAAAATCCGGAATGTCCTTCTTTATTGTATCGTATAGTTCCTTTGCCAAACGGAAACTTTTTCTTATTTCTTCTTTATCTTCCGTTAGTTTAGCCATAGTCATTAGTCCTTTGACTTTGACATTTTCAAGAAGTGATATCTGCTTGCACAGTGTCTCAGCCAAATCAGGTTCAACACCGTATTTCTGCGATTCATTACTCGTATTCACTTGAACAAGCACCCCGATAGACTTCTTGATCTTCTTTGCGCATCTTTCTATCTCTTCTGCCAGATGAAAACTGTCAACAGAATGAATAAGATGAATGAATGCAACTATATCCTTTACTTTGTTTGTCTGAAGATGACCTACAAAATGCCAGTTGATTTCTCCCGAGTATTGAAATGAAATATTGTAGTATTTATCTCTCAATTCTTTCACTTTATTCTCTCCAAAATCAATATGTCCTATCCGGTTGAGGTCTATAATTGATGAAAACGGAAAGGTTTTGCTGATTGCAACAATCGTTATCTCGTGCGGATTTCGTGCGCAATTCTGGCAGGCAAGTGTAATACCTTCTCTGGCGGATTCGTAATTCTTAGAAAGTCCTTCTATCATTAAGTTTAATATAATTTTAATAATTAGTTTTATCAATTTACAAATCACTTGAATCAATTGTCATGCAGAATTTTTTAGTAAAGTGATTTTGTGATTTGAATCAGAAACTGCTTTTCGGCTTTTCAAACTACCGGAATTTGCAAAGCATCTGAAACTAATATTTATTTAGCGTATTTTTGCAGGTACAGAAATTCGCATTTCACATTCCGCATATCTGCCGATTGAAAGATCTGAGTTAAGTAAGTTTTCTCTTGCTTTGGTTGAATTCCAAGGAAGAGGTTTCTCCTGAAAAGCGGATAATGCATAAACCAAACGTATAAAATTTGAAATACAACTTTACAGACATAGAAAATAAGTGGCAGGATTACTGGGAAAAGAACCAGACATTCAGGACTCCGGAATTTGAAGAGATTGACAAATCTAAGCCAAAGTATTATGTGCTCGACATGTTCCCTTATCCCAGCGGCGACGGACTTCATGTAGGGCATCCGGAAGGATATACTGCAACAGATATAGTTGCCAGATACAAAAGGATGCGGGGTTATAATGTTATGCATCCGATTGGCTGGGACGCATTTGGCTTGCCGGCTGAACAATATGCAATAAAAACAGGAGTCCATCCAAAAATAAGAACAGCAGAGTGCATTGACAGATTCAGGCAGCAGCTGAAGGCGCTTGGTTTTTCTTATGATTGGCAGCGTGAAATAAGCACTTCAGATGAAGATTATTATAAATGGACTCAGTGGATGTTTCTGAAGATCTTTAATTCATATTATGACGATGCAGAAAATAAGGCAAAACCAATTGAATATCTTGTTATTCCGGATGGATTGACGGAAAGCGAAAAATATGATTTCCTAAATTCAAGGCGTCTTGCTTACCTTGCTGATGTGCCAGTAAACTGGTGCCCTGAACTCGGGACTGTCCTTTCAAATGAAGAAGTACCGGAACAAATTGAAAAGGGTTTTACGGTAATAAAGAAGAACATGAATCAATGGAACCTCCGAATTACAAAATATGCCGAGAGACTTCTAAGTGATCTTGAAGAAATTGACTGGCCTTCAAACATCAAGGATCTGCAGAGGAACTGGATTGGGAGAAGTGAAGGCGCAACTGTAATGTTTGAAGTTGCCGCAAAGAATGGGGCTAAATTTGAAGTGCCGATATATACAACAAGACCGGATACTGTCTATGGTTCAACATACCTGATACTTGCTCCTGAGCATAAACTTGTGAGCGAGATTACAACCGATGAAAATGCTGAAAAAGTTAAGGCTTACATTGAGAGCGCATCCAGAAAATCTGATCTTGAAAGAACTGAACTGGCTAAAGATAAAAGCGGAGTTTTTACCGGTGCATTTGCTCAAAATCCTGTCACTGGAAAAGACATACCTATACTTGTCGCAGATTATGTCCTTGTCAACTATGGCACCGGCGCAATTATGGGAGTTCCCGGCCATGATGAAAGAGATAACGAGTTTGCAAGAAAGTATTCATTGCCGATAATTCCAGTTGTAGTTCCGGAAGGCTTTAATGAAGAACAGAAAATTGATTTCATTCAAAAGACATCTTCGGGTGAGGAATGTTTTACGGGAGAAGGAGTCGCAATTAATTCGGAATTAATTAATGGACTAAAGACAAAGAATGCTGTTGATGAAGTTATCAGATGGCTTGTTCAAAACGGTAAAGGCAAAAGGACAATCAACTTTAAATTAAGAGACTGGCTTTTTTCAAGGCAAAGATTCTGGGGTGAACCGTTTCCTATAGTTCATTTTGATAATGGTACTATCAAGGATCTTCCGGAGGTTTCATTGCCGGTAACATTGCCGGAGAATGCATCATACAAGCCAAGCGGAACAGGCAAGTCTCCTCTTTCAAACATTCCGGAATGGGTAAATACAACTGACCCGGATACAGGAATTCAGGCGTACAGAGAAACAAATACAATGCCTCAATGGGCCGGTTCATGCTGGTATTTTCTTAGATTCCTTGATCCAAATAATACAAAAGAATTCTGCGATAAGAAGTTAGAGGAATTCTGGATGCCGGTTGATTTATATATAGGAGGAGCTGAACATTCAGTACTGCATCTTATTTACGCTAGGTTTTGGTATAAAATGCTTTATGATCTCGGATATGTTTCTCATTCAGAACCATTCACAAAACTCTTCAACCAGGGAATGATACTCGGCGAGGACGGAGTGAAGATGTCAAAATCAAGAGGCAATGTGATCAATCCGGAAGATGTGATAAGGGAGTTTGGTGCAGATTCTATGAGGCTCTTTGAAATGTTCATGGGACCGCTTGAAGCAACCAAGCCATGGAGCACAAAAGGTATTGAAGGCCTGAACAGATTCTTGAAAAGAGCTTGGAGGATTATTATTGACGAAGATACCGGAACGCTTAATAAGAAAATCACTGAAGAGCAGGATGATCTGGCAATTCTTAAACTTCTTAATAAGACAATAAAGAAAGTGACTGATGATATAGAGGACGGTGATATGAAATTCAATACGGCAATTTCTTATCTGATGATATTCGTAAACGAATTGTATAAGGCAGAACATTTTTCAAGAGAAGCCATAGAGAAATTTTTACTGATCCTGTCACCGTTTGCTCCTCACATTGCTGAAGAGCTTTGGTCAAGACTTGGCAATGATGCAAGCATACAGAATGTTCCATGGCCCGATTATGACCCTGAACTCGTGAAAGAAGAAGTTGTTACATTGATATTTCAGGTCAACGGTAAGATACGTTCAAAGCAGGAAATGGAATTTGATACTGATGAGAAAACCCTGGAAGATGCTGCACTGGATAATGAGAATGTTAAGAAGCATTTATTGGGAAAGCAAATAGTCAAAATAATTACTGTGAAAAATAAGATGGTAAATATCGTTGTAAAGTAATTCACACTTGCAATACAACCATTCCGGAAAAATTGTAACAGTGACATATTGAATTTGTCTAACTTAATGGTGGATAAAAAGTTTCTCTTTAGTACACGAAAAAAGCTATTGACAAAGATTAAAAATTACTGCAATATTGTATTAAGTTAAAAGGACAACAATATTGCAGTCAAGTAATTTGGTTGGTAAGTTGCAGCAGATAGGTTTCAGGGAATACGAATCCAGAGTTTTCCTTGCGCTTCTGAAAGGTTCGGCCCTTAGTGCCTCTGAAATAGCCAAGAATGCCGGTATAGGCAGGACTGCAGTTTACGACATTCTTAAGAGTTTTGTTGAAAGAGGATTCTGTAATGAGATTGAAACCAATACTATACTTCAGTACAGCATAATTGACCCGAGAATAATCGGTGATAAGATTGAAAGGGAAATAAACAAGCAGAACAAAGAAAAGGTTGAATGTCTTAAAGAAACTTTTAAGGAGTTTGAAACGCTGCATAATACCGAGAAATCTGCGCATAATGGATTTGTCAACATTGAGTTGATAAGAGGCTTTAATAAACACAGACAAGCAAAATTCGTTGATTTGTTGAATGCTGCAAAGAAAGAAGTTCTTTTTATGATCAGGCTAGAAGGCTATGTTTCAGAAGAACTTGATGAAACTGCAAAGAATTTTGTGAAGAATGGTGGAGTCATGAAATCGATTTATGAGCTAAGTTTGAATTTCAAAGTCATTCGCGACAACTCAAGAAAAGATGCAACAATAAAGGACCTCGTTAGGATTTGCAAAGCTTTTGAAAAGAACGGCGAAAAGATCAGGGTGTATAAAAAAGAAATTCCCAACATGACTATTTTTGACAGTTCAACTGTCTTTATGAACATACCTGATAAGAATGTACCGCGGCACAACAATGCAGATATAATAGTGAGAAACTCTGATTTTGCGGGACGAATGAAGGACCTTTTCAATTATTATTGGACTGATTCAGTTAGCTTAAAAGAACTTGAAAAACAAAATAATGTTTAACAGTTTAAAGCATTGAACAACTTTAAAACACCATTGCAATGAAAGGAGTAAATATGAAACTCATAAATTCTTTCCGGAAGGTATCCGGGCTTGTTCTTCTTCTGATGATAATTGTTGGAAATGCAGCCGCAACTATTAGTCCTGATAAGGTTAGAGGGAAAGCAATTTACTCAGATGATCTTTCACCTGTGAGCGGTGGAACAATTGAAATAGTCTCTGTCGAAACTGCTGAAAAAGGAAGAGTCATTTTGGAGAAGGTCTCAATCAATTCTGACGGTACATTTCGGATATCGAAAAACTATTTGAATTTATCCGATGAAATAAAGATCATGGCATATCCGAATGATGTTGACGGTTCGGTTCCTGAATTTGAGAGTTCTGAATTCTCGCCTGCAGATGTCATTGTACAGACAAAAGAAGATTTTGAACTGATCTTGAGAGTTGAGAGGAAAACTGCAAATACGAAGTAAGCAGTTTCGACAGAAACATTGCTTTGAATTTCTTGTTCGCAAATTGTTCATTACCATATCAGTAATTTTAACATCCTTGATAGCAAGTCAGATTTAATGAGGGTTGGGTCTTTCTTGTGAAGTCTCCTTCTTTGGGAAAGAGAAGGGATTCAAGGATGTCAAAATTATTGATATCCATTTTTTGAAACGAGATTCATAAATTCTGATTACATCATGGATTTTGCGTTTCTATTCCTCCTGACCGGTTTGTCAATCAAGACTTACCGGTTTTTTTATGTGCAAATGAAAGAACATATATAAATTGACTCCGGTTAGCTATTTTGCATAGTACAAAAACTAACTGATATAACCGGTACATACCGGTCATTCATTAACCTGAGAATGCCATGAGAATATTGAATAAACTGATGATACCTGCAATACAAGCTATGCCCAGGTCTGTCGTCAGAATGTTTGCCGGAAGATATATTGCCGGAGACAAACTGATGGATGCCGTGAGTACCGTCAAAGGGCTGAATGCAAATGGATTGATGGCTACACTTGATGTGCTGGGTGAATCAATCTCGGAAAGGAAAGAAGCTCAGAAATGCAAGGACGAAAATATCATAGCGATCGACGCGATTGACAGGCACAAACTTGACTGCAACATGTCAATCAAGCTCACCATGCTCGGACTTAACATTGATTTTGAATTCTGTCTAGAAATGACCGAAGAAATACTTGCAAAGGCGAAGAGTGTTAACAGATTTGTACGAATAGACATGGAAGATTCTTCGGTTACCGAATCAACTATTAGGATCTTTGAAGAATGCCGGAAGAAATATGATAATGTAGGAATTGTTATTCAGTCATACCTTAAGAGAAGTAATGATGACATTATCCGGCTCACTCAGCAGAAGGCAAACTTCAGAATTTGCAAAGGTATTTACATTGAACCGGAAACAATAGCTTATAAAGATCCTGTTGAAATAAGGGAAAACTTCGTTAAGATTCTGAGAACAGCCTTTGAGCGAAAAGCATATTGCGGAATTGCCACTCACGATGAATGGATAATTGATGAATCTAAGAAACTGATAAGAGAACTTGAGCTTAAGCGTGATGATTATGAATTTCAAATGCTGCTCGGCGTTAGAGAAAGGCTAAGAGAAAATCTCTTAAAAGAAGGAAACCGCCTGAGAGTGTATGTTCCTTTCGGAGACAGATGGTACGAATATTCCATAAGAAGATTTAAGGAAAATCCAAATATGGCAGGACAGGTATTGAAAAGCATTCTGTCCCGCAACTGAGTAGTTCCTGCTATTGGGTTGTACTGTTATCAGTTTACTTCAAACCAGATCTTTGTTGTCTCAGGATAGATCTCAAGCATCATCTCTTTCATTGCCTTTGCATATTCACGGATCTCCCATTGAGCAGTGGCTTCATCGCGAAGGTCAATGAAATTCATTATCGCCTGAAAAGATGCTGTCCAATAAAC
>CALEVL010000145.1 GCA_937924675.1 uncultured Ignavibacteria bacterium | reverse complement strand
TGCCGTATAATTGCCTAAAAATCGCTCGCAATGGCTGCAAGAATTTAACTCCTCGACCGACAAAAGAGCATGTCGGGCTTCGTCAAACAGAAATTCTTGCCCGTCTGCCTCACACTCTCTTCAACTTGAATAATCGATGCCGGGCAGGCTACGCCATTGCTCACATTTTTTTTAACGGCAATTATACGAAGGCCTGTCTGCCATCATACATTTTCAAATCAGGAGGCAGTATGACAGGCAGGCGGGTAGTTTTTCAGAATTGAATTTTTTCTAAAATTACTGCTTGATTTTGAAAGAATTTTCAAATTGCAAAAACGTTTTTGGACAGCAATGGTTCACTCAATTCCAAATTCGGTCGCATTGAACTATTTCATTTCTTTTCACAACTGATAAAAGTAATTTGCCGCCTATGATAGAGATAAATGGAGTCAAGAAGAGTTTCGGTGAGAAAGAGATTCTCAGGGGTGTAAATCTCACAATTGAAACAGGTTCAACACTTGTCATTATTGGCAGAAGCGGATGCGGAAAATCCGTTTTGCTCAAGCACATAATCCGATTGCTGACTCCCGATGAAGGCTCGATAATTATTGACGGTCAGGACATTACTCACATGCGGGAGAAAGATATTTTCAAAATCAGAAAAGATTTTGGATTCTTGTTTCAGGGAGCTGCTTTATTTGATTCAATGAATGTAGAACAAAATGTCGGTCTTGCGTTGAGAGAGAATTACAATTTAACAAGCGGTGAGATTGATATGATAATTGCTGAAAAGCTCGAACTTGTAGGCCTGCCAAACATACAAAAGATGAAACCGTCTGATCTGTCGGGAGGTATGAAGAAGAGAGTTTCACTGGCAAGGTCACTTGCAACCAATCCAAAGTACATTCTATACGATGAACCAACTACAGGGCTTGATCCTGTAATGAGTGATCAGATAGATGAACTTATCAAAGATCTTTCCGACAAGCTCAAAGTCACATCAATTGTAGTAACGCATGACATTTTTAGTGTGTATGATGTTGCTGATTTTGTTGCTATGATGCATGACGGAAAGATTTATTTCGAAGGCACACCCGAAGAGCTTCAGAATTCTCCGGATAAGCTTATCAGAGACTTTCTCAATAGAACAGATAAGAAGATATAGAGCTGCTTCACTTAAGATTCACAAACAAAAAACCCTGTCATTCAAAATATTGCGGTGATGTTTCAATTTCTCCGCCAAGCTGATTCCATCTGCGCCAGCCGCCGTCCATCGAAATGACATTTGTGTAACCCATTTTCTGCAAGGATTCAGCTGCAAGAGCCGATCGAAATCCTCCGCCGCAATAAAGTACTATTTTTTTCTCGTGGCTGTGAATGTGAAGATGAATATCCCGTTCAAGAATTCCTCTGCCAATATGCTTAGCGCCACTAATGTGAGCTTTGTTAAACTCGTTGTCTTCTCTTATATCAATCAGTTCAAAATTCTCCTTCTCTTGCTGCATCTTTAAGACATCCTCAACCGTGCACTCCTTGATATTCTTCTTCGATTCGGCACAGAGTTCGTGAAATGTTATCGTCATGTCAGTAATTTTTTATAGATTTGTGATAACTCTTGTCATGTTAATTATATCCTCAGCATTGCAACCACGTGAAAGGTCCATTACAGGTTTAGCAAGTCCCTGCAAGATCGGACCCGTAGCAAACGCACCGCCAATCCTCTCTGTTATTTTGTAAGCAATGTTGCCTGAATTCAAGTCAGGAAAGATGAAAATATTTGCATCTCCTTTTATTTGCCCGTTGCGGTTTTTTCTTTCGGCAACTTCAGGTACAAAAGCGGCATCAAACTGCAATTCACCATCGGCAATGAGACTCTTGTTTCTGTGCTTTGTAATTCTGAGAGCTTCTTTCATTTTTTCCGTGCTTTCATCTCTTGCACTTCCTTTCGTAGAGAATGAAAGAAATGCCACTCTGGGTTTCAGACCGGTAAGTTTCTTAAAATTAACCGATGTATGCAATGCAATGTCTGAAAGCTGTTCCGCTGTTGGAGAAGGGATAACACCGCAATCTGCAAAGGCAAAAACTTTTGAAGAAAAAATATGACCTTTTGGAAAACTATGCAGAAAAAATGAAGAGACTGTCTTACTGCCTTTCTCAATGCCTACTATAGAAATTGACTGCCGGATCACTTCTGTGGTAGTGTAAACACTTCCCGCTATCACACCGTTAGCAAAATCATTCTTAAGAAGCATCATAGAAAATATAAGCGGATCAATAGAATCAGATTCAGCCTGGGATTTATTATAGTCCGGGTTCTTCTTCTTTCTCAACTTCAGCAGCTCACCTGCATATTGAATTCCAAATCCTGTATCTATTATGGTCAGGTCTTTTCTTGCTGAAAATCTTTCCTCAAGTTCGCTTCCTTTCTGCAATAATACAACATGAGCAATTCTTCTTTTTAATATGACACGAACCGCTTCGATGATCCTCTTTTCATCTGATTCCGGGAATACGATAATCCTTTTCCTCTTAGCGCCTCTTTCTTCAAGATGCTGAAATATGTTGCTTTGCCTTTTCATTCTATGATTCTGTCAATTATTCCACCGCCAAGTACATCTTCACCCAAATAAAATACACTTGATTGACCGGGAGTAATTGCTTTCTGAGGTTCATCAAAAACAACTTCAACTGAATCTTCACCGATCTGAGTCAGAAGTGCTTCATTACCTTGATCATTGTATCTGATCTTAACTCTTGCCCTCAACGGATGCTCAATTTTCTCAACCATCATAAGGTTGACTTGTTTTGTTGTGAACCTTCTTGAAAAGAGCCCTTTCTCCTCATCAAGATAAATCTTGTTTCCTTCCGCATCTATTCGTGACACATACAACCTTTTTCCAACAGATATATTAAGACCTCTTCTTTGACCGATAGTATAGAACGGATAGCCTTTATGCTTTCCCACGCTCACATTATTGTAAATTATGTCGCCGCCCGATACCTTTTCTTTGAATCCGGGCATCCTGATTTCAAATAACTCCCTGTAATCGTTGTCAGGAACAAAGCAGATTTCCTGAGAGTCAGGAATCTCTGCCGATTTTAACCCCATTTTTCTCGCAATTTCACGTATCTGTTTCTTATTGAAATCTCCCAATGGAAACATGGTCATCCCAAGTCCTTTTTGAGAAACCTGCCATAATGCATATGATTGGTCTTTATTCTTATCTTCAGACACTGCAACGTTATACCTTCCTGTTTCTTCATTGTATTTCACTCTTGCATAATGTCCGGTTGCAATATATTCTGCACCCAGCAATTCTGCTTTTTCCAGCAATGTACCCCATTTTATAGACTTGTTGCAGAGAACGCAAGGATTTGGAGTATTTCCTTTGAGGTATTCGGAGATAAAGTTCTCTATAACGATATCATTGAACTTCTCAGTGAAGTCAAGTGTGTAATGATCAAAACCAAGGCTCTCAGAAATATTTCTTGCAGAGTATATAGTTTCAAGTGAACAGCATCCGGAATCCTTTTCCGGAATATTGTCATATCCCCAAGTCTTCATGGTAATTCCTATAATGTCATATCCATTCTCTTTGAGAAGTGCCGCGGCAACTGAAGAATCTACTCCCCCGCTCATTGCTACTACTACTTTGCTATTTATTCTTTCCATATTCATTCATAAAATATAAAATGACTCTTGTTCTTGAAAGCGAAAAAGAATTGTAATTTAAACTTATTTAACATAAGTTAGCTCATCCATTAAACAAAAAAGGAGAAAGCATGTCAAAAAGAGCATTGATGATAATGTCTTTTTTATTTGTTTTTACTTTTGGCGGTTTTGTTAGCGATCTCTCCACTCTAAAAGCAGCTCCGGAAAGCACTACAGAACAAGCCGTAAAGAAAAACAAAAAGAAAAAGAGCAAAAAGAAAAAGAGCTCTAAGAAAAAGTCAACAAAAAAATCATCAGGCAAGAAAAAATCTTCTAAGAAAAAATCATCAAAGAAGAAATCTTCGAAGAAGAAATCTTCAGGAAAGAAGAAGAAGAGTTCTTCCAAGAAGAAAGGATCATCAAAAAAGAAGAAAGGTAATAAAAAGAAGAGCAAGAGAAACAGATCATACAACAGTTCTAATTCCGGCTCTTATAACAATTCTACTTACACACCTCCATCATACAACACAGAAAGCTCAAGCAGGGAGTATAAGAGAACTGAATCTTCAGAAACTTTCAAAAAAGAGCCTAAAAAAGAAGGCGAATAATTTCGGCTTCAGGGTTTTGCAATCAGCCCGGATGGCAGAAATGTCATTCGGGTTTTTTGTAATGAATTTTAAAAGCATCAAATCAAATGAAAGTAAGTCTTAACTGGTTAAAAGATTATCTGCCAGACATAGAGTTGGACTCTATCGAAATTTTAAGTGAGAAAATGATTGAAGCTGGATTCGATATTGAGTCAGTTACCAATGAAGCCGATGAACTGAAAGGATTTGTTGTTGGTGAAGTGTTAACAAAGGAGAAGCATCCAAACGCTGACAAACTCAGCGTGTGCACTGTAGATGCAGGGACAGGTATCCTGAATATTGTCTGCGGAGCCCCGAATGTTGACAAAGGACAGAAAGTCTGTGTTGCAACAATTGGTACTATTATTCCAAACGGAGGATTTGAAATTAAGAAGTCCAAGATCAGAGGTGAAGTTTCCGAAGGAATGATCTGTTCAGAGTCAGAGTTGAATCTTTCAGAGAATCATGACGGCATCATGGTACTCAAGCCGGAGGCAATTGCAGGAAGCCCCATCTTTGAATACTTGAATTTAGATGACATTGTTATTGAGATCGGCGTTACTCCAAACAGGGGTGATCTTCTATCTCATTTTGGAGTCGCTAAAGAAATTGCCGGCATTTACGGAGTAAGGGCATCTCTTCCGGAATCAGAATTGATTGAAAGCGGAAAAGATACGTCTGAACTTATTGATATTACTATTGAAAGCAATGACTATTGCAAGAGATTCACAGGCAGGGTGATTTCAAAAGTCAAAGTTGGAGATTCGCCCGAGTGGCTGAAAAAAAGGTTGACATCTGTTGGGCTCCGGCCGAGGAATAATATTGTTGACATAACAAATTTTGTAATGCTTGAAACCGGACAGCCGCTTCATGCATTTGATTATGATAAAATAAGGGGAAAGAAGATAATTGTAAGGACAGCTGAGGAAGGTGAAAAATTCACAACACTTGATTCGAAGGTCAGAAATCTGTCGGCACAATCCTTAATGGTATGTGATGAAGATGGCTATTCAGCAATTGCCGGAATCATGGGTGGAGAATTTTCTGAAATTACAGATTCGACAAAGAATGTATTCTTAGAGAGCGCATATTTCGATCCTGTAAATATAAGAAAAAACTCGAAGCGACTCGGTCTGATAACTGATGCTTCACACCGCTTTGAAAGAGGAGTTGACATTGATATGGTTAAAGAGGCTTCGCTGAGGGCTTCATATCTGATTAGCCGGATCGCAGGGGGTGAAATTTCATCCGGATTGGCTGACGTTTACCCTGCTCCGTTTCAGCCTTTGTATGTTGAGATGAAATTGAGCCGCGCTAACAATCTGCTGGGACTGAACATTTCTAAAGAAGCGGCAATCGGACTTTTAGGCAGAATTGGCATTGAATATACAGGAGAAGACATTAACACTATGAGATTCATAATCCCTGAATCAAGAAGATCAGACATTCAGAGGGAGCCTGATCTGATTGAAGAATTGGCGAGACTTTTTGGGTATTCGAAGATCGAGAGCAAGTATGATTTCAGAACAAGTCTGATAAGAGGCAGAAATCCTGGAAGTGAAAGAATTGCATTGCTCAAGAAGACCATTAATGACCATCTGATAGGTAGAGGTTTCAACGAGATCATCACTACACCTTTGATGGATATTGCCGCTGCCGAAGAAAATACTTCCAGTGTGAAGCTGGAAAACTCAATGACTGCAGAGCTCAATGCAATGCGAAACGGCATGTCTGAAGGCTTAATGAAAGTAATTGCGCATAACTTCAACAACATTGGAAAGGATATCTCGATCAAGCTGTTTGAGATCGGCAAAGTCTTTCGAGATAGCGGCACAAGTTTTGAAGAGCGCGAATGTTTGATATTCGGTATCTCAGGCAGGAATGATGGAAAATTGTTTTACAACGGCAATAATAAATTTGATCTATCTTATTTAAAGGGAGAAGCTGAAATGCTTTTGTCCAAATTGAATCTTGAAAATATTGGATTAATTTATTATACTGACAACCAATTTGGCGGACAAAGAATAGATGTTGGTTTAAACGACTCCCATCTTGGCAATATAAATAAGGCAGATAAGAAGCAGCTTCAGAAGTTTGACATTGATTCTGATGTATTTTACTGTCAGCTCTTTCTTGATGAGATTGCAAGAAATCTCAAACCCGTAGCAGATTTTAAGCAGATAACAAAGTATCCTGTCGTAAAAAGAGATATAGCTTTGATTGTTGATAAACCAACGGCATACCAGTCTGTAGAAGAGATTCTGAAATCGAGCCTTGGCAAGTTGATTAATTCTTTTGAACTGATAGACATTTACGAAGGCGAGCAGATTGATGTCAGCAAAAAGAGTATTACGTTGTCGCTGGAATTCAGTTCGAATGAAAAGACTCTAACAGACGCTGAGATAAATGAAACGATGAAGAAATTACTGAAAGATCTTCAGGCAAAAGCCGGAGCCCTATTACGAAGCTGAAATTTACTAACTAAATTTGTCAGTTTGACAAAGGAACTCTTCAGAGAGCAAAAGAACACGATCAGGATTAGCCTTGAGGAAATGCACTCAAGGATGAAGATTCTTATTTCGAAATACAAAGACCTGAAGAATGAGAATACTCTTTTGAAGGAGAACATAAAGAATCTGAATCTGAAGATCTCAGAACTGAAGCTTCAGAACACAAAAGCAGGAACCGAGTTAATAAATAAGGACAAAGAGATTTCAGAACTTAAGAACCTTGCTCTCAATACATCTTCGGGATCATTATCAACTTCCGACAAGGAAAATGTTAAGTCCCGTATAAAAGAGCTCATATCAAGGATCGATACTCATCTTGAGCATTACGAAGACAATGATGACAGATACGATGACAGGCAATAAAATGTTTGACTAATTTGCAGTAATGAATAACAGATTCACTATCACACAATTTCGACAATGAGCCAGAAGGAAATCAGGGTCAGGATATTTAACAGCGAGTACAATCTTCAGGGAGAGAATTCCGAAAAAGTGGAACGCATCTCTGATTATGTGGACGGTATTATGAACAGAATAAATACTGAATCACCTAATCAATCTGAGGAAACTATTGCCGTAGTATCAGCTCTGAACATTGCCGAAGATTATTTCAGGGAAAAGGAACTAAGGCTGGAAGCAGAGAAAGAACTTTCCCAATTGCTTGATGAGATAACGACAAAGGCAAAAGGCATCAATGACCTTTTGGACGAGAATCTGTAAAAAAGTTTAAACGTTCTTTAAATAGAGTCTTATGGTTTTTTAAAAAACCGCGCAGACAATAGTCAAACATTATATAAAACCAACAGGTTTAACTATATGGGAGGAAAGCTCAAAACCTGTGTCGATTACAGGCCTCAGCCGCTTGCGGATCTGTCGGCGCTGAAAAGCGCCAATCGTACAGACAGTGGAAGTAAAAGACACTTTGGCCCCACCCACCGTATGATAGAAAAGGTTTTATTATAACCTTTGTACTATATACATGTCTGCTGCGGTTTTTTTTTGAAACAAATTTGAAAAATCAATTACAAATAACACTCAAACTGTAACGAATAAAATGAATCTGGAACTGTATATACTCTTGCCTGTACTGGTAGGAATTTGCTTACTCACTTTTTTTCTGGGATGGTATCTGAATTCAAGAGCAAACAAGACTAAGATTGACGGTGCGGAGAATATTGCAAAAAGAATTATCTCCGAAGCTGAAGAAAAATCAAAAGATAAAGTACAAACCGCTGAGAAGAGAGCTAAGGAATTTCTAACTGATGCAGACAAAGCAGCTCAAAATCTTAAAAAGGAAAAACTTCTTGAAGTCAAGGATGAATTCCTGAAGAAAAAGCAGAAGTTTGAAGAAGAAACAAAGGAAAGAGAAAAACAGGTATTAGAGGACGAAAAGAGAATCAAACAGGAAAAAGAGAATCTGGACAGAGCAAAATCAGATTTTGTAAAGTCAGAACAGCTGGTCAAACGCACTGAAGCTGAAATGAACGAAAAGATAAAGATTGCTGAACAGAAAGCAATTGAAGCAGAAAATGTGATAAGTGAATACAAAGAAACACTGGGACATGCAAAGGAAAAACTTCAGCGGATATCCGGACTCTCAGAAGAAGAAGCCAAGAAGATCTTGTTTGAGAACCTGATAAATGAAGTGAAGCTTGAAGCTGCTCAGAAGATTCAGGAAGTTCGTGAGGAAGCAAAACTTGAGTGCAACAGGCTTTCAAAGAATATAGTAATCCAGGCAATTCAGAGGACAGCATCCGACCATTCTGTCGAAACTACGGTAAGTGTGCTGCAGATCAATTCGGATGAGTTGAAAGGACGGATTATTGGCAAAGAAGGAAGGAATATCAGGGCATTTGAAGCTGCTACAGGAGTTGATATAATAGTTGACGACACTCCTGAGGCAATTATCATTTCAGGATTTGATCCATTCAGAAGAGAAATTGCCAGAGTTGCAATGGAGAGATTGATAGCTGACGGAAGAATACATCCGGCAAGAATTGAAGAGGTCGTTGAGAAAGTTCAGAAAGAGTTAATAGAAGACCTGATCAGAGTCGGTGAAAATACTCTGATCGAAATGGGAATTCAGGGGGTACACAGAGACATCATTACATTGATAGGAAGAATGAAATACAGATCAAGCTATGGTCAAAATGTTTTGAATCATTCGATCGAAGTCGGACACCTATCCGGTATAATGGCGGCAGAACTCGGGCTGGATGCGCAGATGGCAAAAAGAGCAGGACTATTACACGATATGGGAAAGACAATAGACAGGAGCATCGAGGGTCCTCATGCAATACTTGGTTATGAAGTTGCACGCAGATGTAAGGAACATGCGATCATATGTAACGCAATTGGCGCGCATCATGATGAGATGCCAATGGAGCATCCGATTTCTATACTTGTACAAGCCGCAGATTCTATCAGCGGAGCAAGGCCGGGTGCAAGAAGAGAGTCTGTGGAAGCATATTCAAAGAGACTCGAGAAACTCGAAACAATCGCGAAATCATTTGAAGGTGTTGCAAAAACATTTGCAATTCAAGCAGGAAGAGAAGTAAGAGTCATTGTTGAACAGGAAAAAGTAAATGACACATCTCAGGACCAACTAGCTTCTGATATAGCCCACAGGATTCAGGAAGAAATGGAATATCCGGGACAGATCAAGGTTAATGTAATAAGAGAAAGAAGGTCTATAGCATTTGCAAAATAACAGGAGGGTCACAATATTATGAAGAAGAAATTGCTCGTTGGAATTACCGGAGGAATAGGTTCCGGCAAGACTGTTGTTAGCAAGATGTTAGCCCGAAGAGGGTTTAAGGTGTTCTATGCCGATACCATAGCAAAAAAACTCTATACAACCGACAAGAAACTTGTAGCCGAGATAGTCAAAGCTTACGGGAAAGATATTCTGAATTACAAAGGAAGAATAATTCTTCCAAAACTCAGAGAAAGAATCTTTGCTTCAAAAAAATCTTATCAGTCAATCAACAAGATCGTTCACCCAATCGTGATTGACCACATAAAGAAGGAAGCCAGGAAAAGCAAATTTGAAATGGTGGTCATCGAGTCTGCACTTTTATTTGAAAGCGGATTCAATAAGGACCTTGATTATGTTATCACAGTATATGCAAATGAAAAGAACAGGATCAACCGGCTAATGATCAGAGATGAAGCAAGCAAGAGCAGTATCAAGCAGCTGATGAAATTTCAGATCGACGAGAAGAAGAAAATGGAGATGTCAGATTTTGTGATAATGAACAATAAATCAGTTGAGGAATTGAAAGTACAATCGGATTTTTTAAGCAAAGTCTTGAAAGCACTGGCAAAGTAAGTCATTCTTTGATTCTTACCGGCCGCCTTATCACAAATTCCCCGATAAGGGGGTATTTACCGTGACATACATTGTTGAAAATATTGTCACCGTTATCTGACTGCTTCGTGCCGGCCCACCAGCCCAACGCATAATCTTCACCTCCCGCAGAAACGATCTTTTCAAAAATTATAACATGCCCGTTCCATACAACCAAATCTCCTGGGAGTGCAATTTCAATTTCATTCATTCCCACAACCGGAAATACTTCATTGTATACTGATGTATCAAACATATCTGAAGACAGACAATTCTCATCCGGCGTTCTAAAACCTGCTCGCTCCAATACATTCAGGGCAAATACATTGCACTTGGTGTATCCTGATAAATCAGCTGCGTTATCATTTAGCCAATAGAGTACCGTAGTGTCCGAATCAATGTTATACATTGGATTCTGCTGCTCAATTTCTGCAACCTCAAAAATTAACTCTGCTTCTGAAAGTTCAGATACATCTTCTTTCTCTCGTTCACGAATCTCGCGATTATCTTTTTCCGATGATGAGCAACCCGAAACTTGCAAAAACGCAAATACAATTATGGACATTAAGCCAAATCTTACTGAAGCAGAAAGGAGGATTGAATGAGATCTGATTTTCATGAATCGAAAGGGCTTAGTTTCCAATCTTCTCCAACTTGAACTTATTCCACCTGTCAACGGCAAAATCTTTGAATCCATCCGGAGCACCCTTGAACGACGGGTCAATGTTCATTACTCCCCTTTCGAGTCCGTATCCGGTTACATCAAGGTCCATCGAACCGCGTATGGCATACTTCTTATCGCTTTCATGCATGATCAGTTTGAGATCATCAGGACTGACGTCACCCTTGCAAGACAGTTTATAAAGAAATGCGGACTCGCCAATTCCGTTCTTATTTATGTCAGATACTGTTAGGGAGCTTTCTATGTATTCAAGAGTTATATCAACTTCACAGTCTCTTATAAAATCCTGGATCTTCCAAAGCAATTGCGATCCGTCATCACCCAAAAAGTGATAGCCGTAAAGACTCTTGCCTGCCGTTCCGTTCAGTTCAGTTTCCGTGATAACAACAGAATTAATCCCGTTGTTATCTTTGAATCCTGCATAGGCAACAATAGAGCCATCAGTCTTATCCCTAAGATACTCAGGTATGCTTCGGATTCCATAAACAACATCTGTCAGACCTGCAGCTGAATCGGTGTTTTTCTGAGCTACTGATTCAGGTGACTTGGACATTTCTGCATTACTCATATCCGTAGAAACATTCTCGTTTGCAGGTTTCTCCGAACCTGAAGCAGATTTCTTTTCCGTACTTTTTGAGCAGGAACCAATCGACACTGTCAGGGAGGCAGATATCATGATCACCGTCATAATTTTGAAATAACCGGAAATGATCTTGAGGAAGTAAGTTGTCATGCTGTTTTGTTGTTTGGTTTTTTCAGATGTTGGTTAAGTCTGGCATTTAAACATGGATTTCTTATTCATCCTAAAAATATTTTATTTGAATCAAACCTTCTATTCATTGTCAAATTACCTAATAGGCATTTCAAAAACAATCTTGGGAGCAGATTTCCGGCAATTGGGAATTGTTACACCTGAAATTCATGTTATCCCGGCAATATCAAAGCAATCCAATATGCTCACATGAAAATAATTACACTTTTGCTATTCATATTTCAGATAACCAATGCCTATACTCAGGTTGCTGAAGTTTCCACAGGCAGTATTTCAGGAATAGTGCTTGAACAAGGCACAGGGAATGCTCTTGAAGGAGTTACAGTAAGATTACTTTCGGAAAAAGACTCATCGCTCGGTGGCGGATCTCAGACCGACGTTAACGGATTCTATATAATAGATGGAGTTGATTTTGGTAAGTATGTATTGACTGCAAACATGGTTGGGCATAATTCAGTTACACTTAAAGGAATTCATTTGTCGAGGAAAAATCCCGAGATATTTGCCGATACAATTTTTCTGAAATCCGGTGAAACCACGACTGAAGAAATTGATGTGACAGCCGAAAGGAGTCTGATAGAATTTAAGGCAGATAAAAAAGTTTACAATGTTGATGGCAACATACTTGACAAGGGAGGCAATGCATCAGACCTGCTAAGGAAGATTCCTTCAGTAAGTGTAGATCAGGATGGGAATGTAAGTCTTAGAGGAAGTTCAAATGTGAAGTTCATGATAGACGGAAAGATGGTGCGCCAAAATACTACTGCCATACTCGAACAAACACCTGCGGGATCTATCGAAAGCATTGAGATCATTTCAAACCCGGGTTCCAAGTATGAAGCTGAAGGAGAAGCAGGTTTGATAAATATAGTTCTTAAGAAAGGGAATGAGCTTTCCGGATATGCAGGTCAGTTGTCTTTGGGAGCCGGTAACGGTGATAAATACAATGCGGCTCTTTCATTGAGCAAAAAGGACAGCAAACTGAACATATACGGCAATTATGGCTTCAGAGATTTTGATATGAATTTTGACGGCGGCAGCTCATTGACAAACTATTTTGTGAGCGATCCAAAATTTATTAACGAGTCTGTAAGCTCGCTGATGAAGAATATCTCACATAATCTGAAGGCAGGAACTGATTTCTACCTTTCCCCTAAATCCACATTAGGCATTTCAGCTGTATATCAACTTAGAGACAGGAATTCTTCCGAGAAAACTATGACAGAAAACCTGAACCAGTCCGGTGTCAATACTTTGAATGAAATGACAAACTCAACCGAGGGAGATAAAGGTAATGTATTTGAGACATCATTAACTTTTAACAGCATCTTTGATTCTCCTCAGAATACGCTTTCCGGTGAAGCAGCAATCGCATTCAACAATGAGGACGAAGATATCTCAACCAATACACAGCTTCTCGATGCAAATATGAATCCTATCAATAACACTCCTCTGATCAAGAATTCACTCTCATCGGAAAATAGTTTTTCCGGTTCATTCCAGATGGATTATGTTCATCCATTCCTTTCAAAAGAAAAATCGGGAGATGTCCGCAAGGAGCGCGGGAAGAAACCGGGCAAAGGGAATTCAAGTGAATTCAGGGGAAAGGATAACAAATCGAATTCGAGAATTGAGACCGGCATCAAAGCAACTTTCAGAGATCTGGAAAGTGTGATAAACGGAGAGCAGTTTGATTATACTTCAAATGCCTTTGTGAATGATACGCTGATAACGAATAATTTTGATTATAATGAGAACATAATTGCTGGATACGGTATCTACGGAAGTTCGTTCGGGGGACTGAATTTCAACGCCGGTGCCCGCGGCGAAATGACATTCACCAAAGTTGACAAAAGCTCGGGAGACACGGTTATTGACAAGAACTACATTGACATCTTTCCGAGTCTGAATATGTCTTACGATCTTTCAATGTCCGACAAGCTTCAGGCAGATTACTCAAGAAGAATTAACCGACCGGAAGCAAGACTCCTTGTGCCATTTGTTGACAATGCTAACCCAACAAATATTAGAGTAGGAAACCCTGACCTTCAGCCTGAGTATGTGAATTCATTTCAGTTATCCTATCTTAAATTTTTCGAAGGCTTTACTGTTAATCCATCGGTCTATTACAGGCATACGAGTAATGCAATAACAAGGTACCGCACTCAGCTTGACAGCGTAACAACTCTCACAACATTTGCAAATCTGGACAAGAGCGATGCGATTGGAGCAGAGCTCATAGTTGGATATCAGGGAAAGAATAATCTCTTCATAAACGGAAGCATGAATTATTCATACAACAAGCTCTATGGCAACAACATAAGCACAAATCTTGATAATTCAGGAAGCTCTATCAACGCGAAAGTTAATGCGGGCGTTAGGGTTTGGTATGATATTGACATACAGCTTGCATATAATTATCAGGGCAGCAGACCAATGATCTCAGGTGACATAGAGCCTTTCTCCACATTTGAAGCAGGCTTAAAGAAGGACCTTTTTGACGAAGCCTTGAGCATTGGATTAAGATTCAGCGATATATTTAACAAACAGAGATTTGACGTGAACTTTGAGAACGAGACATTCCAACAGGATTTCTACAGGAAACGAGAAAGCCGTTATGCTTTTCTTACATTGACCTACAACTTCGGAGCAAAGGAAGTTAAGAAAAAAAGGACAAGAGATCGCGAAGACAACCGCGCTCCGGATGTGGAATTTTGATTAAACTAATTTATGCTCCGGCATGGTGTGCAGAAAAAGTTGACTGACAGAATAATCTGATACCAGACTTTTGTGTGATTCAGGTATTCCTGTTACGACCTTAAATGAAAATTGATTATTCACTTCACATTCTTTAATTTCATAAAACTTCAAAACTTAAGGAGGGTGACTTCTTCGAGCAAGATTATGGACTCAGGTATTACAAACATTCCAGCAATCTGAACGGGAAGGTTCTGGTTTTGAACCAGAACTATGAACCTCTCACCATTTGCAATGTCAGAAGAGCTGTTATACTTATTTATCTCGGAAAAGCAGAAGCAATATACTGCATTGCCGAAAAGAAAGTATCTACAGTCAGCAGAACATTCGAGTATCCAAGCATTGTAAGACTTGTGTTTTTCGTCAAGGTTCCTTTTAAGAAGATCATTCTTTCCAGAAAGAATATCTTGAGAAGAGACGGACACAGATGTCAGTATTGCGGTACTACATCAAACCTGACCGTAGATCATGTTATGCCTAAATCCAGAGGCGGTGAAGATACGTGGGAAAATCTTACGACAGCCTGCATCAAATGCAATAACAAGAAAGGCAATCGTACACCTGAAGAAGCAAAAATGAATCTCTACAATATTCCAAAAAGACCTTCGCATATTGCATTCATCAAAAACTTTGCCGGCAGAATCGATGATGAATGGAAACCATACTTGTACATGTAGCGAAGCATTCGAGTTTTCCAAATTTTTACCGGTAATCTTAAATCAAAATCCAACCATCAAAAAATGGATAAATATTTATTGTACATAAACGGTGAGTTTCGCGAATCCTCCGACGGAGGAACATTCAAAGCTGTCAATCCTGCCAACGGCGAAGTGATTGCTGAAATTGCAAAGGCGAGCATTGATGATACAAGAGCTGCCGTTGAAGCTGCGAGAGTGGCATTTGACAGCGGCGTATGGAGCAATCTTCCGGGAGAAGAACGCGGCCGCATTATTAAGCAGGTAGTTGACAAGATAAATGAAAACGCAAAACGTCTGACTTTGCTCGAAGTAGCTGATTCTGGCTCAACAATAAAGAAAGCCGGGGAAGATGTTTTCCTGTCCGCAAGGAGTCTCAACTATTATTCCAAAGCAGCTTCGGTGAACCTTAATGAAGAAGTTGAAGGACTGTCAAAACCCGGAGTAAGCAAGAACATAGTCAGAAGAGAACCCATTGGTGTTTGCGCACTTATTACGCCATGGAACTTCCCTCTAAAAATGGCAATCTGGAAACTTGGTCCTGCTCTTGCAGCAGGTTGCACGGTAATTCTCAAGCCTGCAATGGAAACATCAGTTACCGCAATGGAACTTGCCAGACTCATATCAGAAACTGAAATGCCAAAGGGAGTTGTAAACATTATTTGCGGAGAAGGATCAAAGATAGGAACAGAGCTTGCATTGAATCCAAAAGTGGACAAAGTAGCATTTACCGGCTCAACTGAAGTTGGAAAGATAATAATGAAGAATGCTTCTTCAGACCTAAAAAAGCTTACTCTTGAATGCGGCGGAAAATCCGCAAACATTGTTCTCGATGATGCGGATATTGACATGGCAGTTGACGGTGCTATATATGCCGGATTCTATCATCAGGGACAATGCTGTGAAGGCGGAACACGATTGCTTGTCCATGAAAAAATCTATGACGAGTTTATCTTAAAACTAAAGCCTAAGATCCAGAATATGAAGATTGGTGATCCGATGGACAAGACTACAGATGTCGGACCAATCATTAACGAAAATCAGTTCAATTCTGTAATGAGCTATATCAAAGCAGGAATAGATGAAGGAGCCGAGATCCTTGTTGGCGGCAACAGGGTCGGTGACAAGGGCTTTTACATTGAGCCGACTGTATTCATCAATGCAAACAATGATATGAAGATTTCGCAGGAAGAAATTTTCGGACCAGTAGTAACTCTTATTAAGTTTAAGGATGACGATGAAGCCGTAAAGATTGCAAATGATTCCATCTACGGACTTGGAGGCGCTGTCTGGTCAGGCAATGACGAAAGAGCACTAAAGCTCGCCGAGAGATTGAGAACTGGGACAGTATGGATAAATGAATATCACCTTCTTAGTGACAGAGCACCATTTGGCGGATACAAGCAAAGCGGAATCGGACGTGAATTTGGAATTGACGGCTTGAAAGAATATACCGAGGCAAAGCATATACACATTGATGAGATCAAGGACAGAAGTAAAAAGACCTGGTATGCGACAGTTGTCCCTAAAGACTGACCGTTTAAGAAAAGTTATAAGAGGAAAGAAATGCTATTTGCAGAGGTTTGGAGAAAATGACAAACAGTTGGAAGATCTTCTGATAAGCATATTCAACGAGAAAGAAATAGATCTTTTCCTTAACCGGGAATACACAGTAAACAAGACCAGAGCAAAGATCAGGAAGTGGATCAAGAAGAAGTCTGATAATCCCGTTGAAGTTTGGTACAAGATAATGCAGGGCAAGATTTGCTCAGGCTATGTTTGTTTCAAATGGAGATTGCACTATGACAGGGCATGCGAGATTTCAACTGCGATAGGTAAGGAGTTCAGGGGCTTGAAGCTTGGATTTGAGTCTTCGGAAATTCTGATCGAATATGTAAAGTCACTAAATTATTTTGACAACATAGTTGCATACGTTCACGTCAAGAACAGCAAGGCGGCTAGCAATATCCGCAAGCTCGGATTCAGGAAATCCAACAGGCTTCATAAATCAATCACGACGCAATTCTATGGGGAACCCTCCAAGGGAAGTGGTGACAGGGTTTATGATCTGTATGCTGTCAGAGGAGTAAATTAGTTTATCTTTGGACTAAAAATTCTTTGCTCTAATTCATATATTGCACGCAAGATTTTGTCATTAATAACAGCCGCAACTTAACGATAAGGGATTTGAATAATATTCTTTCGATTCTGATTTTTCTGCCGATACTACTTTCCATTCCGATACTTTTTTTCAAGAAGGAAAGCGAGAAGCTGATCAAGACATACGCTTTCTTTGTTTCATTGGTGCCTTTGGCTATTTCGGTCTATTTGTTTTTTGCTTTTAATCCAGCCATTGGAGAGTACCAGTTTGTTGAGAAAGTAAAATGGATATCATTCTCCAATACTTATTACTTTCTGGGAATTGACGGCATTTCGTTACTGCTGATTGTAATGTCAGCATTTATCTTCCCGCTGAGCATATTAGCATCATGGACTTCAATTACAAAGAACATCAAGACATTCTATTTTCTTGTATTGTTGCTTGATGCAGCTTTGATAGGTGTATTTTCTTCTCTTGACCTGATCCTGTTCTATATCTTTTGGGAGTTTATACTCTTGCCGATGTATTTCATTATCGGTGTTTGGGGAGCCGAAGACAGGGTTTATGCAACTGTCAAATTTTTCCTTTATACGATGTTCGGAAGTTTGCTTTTGCTTATCGGAATAGTCTGGCTCGGAATTCTGAGTCTCCCTTCAACAGGAACATTCACAACTGATCTTACTTTGCTTCAGCAGCATTCACCGCAGCTGCCTTTGGATACTCAGGTTTATCTTTTCATATTGTTCACTCTCAGCTTCCTGATTAAAGTGCCGTTGTTTCCGTTCCACACATGGCTCCCGGATGCTCACGTGCAGGCGCCCACTGCCGGCAGCGTTATTCTTGCAGCAGTATTGCTTAAGATGGGAACTTATGGTCTGCTTAGATTTTCGCTTCCTTTATTTCCCGGAGCTTTCATAAAACTTACTCCAATAATTGCAGTTCTTGCAGTGATCGGAATAGTATATGGTGCTTTGGTTTCCATTGTACAGAAAGACATCAAGAAGCTTGTTGCATATTCATCCGTCAGTCACCTGGGTTTCATTGTACTCGGCACTTTTGCCGTAACTGATGTTGCGCTTCAGGGTAGTGTCATACAAATGATCAATCACGGACTTTCAACGGGTGCACTCTTTATGATTGTCGGCATCCTTTATGAGAGAAGACATACCAAGAAAATTGCCGACTTTGGCGGCATCATGAAAATCATGCCGTTATTTTCAGTTGTGTTCACGATAGTGGTGTTGTCATCTATCGGATTGCCCGGATTGAACGGATTTGTAGGTGAGTTTCTGATATTGCTTGGCTCATTCTATTCCTCAAATCTTGGAACTACGGCATATTCAATTGTTTCCACAACTGCAGTAATTCTTGCAGCAGTATATCTGCTTTGGATGTTCCAGAGAGTCATGCTTGGTCCCGTTGATAAAGAAGAAAACAAATCACTTCCCGATCTATCTGTAAGAGAATTTCTTTCTTTCGTGCCTTTACTTGTTTTCATTGTCTGGATTGGAGTTCATCCGAATACCTTTCTTTCGAAATCGGAAGCAAGCGTTAAAAAAATTGTAAAGACATTTCAGGATTATAACAACAAGAACTGGCTTGGAGAAAAGTCAAACAAGCCTTCATTACCGGAAATGAAATGAGACTACAAGCAGTTTGATTTTCACGGTCCGGCAATCAATCTGATATTGCCGGACTTTTTTATTTCAAGTTAACGCATCAATAAGTAACTTCATTGCACAATGAATGATTTTCAAAAGAGATTTTCGGGTAAAGTTGTGCTTGCCCCGATGGAAGATGTTACCGAACCGCCCTTTAGACTCATAGCAAGGAGGCTTGGAGCTGATATAGTATACACTGAATTCATTTCTGCCGAAGGTCTTATCCGTGATGCTCGCAAGGCAAAGGCAAAATTGTTTTTCTATGAAGAAGAACGTCCTCTTGGCATTCAGATTTACGGAGGCAATGAAGACACATTGACCGAAGCTGCAAAGATATCTGAGAGTGCCGGACCTGATTTCATTGATATCAATTGCGGTTGCTGGGTAAAGGATGTTGCAATGAGAGGTGCAGGAGCAGGATTGCTGAAAGACATACCTAAGATGGCCCGGATAGCCGAGATGATAATGGCAAGTGTTAAGCTGCCTGTTACGCTGAAGACGAGATTAGGCTGGGATGAGAATTCCATAGTTATAGTAGAAGTTGCAAAACTCCTGGAAAGCATCGGCATACAAGCACTTACGGTTCATTGCCGGCTAAGATCACAGGGCAACAAAGGCGATGCGGACTGGACATGGGTGAAGAGAATCAAGGAGGCAGGAGTAAAGATGCCGATAATTCTCAATGGCAATATCAAAGCGCCTGAAGATGTCCGTTTCGTATTTGAGAATTATGAGCCCGATGCAGTAATGATCGGACAGGCAGCAATAAGTAATCCATGGATTTTCAGACAGTCAAAATATTTTCTTCATAACGGGGTACACGAGGAAGAACCTGACGTAATCGAAAGAGTAGATATGTGTATTGAACACCTTAGATTATCTGTAGAACATAAAGGAGAAATATACGGAGTTAAGGAATTCAGAAAGCATTACTCAGGTTACCTGCGGGGAATGAGAGATGTAGCCAAGTTCCGGCTTGAGCTTATGCAGTTTGATGAATTTGAACCTCTTGCAGACAGGCTGAGAAAATTTAAGGAAGAGTACAAAGAACTTACGGAAGTTCAAAACACAGATCAATAAATCTTAAAAAACTATACCATGGAAATTTTTGGCGGATTGATAATAGGCTTCGGAGCACTTCTCGGATTCATGCTCTTTATTTCACTTCTCAGAGCATTCAGAGTTTTGAATGAATATGAGCGTGCAGTGATTTTCCGACTTGGAAAATTCAGCGCAGTCAAAGGACCCGGTCTGATAATTCTCATCCCGATCCTTGACAAGATGGTAAGAATCAGTCTCAGGACAATTGCACTGGATGTTCCTCCTCAGGACATTATCACAAAAGACAATGTCTCTGTCAAAGTGAATGCGGTTGTCTATTTCAGAGTCAGTGATCCTAACAAGGCGATCATACAGGTTGAGGATTATATGTATGCAACTTCACTTATTTCGCAGACAACTTTGAGAACAGTTCTTGGTCAAAGCGACCTTGATGATCTTCTTGCTCACCGTGAATTAGTGAACACTAAATTAAGAGAACTGATTTACCGTGAGACAGAACCGTGGGGAATCCAGGTCATGAATGTCGAGTTAAAGAATGTTGACCTGCCTCAGGAAATGGTTCGTGCAATGTCAAGACAAGCAGAAGCAGAAAGAGACAAGCGGGGAAAGATCATTAATTCCGAAGGAGAATTTATGTCTGCTCAAAAGCTTGCTGAGGCAGCAGCGATATTGGGAAAGACAGAGAATGCACTGCAGTTGAGATATCTTCAGGTGATGACAGAAATTGCTGCCGAAAAAAATTCTACAATGATCATTCCGCTTCCTATGGAGATAATGAAGTATTTTACAGCCATGACAGAGAAAGTTCAGAAAGAAACCAAAAGTCAATCATAATATTCAATGTTAATCATCTTCAGATTTGTTCTTCCTCTGCTGATGCTCTTCTCAACTTCAAACGACAAGACATCTCAAGCCGATTCATTTACTTTGAACAAAAGAAATGAAGCAGCGATTGATCTGACAATAAAATCACCGGAGATAGAGAGAAAGATTAGTGAGATGACACTCAGGGAAAAGATTGCTCAGATGATCATCTCCAGTTCTGATGGTTTTTCGCTTGATGAAAACTCCAAAGAATTTCAAAGACTTAAGAACCTTGTATTAAATGAGAAGATAGGCGGATTCATTTTTTTCAAAGGGAATTCGATTCAGGAAGCTGAGCTGATAAACAAGCTTCAACAGCTTTCCGAAACACCCTTGCTGATGTCTGCGGATTTTGAAAGAGGAACAAAGATGCGGCTTGAAGACGGTAGCCTTTACCCGAATAATATGGCGCTTGGAGCAACACGGGATCCGGAACTTGCATATAAGATGGGGTATGAGATTGCAAGAGAATGCAGAGCTATAGGTATTCATCAAAGCTATTCACCGGTTGTTGATGTTAACAACAATGCACTCAATCCCATTATAAATGTAAGATCATTCGGAGAAGATCCAAAGCTTGTTTCAGTGATGGGAGATAAAATGATCAAGGGAATTCAGGATGCAAACGTCATAGCAACGGCAAAGCATTTCCCGGGACACGGAGATACAGAAATCGATTCTCATAATGACTTGCCCGTTCTCAATCTTGACATGACAAGACTTGAATCTGTAGAACTTCCTCCGTTTAAGAGCGCAATAGATGCAGGTGTTATGTCAGTAATGATCGCCCACATGTCTTTTCCCTCAGTTGATGATGAAACGAATTTACCTGCCTCTCTTTCGGAGAAGGTTATCAGCGGATTGCTAATGAACAAGATGGGATTTAAGGGACTTGTAATAACTGATGCATTGAACATGGCCGGAGTTGTAAAACATTTTTCAACAGAAGAAGTAGCATTAAGATGCGCCAATGCAGGCGTTGATCTGATTCTTATGCCACAGGGCGAGACAAGGACAATTGATGCAATTGAGAATGCAGTCCTTGAAGGCAGGATCAGCGAAGAGAAGATCAATACATCAGTAACCAAAATTCTGAATGCAAAGAAATGGCTGAAGATAGAAGAAAACAGGTATTCAAATGAATCTGATGTTAGAAGCATAGTTAACTCCCCTTCTGCAAAAACACTTGCAAAAGAAATTGCGGACAAGTCCATTACACTTGTGAAGAATACCGGCAACAATCTTCCACTTGTTAATCAAAGCGGAAAGAAATGTCTTGTTGTTTCAATGAACAACGGAAACGAAAAGGCAAACTCGGATTACTTTCTCAGTGTGTTTAAAGACAAGAATCAATTCAGTGAATTGTCATACTACGATCTTAGCGGAGACATCAGTAATTCCGGAGAGATTTTAGCCGACGCCGCAGGTTACGACAACATCATCATCCCTGTTTATGCAAAAGTTAAAATCAAAACCGGGACAGTTGGTTTGCCGGATTCACAGATTGAGCTGATCAACAGTTTATCTTCGAATGGACGCAATGTATGTGTTGTTTCATTCGGCAATCCTTATCTGATACAGGGCTTCCCGGATGTTCCGGCGTATGTTTGCGCATATTCCGATTCTGAAGCTTCAATTGAAGCCGGAATAGATGCATTGTTTGGGACAATTAAATTCACGGGCAAACTGCCAGTTACGATTTCAAATGATTTTACTTTTGGACATGGCATTACTAACTAGAAAATCTTTAATAAATATCATCATCTGGGCTTCAATAATTGTTTGTACATTTCCGGCACTCTTGCATTCTCAACCCTTTATTCAAAAGTTTGACGGAATACCGTTCTTGGTCGAAGGCCAATTATCGCAGGCACCATTTAACGGCGGAATGAACAATGCACGATATCAGTTTGTAGATATTGATGCAGATGGAGATTATGATTTGTTTACCTACGACGCGGATACAAGCCTTTACTTTTACAGAAACACAGGCACTCCTCAGTCAGCTTCATACAAACTGATTACAAACAGGTTTTCCGGACTAAGTTTTGCAAATTGGTTTTACTTTGCCGATATGGATAGCGACTCGGATTATGATCTGTTCACAGGAGGAATCGACCAGACAGTAAAGTATTTCAAGAATACCGGAAGTCCGGTTTCTGCTTCCTACGTTCTTGAGATTCCTGAACTCAGGACCGTCACAGACACCGTAATTTACAGTGAGTCGAATTGCGTACCGGTCTTTTGTGACATGGATAATGATGGCGACAAGGATTTTTTCACAGGTCAAAGCCTTGGAACGATCACTTATTATGAAAACACAGGAACAGCAAGTTCATTTTCATTCAGGTTCGTTACAGATTTCTGGCAGGATCTCATAATCATTTCACCTGCGTTTGACAGCAGGCACGGTGCAAATTCTCTCGAGTTTGTTGACATAGACAATGATCTGGATTATGATCTGTTCTGGGGTGACTTGTTTTCGAAAGGAATTTATTTCATTCGCAACGACGGCACTCCGTCTCAGCCAAATGTAGTGATTGTGGATTCGCTATATCCTTCAACTTCTCCGTACGAATCAAGCGGTTATAACTCGACCAGGTTTGTAGACATAGATGCCGACGGTGACAAAGATCTTTTTGTTTCTGTTCTTTATCTTTCTCAGAACAGCAGAAATTTTACTTTTTACAGGAACAATGGAAGCGCTTCAAATCCACAATTTGACAGAGTAACAGATAACTATCTCTACAATGTGGATGTCGGAGGAACAAGCAATTTAACTTATGTGGACATCGACAATGATACCGACAAAGATATCTTTGTCGGAAACGACTATGCAAAACTCGGCTTCTTCCGAAACGAAGGCACGGCAGCCAATGCTCAATTCAATTACGCAGAGGATTCACTGAACATACTTTCCGAGAGTTTCAACTATTCTCCCTCTTTTGCAGATATTGATAATGATGGGGATAAGGACATGATACTCGGAAGCTATATCAAGGATTCACTATGGCTCTTCAGGAATAACGGAAACGCAACGACATATAACTTCGTGCTTGAAGCAAGGGGATATCAGATCGGGCTTACAACTTTAGGGCAAAGCAGTACACCTGCTCTTGTTGATATTGACGCGGATCAGGACTTTGATCTTTTCATTGGCGGCACTAACGGCAGGATACTGTATTATGAAAACACCGGAACTGCAAGCACATTCAACTTCATATTCAGAAGCAATTTTTATTCAGGTATAGATGCGGGTGACGAGAGCACACCAAGGTTTGCAGATATTGACAGAGACGGAGACTTTGATCTTTTTATTGGCAAACAGGATGGGAAAATATCTTTTTACAGAAACAATGGTACTTCTGCCTCCGCTGTATTTGATCTGATTACAGTAGAGTTTGCCGGAATAAACGCTGAAAGAAACTCTTGTCCGGAGTTTACTGATATTGACAATGACCTGGATTTGGATTTGTTTGTCGGAAATTCCAAAGGCGGATTCTATTTCTACCGGAATGATGAAATATCCTCTGTTTATGGAAACATCTCATCAGTTCCTGAAGAGTTCATGATCCATCAGAATTATCCAAATCCATTCAATCCTTCAACTCGTTTGAGGTTTGAATTTTCAGTACGGACAGAAGCAGAACTTATGGTAACCGATGTCAGTGGCAGAGTAATTAGCCATTTAGGGAAGAGAGTATTTGAAGCCGGTGAATATGAGCAATTGTTTGAACCGGATGGACTATCGAGCGGAGTCTATTTTTTTGGAATAAGAGCGAATGGCTCAGTCAAATTCATTAAAATGTTGTTTGTTAAATAGAATTAACATAATTTTGAATACCCCAGCAAAGGAAATAAAATCAAAACCTTAAGAATAAAATGAAAAGTAAATTACTGAGCATCGTCGTTCTTTTTGCAATGACGTTTTCTCTTGTTTCTGTTTCAAATGCAGGTGACAGAAGAGTTCTTATTGAAAGATTCACAAGTTCAACTTGTCCACCATGCGCTACTTACAATCCGACTCTTGATGGATTCCTGAACTCGACCAGTTTGAATGACGCAATCAGCGTAAGTTATCACATGAACTGGCCCGCACCGGGAAATGATCCGATGTATCTTGCCAATCCAAATGACAACAATACAAGAAGATCACATTATAATGTAAACTCAATTCCAAACTGGAAATTTGACGGACTGATCAACATCAATGGGTTTGGAACAGGCGAACTTCAATCTTCACTTGCACAAAGAAAGAGTGTTCTTAGTCCTATAACAATAATTGTTACTGAGACAAGAAACGGAAGCCAGGTGAATGCAAGAGTTGATATTTATTGCGAAAGCGCCGTGGCAAATCCAAACGCTACAGTCCAGTTTGCAGTGGTTGAAAAGATGATTGTTTATACTTCTCCTCCAGGAACAAATGGTGAGTCACATTTTGCAGATGTAATGAGAAAGATGCTTCCATCTGCTCAGGGAACAGCAGTGACACTTCTTCCGGGAAGAAAGATAACTCTTGAATACAGCTATGCTATAAGTTCTGCATGGGTTGCAGACCAGATAAGATCTTTGGTCTTTGTTCAGTCAGCTCCGCTTGAAATACTGAATTCAGCAATTCCAACATTGGATTTCAACCTGATCTCTGCACCTGCATATAAGACTGTCGCTCAGGGACAAAGCAATTCAGCTGACTTTAAAGCTTTCATTCCTTCAATTGCAACCGGTTTCAATTCAGCTGTTACATTTACAGCAGAAGTTGAGCCGGCAAATGCAGGAATTACAGTTAATTTCCCGAACGGCAATACCATCAGCAACTTCCCTGATTCAGTTGCATTCAGAGTTAACTCAACATCTGCAGTTCCTGTAGGTGAATATAAAGTAATCGTAAGCGGAACAAGCGGAACGGGTGTTGTTCATAAGACAGTTGTGAATTATCTTGTAGGGAAAAACTATGTAGTAATTGGTCCAAGCCGAAACAATGTTTCCTTAACTGTTGATAATGTCTCTTACAATACCAGCAGGTTATTCACATGGGATCTTGGCTCAAGCCATTCTCTAAATGCACCTTCACCTCAAACATCGGGAAACAACAGATATGTATTCAATAACTGGAGTGATGGCGGAGCACAATCACACACCGTTGAAGTTGATGTAAATACAACTTCAATTACCGCAAACTACGGCGTTCAATTCAGGATGCTTGGACTTGCAGAGCCGCTTGGAATTCCTGTAACAGTAAACGGCTCGGGTTCATATTATGATTCAGCTTCAGTGCAGAATGTTTCTTTGTCAGCACTACAGACTCAATTCAACGGTAAGACATATTATTTCAATCGTTGGGAAGGAACAGGAACCGGTTCTTACACCGGAACAAATCCATCACCTTCTGTTACCATGAATACCGTCATTGTTCAGAAGGCAATATTTGATACCATCAACGTTGGAATTTCTAATTACAATTCTCTGGTTCCTACTAAATACGAATTGCATCAGAACTTCCCGAATCCGTTTAACCCATCAACATCAATCAGATTTGATCTTCCAAAGAGTTCTTTTGTCAGCATAGTCATATATGATATGACCGGAAGACAAGTCACTGAATTGGTTAACACGAATCTGAATGCCGGAGCTTATCAATACGACTTCAATGCTTCATCACTATCGAGCGGTATATACTATTACAGAATCAATGCAAACAGTTTTACAGACACAAAAAGAATGATGCTTATAAAGTAACCTAAGCGCTTTTAACCCATACCAAAAAGGCAGGTTGAATGACCTGCCTTTTCTATATTATCCGCATTTGATTTGCCTCAGAATGCGTTTTCTATGTGATTTATTTCCGGACCATCTTCTCCAATAATTACACCTATAACATCTATTCTCAAATCATATTTATCGTATTCCTTATTTTCAAGCAAGAATCCTTCAGCAGCTTTCTTAATACTCAATTGCTTAGCATTATTTACTGATTCTTCCGGCTCCCCAAACTTCTTATTCTTTCTGGTCTTCACTTCAACAAACACAAGCAATTTTTTTTCATCCTGACAAAAGATCAGATCAATTTCAGCTCTTTCATATCTGAAATTTCCCGCCAAGTATCTGTACCCTTTTTCCGAAAGAAAATCCTTGGCTATCAACTCCCCTGCTTTTCCAAGCCGGTTCTTATAAATACATTTATTCATTCGATTCTCTTATCCCATTGACGAATTTCGCACAGAACGTTTTCCTGTGAATTTCACAGATACCAGATGATCTGATTGCAGAAATGTGGAAAGGAGTCGGATATCCTTTATTTAAATTGAAATTATAGACAGGATAAATCTTGTGAGAATCTTTCATGATCCTGTCCCTTGTAACTTTTGCCAATATTGATGCACAGGAAATTTCATTTACGCTTGAATCGCCCTTTATAATTGTCTTGAAGTTGAATTGCCCTTCTCTCCCTTCCGGCAATCTGAAATAATTCCCGTCTATCAAAACCAAATCGGGCTTAGTACTAAGAGAATTGAGAGCCCGTTCCATTGCCAGCATAGTAGCTTTTAGTATGTTCAATGCATCAATTTCTATATGATCTGCCGCTCCTATTGAATATTCGAGACACCTTTCCCTGATCTTGTCATAAAGACCTTCCCGTAATGTTTCACTCAGAGTCTTTGAATCCCTTGCTCCCTCTACAATGGCATTATCCTCAAAAACTACAGCAGCTGCAACCACGGGTCCGGCCAATGGACCTCTGCCAGCCTCATCTATTCCGCAAATCAACATTTTTTCTCCAAAAGTATCTTTTGTTCATGATAATTCAAATATAGTATTAGGACTCTGAACATTAATACTTCATTACTGTCCAAAACGTTTTTGCATTTCGAAAATTCTTTCGAAATCAAGTAGTAATGTTAGAAGAATTTCGATTCGGAAAAACAACCCGCCCGCCTGTCGAATTACTACTCACTTGAAGCGAATGACGGCGGACAGGCCTCATCCTAATTGCCGTTAAAAATTGTGAGCTTTGGCGTCAGCCTGCCCGAAGTATACTGAACTTCAGCACTTTACGCAGGCGGGCCCGTCCTTGCCGGGTAAACCTGC
>CALEVL010000144.1 GCA_937924675.1 uncultured Ignavibacteria bacterium | reverse complement strand
AATTCAATAAAGATTCAAGAACCAATATTGCAATTGATTTCGGACGAGGTGCAGATGGCTCAAGCAGTTTCTCGCTTAATCTCGGAGAAGTATTCTGATCGTCTGTTCAGTACGACTTATCAGAAGAAATATTTGAGCCCCAATGAAACGTTGACGAAACTTATATTACGGTCGTAGTTTACCGGCTTGTAAGTCTGATAGTTAACATCCACTCCAAGATTAAGGTCTTCTTTTCCGGTATAGTTTATTTGAAAAACGAAATTCTTTGGATCATTTTCCAGAGCTACTTCTGCACCGGCAAAATCAATACTATAGAAACCCAAAAGGAAACCAATCGGGACCTTCTGTTTCGGCATCAGATCTGCATCAAATGCCAGACCAAAATTGAAGAACCAATCATTTGAATTATCCCTGTCTGCCGATTCTCCATTACTGAGGCTTGCAAAACCGGTAAAGCCAAATGTCTGATTGAATGCATAAGAACCTCTCAGCCCTCCGCCTGCCCTGAGTGTCGGTATTTCTTTTACCAGCTGATTGTCTTTTGTGATCTTTCCACTGTCAATTATTCCCTGAACAAATTTCTCCAGATCAATAATCGTTACAGAATTATTTGTGATATCAAGTGTACCGGAAAGCATCATCTCTTTGTTTTCATAGACCTTAAAAAGCCATCCCATCTGATACCCTGTGAAGACATTCACACCTTCGGAAATCAGCGAACCTGCTTTTGTTCCCAGTCTGCCGGTAACAAGAACACTGGCGTTGAAAGCCATCCAATCTTTTATCTTTTGCTGGTATTTTAAGTTCAGGGCAGTAAAGAGCAGTTCTCCTTTGAGTTGGACAACCTCAGTTCCGCTGATTCTAATCGTCGGGATATCAAGATCAATGGTTTGACCGGCACCTAATCGGTTTTCCAGGAATGTCTGAATAAACGGCGAGCCTATGCTAGAATTTATTATGAACTTGTGACCTTTCAAAGTTGCATGTTCGTAAACTCTGCTCTTCAGTGAATCGCCCGAATTAGTAAGCTTCAGACCATTCATGTTTGATAAACCATTTGCACTGACCGGAACAGAAGCCGAAAGAAAAATGAGCAGCCCCAATATTAGATTGTACATTCCAACAATTCTTAATCTGGATTTATGAGATAGTATTTTCATTTGAATCAAAATTTGTAAGAAATATTAGCAATAAGTTGAAATCCGGAAAATCTGAATCTCGAAGGAAGAGAATTGAACTGAACCTCCGGGACATTTGAGCTTGCGTTCAACAAGCTTTGTGAATACTTGACCTCTGCTGATGCAATGAAATAACTGACCGGAAACTTGACACCTGCACCGAATACTGCGGCCAAATCGAAACTCTCAAAGCTGTCCGAGATATCTGTTTCCTCGATTGTTTGCTTTACGTCAGTGTACTTTGCCTCATTCAGGAATCCCAAGTCAAGTCCGCTTATGAAGTAAGTGTAATCGTTGAGTGCTTCAAATTTTATAAGAACTGGCAGCCTGTAATACGTCACATCCAATTCAATACTGTCCTTAAGCTCTTCTTCACCAACATCAAACCCGATCATTGTACCGTAACTTGAGCTGTTTGGCTGTATCATGAGTTTTATGTCCTTTGTGATGTTGGTCTCGAAACTAAGTCCGAAAACATAACCGCCATTGCCTGAATATCCGGTAAGATCGGGGGAATCACCTGACAGACTTATCATGCTTAGTCCACCGTAAAAGCCCACTGTGGTTTGTGCTGAAGCTGAGTTTAAGCTCAACAAAATAATGATCAAACCAAATAATTTTAAAATGCTTTTCATTTATTCTCTGTAGAATGTTTTTGAATTATTTCATTTGTGATCAATAGTCAATACTCAAAGTCAGGAAGCCGTAATCATCATTGAACTTCTTGTTCTGGTAAATATTGTTGATGATCCTGTGAACATAATAAATGTCAATATAGAATTGCCTCAGGAATTGCCATGAGAAATTGGCTGTGACAATATCTCTGTCAATTCTGTTGCCCTTCAGAAATTCAGGATCTGATTTCGAATAGCCGGAAGCATTGTTAATATCACCTCCGTAATTTACGATGACCCTGCCGAGTGAATCAGTTACGATTCCGTTTGCAGATCTTTGATGCTGATATAAGAGACTGAGATTTATCCTGTTTGTGATGTCATATTCCAAACCGAACGCTATTTCATCTGAGTTCGGCTGAAGATGATGTCCGAGAGGGAGATCCCAGTGAGTATATTCCGTTTCATTGGAAACATGTGAATACACGAACGGATCGAGCTTGGTGTATTCAGTTGTGAATCTGAGATTTGGAAGAGTAAACGCATTGTCCCAGACTGCTCCCAATTGCCATGCAAATTTATTTGTAATGCTTGCATTGTCCTCAAACAATGTGCTGAAATCAAGATCATCTATTAGAAGCGAACCCTGAAATGCCAGGGACTTTACCGGATTGACCAGCATATCAAATCCCATGATGGAATTATTATCATTGTTTGCACCTGCCTGAGATGATTTGTTAAGTTCAGCAGAGGTAAGAAAGCTTATGGGATTAAGGAAAGTAAAACTGAACGGGGTATTTGCAGATATCACGCTCTCAAAGAATCCCATCCTGAAAGAATTTGAAAACATAACATCGAGTCGGTGAGTTGCAATATTCTTCGCATCTATTTCTCTGCCGAGCGAATCCCCTCGAAGACTTCCATATATGAATGTATATGCAACTGCCTTGTAAGCAAGATCGAGCCTCAGATAATCAAACGCCGCAGTATTATTTGAAAGGAATAACCGGTCAGTGAATCCGAATCCCATATAAACGGGATTTCTTCCTGCCATAAGTGAAAGCCAGTTGCCCTGAGTTCTGAATCTTAGATAGCCGTCAAATGTGTCAAAGTTATTCTGTTCATATTGAAACTTGTACTGAGCAAATAATTTCGGATCAGTGTTTCTTGCAAAGGTAACATCTCCCGAATCTCCTGAGAGTTTTTGACCGTTAGAAGCTCTGAGGTAATAACCAACGCTGTTGTACAAAGTACCTCTTACTCTGAATCCAAGTTCGCCTAATGAAATTGAATGCCTTCCGATCGAATCCCCTCTTGATTCTCTTTGAGAAAAACTTCCGAGCCCGTCAAAGAAGAGGGTCGCATTCGAATCTGCAAAGCCATACAGATCCTTTTGTTTATCATCAGAGAAAATATGCTTCGTGGTTTTGAAAAGCGAAGCACGCTTGTCAAGATTTCCGGAAATGTCATAAGAAAACTCCACAAGAAAATCTGAAAGAAGTTTCTTGTCAACGGAAGAGAGTTTTCTTGAGTTACTTTCAATAATCTTCAGGAATCCGGCGGCAGTTTCACGTGAGATTGGAATTATGCCCGGATTATAATCAGGAAGTACTTCAAGGTTTTTCATCCTTGAGAAAAAATTATACACTGAACTCTCAACAGGAACTAGTTCAACCTGAGAATTTGCTTTCATCGTAACAAAGAGCAAAACTAAAACAAGAAAGTATCTGACTTTCATCAAAGGTTTTGATTATAGG
Source organism: uncultured Ignavibacteria bacterium (assembly GCA_937924675.1). GTDB lineage: Bacteria > Bacteroidota > Ignavibacteria > Tepidaquicellales > Tepidaquicellaceae > JADJAH01. The sequence goes on along the minus strand of CALEVL010000144.1, from coordinate 32,624 downwards.
AGTGAAAATTTTTGTAGTGTGTGGATCTAAGAAACCTGAGCTACTTGTTCTTCGCCGGTATATTCAGGAACAAGCCTCTTAAGCAAGCCAACAATTGTATCACGATCATTCTCATGCCTCTTCTCGAGCAGTACTTCAAGATTCTCTTCGAATCCGTCAGGGATAAAGTGACTTGCATTGGCAGCAATTAGAATCTTCTCATGAATTGTCTTCTCATATATTTCGCCCGGAATGAAGAGCTCTTCAAAAAGTTTTTCCCCAGGCCTGAGTCCGGTAAGAACAATCTTTATATCTTTCTCTACTTCATACCCAGAGAGCCTTATTATATCTTTTGCCAAATCAAGGATCTTTATCGGCTTTCCCATATCCAGAACAAAAATCTCTCCACCACCTCCAATTACGGATGCCTGCAAAACCAATTGCACGGCTTCAGGAATTGTCATGAAGTATCTTTGAATATCCGGATGAGTTATAGTTATGGGTCCGCCCTCGGTGATCTGCTTTTTAAAAGTCAGGACTACACTTCCCCTGCTTCCAAGCACATTTCCAAATCTAACCGCCGAATAATTCTTTCCATATTCCCTTGCAGCTTTCAGCACTATCATCTCGGCCACTCTCTTGCTAGCACCCATGATACTTGACGGATTGACTGCTTTATCTGTAGAAATAAATACGAAATGCTCGACATTGTGCTTAAGCGAAAGGTCAATAAGGTTCTGTGTTCCCTTCACATTGTTGCTGATTGCTTCGCAGGAGTTTGACTCCATTAGGGGAACATGTTTATGAGCAGCAGCATGGAAAATCACATCCGGCTGAATCTCACCAAGAACATTGTCAACCCGGTTGAATGATCTTACATTCGCAACTGCAATATTGACATTAGTTCCGCCAAACTTGCCATTTAGCAATGATATTCTTTTCAGGATTTCCCGCTGAATATCAAATATAGAGTTTTCTCCCTGGCCCAGTAATGTTAACTCGGAAGGGCTGCACTTGATTATCTGACGACAAAGCTCGCTTCCTATAGAGCCCCCTGCACCTGTAACGAGTACTTTCTTGCCCTTAAGAAAATCTTCAACACGCTTGATATCAGTCTGCACAGGTTCACGCCTCAAAAGGTCTTCTATCTGAACTTCCCTGATGCTGTCTATCCTTACTCTTTCATCGAGTATTTCATAAATGCCCGGAATAGTTCTTGTCTGTACTCCGCATTTACGGCAGATAGAAACTATGTCACGAATTTCCGATCCCGGTGCAGTCGGCATTGCAATTATCACTTTAGTAATGTTCAATCTGGAAATTGCTTCCGGAATGCTGTGCCTTGTACCCATAACCGGAATCCCTCTTATCTTCAGACCTCTTTTCTCAACGTCATCATCGATAAATGCAACAGGTACCATGCCAAGTTGCGGGTTTCTCTGCATTTCCTGAACTATAGAGATTCCTGATTTTCCGGATCCGGCAACGAGAACTCTCTCACCATGAAATGACATTTTTCTCTTTTCATTTAATCTCTCTATCAGTCGAATGCTGAATCTTGTCCCGCTTACAAAAAAGAATATGAAAATCCCATCGAGCAAAGGCAATGAGAGAGGGAGAGTCTCAAAGTTCAGGATTTCTAGATTATAGAGAAAAATGAAAAAAACGGAATGTATAAGTACAGCCCAGAAGATAATGTAGATAAGCTTGGCGAGTTCATCAACGCTTGCACTGTGCCAATATCTCTTGTAAAGACCAAGACGCAAAAAAACAAGCATGTCAATAGCCAAAAAGATAATAGTACAGTATGCAAGACCTGTAATGTAAGTATCCAGGTCAACTTTGACATCAAGTCTCAAAGTCAAAGCAAGGAACGGACTTATTAGCAGGAATAATAAGTCAAGAACAAGCAGATGCCTGTTTCTTAGCTTTAAGATTCCCTTATTTAGAAAATTTTCAAGCATTAAGTTAGATGTTCCTCATACCCTTTCATCACACTACACCGTATTGACATCAGGTCATTGATATTTGGAAAACTTCTATTGGGGTAAGCTTTCCGTTCGAGGGTTTTTGAATTGCTATAAATTAAGAAATCAAAGCGTTTGATTCAACAAAGATTTTGATATTTCACAGTGAAGGAATATCAATTCTTCTTTAGGATTTTCAACAATTCCTTAATATATGATCATTTGACAATTGCACAAAGTGTATTGTAGATGACATTAATGTCTTTGAAGAATGATCTGTCAGAAATGTACTCTAGGTTCAAAGCAATTTTATCCGGCATGATGTATTCAATGTAATATTTCTCCGGATCCTCCTGCTTTTCAAGAATCTCGTTCTCATTCCTGTATTTTATCGATGCCACGTCTGTTATTCCCGGCCTTACTGAAAGAATTTTTTTTTGCTCTTCACTGTAAAGCTCAACATACTTTCTTACTTCCGGCCTTGGACCAACGAAGCTCATGTCTCCTTTGAACACATTGAACAATTGCGGAAGCTCATCAAGCTTGTACTTTCTCAAATAATACCCAATGCCTGTTATTCTGGGATCTCTACCGCCGACTGTGAGAAGTCCTTTCTTGTCTGAATCCACTTGCATTGTCCTGAATTTATACAAGCTGAATTCACTCCCTGAAATACCGATTCGTTTCTGTTCGTAAAATGCCGGACCTTTTGAACTGAATTTAACCGCAAGTATTATAAAAACAAAAACCGGGGAAAGTATCATCAATCCTGTCAGAGATAAGATCATATCAAAACTTCTCTTAAGCAAATTTCAGATGACTACTTTGCTGTATGCTGCTTTGACTGAGTATATTATTTTGCCAATATCATCATCAGAAAGCTGAGGATAAACCGGAAGCGTAATTACCCGTGAATAGTTGTCATAGCTAACGGGATAATCATTTATGTCGTATCCCCTTTCTTTGAAAACAGAAAGCATAGGCATTGGAACAAAGTGGACATTAACTGAAACACCAAGTTCGTTTATCACCTCTATCATCCTGTCTCTCTGAGCTTCTGTAATTCCTTTGATCCTGATGAGATATATATGACAAGATGACACTCTCCCTTCAGAATTTTCAGGAGGCAGTTCGACCCAACTTGATTCAGCGAATCCTTCATTATACATTTGAAAGACTCTCTTTCGCTTATCGAGAAGATCAATTTCATATTTTCTTATTTGCGCAAGACCTACTGCGGCGCAAATGTCGCTAAGATTCATTTTGAAACCGGGATACACAATATCGTATTTCCAATTACCACCCTGTGATTTTGTAAATGCATCTTTTGTCTGCCCGTTCAGAGAAAGCAGTCTGAGCCTTTTATATAATTCGGAATTCTTGAATGGTTCAGGCAGATTCAGACAGATCGCACCCCCTTCAGCAGTTGTTACATTCTTAACCGCATGAAATGAGAACACTGTTGCATCACATAGAGCACCGGAAGGCTTGCCTTTATATATTGCACCGATAGAATGCGCAGCATCTGACAGTATGAAAATTCTCCCGAGTTTTAATTGCGCATCACCTTTTGCAATGAACAAGCTTTTGATATCCCTTTCATTTACAAGCCTGTTGATACTTTCATAATCGCAAGGATATCCTGCAATGTCAACAGGTATGATAGCTTTTGTTCTTTCATTGATAAGAGGCTTCAGCTTCTCAGTATCTATACAGAAATCCTTACCTACATCAGCCATTACCGGCTTTGCTCCAACATGCATTACGGCAAGTGCGGTTGCGCAGTATGTATATGCAGGAACGATTACTTCATCGCCCTTTGTAACCCCATACCAGTGAAGCATTAACATAAGAGCCGATGTTGCAGAGTTCACACACAGCACATTTTCTATTCCTGTTAACTTTGCAACTTCCTGTTCAAGAGCTTTTACTTTTGGTCCGGTTGTTATCCACCCTGAGTTAAGAGAATCAAGAACTTCCTTTATTACATCATCATCGATGAATGGCGGAGAAAATGGTATCATGTTTTTTTAATGGTTTTGATTTCTTTCAACTTTGCAAATAATATTAACACAAAAGGAAGACTCATGTATAAAACAAATTCTACTGTATAGCTGTACCGCTCAAGGGAAGATTCTACAATACTTACAAGCAGTGCTTTAAAGATGAATATCAGACAAAATGTTAATGCGATGAATGCGTCTTTGTCAGTAAATCTGGTCCGTATGAGAATCATGATACTGTAATAAAGCATAAGTCCAAAGGAGATTAACCAAAGAAAATTTCTGAAAAGAAATTCATACAAGCTGTTCCAAAGGTCATACAATCTTAACAGGTAAGTATCGTCGAGATTTATGTTACCTTCTGAATCTGTTCGGATTCCAGTAAGTGATTCTTTATCACTCATCTTTTGCAGGAATAGCAATTTTACTTTCTCTAATACTTCTTTATTGTCAGAGATCTGATTCCAATTACTGCTATTAAGTGGTTTAATATAGATGCTGTCAACGTAAACCTGTTCATATTTTCTTTCAAGCTGGCTGCTGTATTCAACCGATCTGCCAATATTAGTAAAGAAGTAATAGAAATTACAAAGAAAGAATTTTGCATAGATATCCGGATGTTTCCTGATTGCGTCAATCGAAATTTGCCTCAAAAAAGGTTGAGCCTTTAGGTAAGTGAATGTTGAATCAGACTTTTTCATATTATTTACCAAATGCATCTGCATGTGGAAGTTGTCCATAAATGCAGTAAACAGCCTTTTGGGGTTGTAAGATTTTCTCACAATATTCTTTTCACTTCTCGGTATGGAGTCAAGAGTAGTTTGTATGGCAATGTTAACAAATTCAGGATAAGATTCAGACGGTTCCATGAAAAGAACTGTTACTCCGGCAAGATTTGCTTCACCAAAGGGAGTTATAGTAAATTTGCCGAGCGTCTGATAATTGTAAAGACAAAGCATTCCGATTATCAAGGAAAATGGAGCAATGAGTCCAGCATAAAACTTATACGGATATTTATTTACAATGAAGAATATTACCAACGGCACAACCAAGGCAACAATGAAAAGTCCGGCAGGCCTTATGTAAATAAGTATGGCAGCTAATATAGAAAACACGACCCACGGAATTACCTTTTCAGACTTCACAGCCAATATCAAGACTCCACCGGCAATAAGCAAAGTACTTGTAAATATTCCTTCGGTCAAAATCGACATCTCCAAAACAATATAATAAACCGAAGAGATGAATCCGCAAATTGCAATGGCAAAATAGATTATCCGTTTAGGATAATATCTGTATGCAATAAACAGAAAGAATATTGAAGAAAGATAAGTTACAATACTTTGAGCCAGCGACAAATAAATCAGATCATGCGAAAGCATCAGCATTGCAGCTATGAAGAAGGGATAGCCGGGAGTTCTGATATCAAACATTGGCCAGCTGTTCTCAAGGATCTGAAGTGCAGCCGCAATATATGAAGCCGTATCATTAGAGATAATGAATACCGGGTAATGAATATAATATGGCAATCTTGTGATCAAGAAGACCACTGACACAAGCAGGCAACTGTAGAAAAACCTATTCCTGTATTGCACTAATTCTGTCCGTTTAAATTATATGACTCTTGTTATTCTCATCAGAACGAAACAGCATATGTTTGAGCTGAACCGAGAGAAGTCCCATGCCAAACATCAGGACTGCAAGAAGAATGCTTCCTAAACCGAGATAAAAAGTAATCGTCTTCTGAAATGCAAAGGAGAGAATAAAATTAAATCCGGCAAAGAGCAGAAGCATTGCTGAAAAGACAATGAAGATCTTTATCGGGTTGTAAAACATGATTGCTTCAACAATGAATTGCAGGGTCCTCATTGAATCTCTAAAAAGGCGGACTTTAGTCTGACCTTCTCTTTTCATGTAATCAATTGGCACATACTTCACAAACATTCCATTCATCATGTAAGCAAGTGTGAGAGATGTTGTAAAGCTGAACGTATCACAAAGTTTTGAGAAGTAAGGGAGTATTTCTTTCTTTGAGAACACACGAAGTCCGGAATTTATATCCGGGATTTTTCTGCCTGCGGTAAACTCAACAAGCTTTTTGAGAATCAGGCGAAGTGATTTCTTCTTAAATGATTCATCATAATTTTCTCCCTGCCTTGCACCAACAACCATATTAAATCCCTTAGCATATTCATTCAGCAGTGCAGGTATCATTTCAATCGGATAAGTTCCATCGGCATCAGTGATCACAATTGTATCGTTTTTTGCCGCCCTGATCCCGTCCTTAAGAGATCTTCCGTAGCCAATGTTGTGAGGATGAGTAATAGTTTCAGCTCCTGACTTCATACTCATTTCAGCTGTACTGTCTGTTGAGCCGTCATCAACAACTATTATTTCAGCATCTTTCATATTGTTCATTTCAAATACGCGCTGAACATCAAATACTGTTACCGCGATAACTGATCCTTCATTATAAGCCGGTATGACTACTGATACCATTTGTTTTATTTGAGTTTTTTGTAAATGCTGATTAACGAAATGCCAAACGGAGAATTGAGAGGCAACAACTTTCTGGAAAATGGAACAATATACTTATCAAATGCACCTATCTCTGATTCTGTGTCATTGACATTACCAGATTTAAGGAGTTTATAAACAGCCCAATATCCCAAAGCTCCGACCATGTTAAAGTAATATTGCTTTTTCAAAGATACTCCTTCAGAAAGTTTGAAACTGTTCATCATGCTCTTTGAATATCTTTTGAAATGTCCTGCTGCAACATCAAAGTTAGAGTAAAGAAACTGATGCGATGGAACCAGATGGAACAATACACCACCAGGCTTCAGCAGGCTCAGAAGTTTCTTAAAGAAAGATTCATCATCCTTCACATGCTCCATAACATTCATGCAAACAATGAAATCATAATTGCCCTGCACGTCCATAAGATCAAGGCAATCAATCTTTATTTCCTTTCCGAATTCCTTCTTCTTAATATGATCGATTGCAGCTTCTGAAATGTCAATGCAGTACAAAGACTCGAAATCAGACTGGTCAACAATCAGCTTTGTGAATGAACCGACACCGCAGCCAACTTCAAGTACATCGCCTCTGATATATTCTTTGAACAGATCAAAGGTCCACTGATTGTAATTTGTTGCCTTCTGCATTTGTTCAGCCGAGGTGAACAACTCAGACATAATTATTCCTCATCTATTTTCTTTACAAATACCGCAGGATTCCCTGCGTAAATACTGCTTTCATCTACGCTTCCAACAACAACGCTTCCTGCTCCAATGATCGAACCACGGCCTATTCTCACCCCTTTCATGATAAAGCAATTTGCACCTATCCACACATCATCTTCTATCACTACCGGTTTCCTGAGAATCTTGTCCCATCTCTTTAGACGGTCTTTATATGGAACATTATGAGTATTCGTATCCATGATGACAGTGTTTGCACCGATCATAATCCTGTTGCCAAGCGTAACATTTTCTTCGCTTATGATAGAAGTCCCATTGAGATAGACTTCGTCACCGACAGTAATGCTGCCAGATCTCGAAGTTCTCAGCAGAACACCGCCTTCCATATTGCCCGAGTTGTAAGTGCATCTTGCAGAATTCAATCTCATATTATTGCCGAGAGTTATTTTCCCTCTGTTTTCAATACGCGGAAAACCGTAAACTTTTACGCCATGTCCGAATTTTACTCCGTTCAGTCTGAGCGCCATCTTAGCAAACGGTGACGTAAGAACTGTGAAGACCTTTGAAGGGTGAAGAATACTGTCTTTCAGAAGCTCGTAATAATTTTCATTTCCTGTATCGAACTTCAGCTTCTCATTATATCTGAATAGAAAACTCATCAGCTATTTTTGCTTCTTTGTACCGCTGCCACTCCAGCTTACACCCTTGTAGGGATTAATGTTCACCTTCTCAAACACATCATTGTTAAACCATTTTCCAATCCGTTCGCGACTTATGAAATCGACTTGCGGAGCATTCAGTTTATCAAATACATTCAATGTGTTTCTTTCAAAACTTAGTCTGCGGAAATTTCCGAAATACTCATAGAAAGGCAGAAACTTTAACGGAAGAAAGTACAGTGTATAAACCGGAAGATAAAGTGATGCCGTAACTGCCTTTGACAATCCCAGCAATGTCTCCCTGTTCATGTTCTTAAGAAACGATTTTCTGACCGGCTCCACCAAAAGCTCAACAAGTTCATTTCCTTCTTTTGAATACACCCATACTATAAGCTTTCCTCCCGGCTTAACATGCTTCGTAAGATTTTCAACAGTCTTGTCAGGATCATCTGTATGATGAATGACACCTATCGAGAATACAATATCAAATTGTTTCCCGAGATCCATAGTTGCAATATCTGCTTCTACGAATTCAACATTGGCAGCGTCTTTGTTTCTGATCTTTGCAATGTCTGTTGTGTTGAGGTCAACAGCTGTCAAAGATCGTGCATAGGGAGCAACAAAAGAAGTGTGCTGTCCCCCGCCGCAGCCGCATTCTAATACATCCTTACCGCGAAAATCTTCGAGTTTATTCGGCAATATCCAGTCATTGAACAGAAACAGTTCATTGTCTTCAAGAAGACTCCACTGCTGATGCCATTCTGACTGTTTAACCTGTTCCTGTGATCTTTCTGTCATAAACATATTTGTTGAATGTCCTGAATTCATCTATGCCATTACTTCCAATCCATGAGCCGACCGGCGCATTAAATCCGCTCTTCTTTTTATTCAATACAAATTCCGGCAGGACCTTTGCCAATGCCTTCTTAAGAATATACTTCATTTCCATTCCTTTCATTTTCAATCCGCACGGAATTGAAGCTGCATATTCTGCAAGCACAGGATCAAGGTAAGGACTTCTTGACTCGAGTCCCGAGTGCATTGTTGCACGGTCAACTTTCACGAGAATATCATCGGGGAGCCAAGTCATGCAATCAACGTAAAGATTTCTGTCAAGTTTTTCGAGTCCTTCTGCCTCATCATAATATTTCTTGAAGTATGCAAATGGATCCGTATCGTGAACAAGTTGTTCATTCTTCTTTCCAAGAATTCCAACTCTATCTTCTTTGCTGAAGAACTGTCTCCAGAGATAATGCGCAGAGTCTGCGTCATGCATTGCTCCGTTCAGAAACTGTTTCTGCTTGTATTGCCAGTTCAGCTTCTTTCCGTTGTTTCCGATTGACAATGCATCGGAAATTAATCTCTTGAGAAAATTCGGTACCGGCCGGGCAAATGAATGATACCTGTCTGCCTTATAAGTTATGTATCCTGCAAACATTTCATCTGCTCCATCGCCGCTCAGAACTACCTTAACATACTGAGATGCAAGCCGGGAAACTTCCACCATAGGGATCAACGAATTGTCAGCAAAGGGTTCATCATAAGCATCTATGGATTCGTTAATTGCATCGATCGAATTCGATTCGTTGCATATCATACTGTGATGTACAGTTCCTATCCACTTTGAAATTCTTTCTGCATCCGGAAGTTCGTTGTATGACTCGCTTGCAAATCCAACACTGAAAGTATGCAACTCACCTGTGTGAAGCTTTTTCATGATCGCTACTATGGAACTTGAATCTACTCCTCCGCTAAGAAAAGCACCGACAGGCACATCACTGATCATTCTTCTTCTTACCGAATCTGTCAGCAGTTCAATTATCCTGTTCTCAATATCAGTTTCACTTTCTTTTGTCTTCGTCCGGAATGCGTTTGAATAATTCCAGTATCTGATGCTCTTAGAAGGAGACTTGTCCGCCTTAAACTTAATGTAAGAAGCCGGTTCGAGTTTCCGTACATTCTCATAAAAGCTCATAGGTGAAAGTATGTAACCCAATGCCAGATAACAGTTCAGCCCTTCCGCCGAAACTCTTGCCGGTATTGTTCTGTCTTTCATCAATGCAGTCAGCTCCGATGCGAATGTGATATTGCGTTCATTTCCAATGAAGTAATAAAGAGGCTTCTTACCAAACCTGTCACGTGCCAGCAATAGCTCTTTCTCCTCATTATCCCAAACAGCTATTGCAAACATCCCGTTGAACATCTCAAAGCAATCCGTTCCGTATCTGATATAGCAGTGTAATATTACTTCCGTGTCAGAATGACTGAAGAAATCAATCTTGAACTTTCTTGTAAGCTCAGTCCGTAATTCCTGGAAATTGTAAACCTCTCCGTTGTAAACAATGTGATACCTGCCGTCGCGCGTTGACATTGGCTGTGATGCCTTTTCCGACAGGTCAATTATGGACAGCCGCCGGTGACCGAGCGAAATTTCATCAAGATCGATCTGTCCTTTTGCATCCGGACCTCTGTGAGAAATAGCCTGCGTCATTTCACGAACAGTTGTTTGTCTGTTCAGATCTGCTTTATTCCAGTCAGTCTTTCCTGCTATACCGCACATATTGAGTTAGATAATCTTCAGTTGATTTTGTAATAGTCTCTGTACCAGTCCACAAATTTATTCAAACCCTCATCAATTCTTGTTTCAGGTTTATATCCGGTTAGCTTTGCAAGTTCGCTTGAATCAGCATAAGTGATCTTCACATCACCCGGCTGCATTTCCAAAAATATTTTCTCCGACTTCTTTCCAATCTTAGACTCGAGTGTTTCTATGAACTCAAGAAGATTGACCGGATGCTCTCCGCCTATATTCAATAGTCTGTATCCCTCCGGCTCAACATTCATGATCAATCTGTACATAGATTCAACTACATCATCAATAAAAGTAAAGTCTCTCATCATATCACCATTGTTATAGACTTCAATCGGCTCACCTTTGAATACCTTTTCCGTAAACTTGAAGTAGGCCATATCCGGTCTGCCCCAGGGACCATAAACCGTAAAGAACCTCAAACCTGTTACAGGTATTTTGTATAAATGATGATATGTATATGCCATTAGTTCGTTTGCTTTCTTTGTTGCGGCATACAATGAAATCGGATGATCAACGTTGTCATCAACCGAGAATGGAATCTTATCACTGTTGCCGTATACTGAACTTGATGATGCATAGATCAGAGATGATACGCCGAATTGCCTGCAGCATTCAAGCAGATTGAAGAATGCATTAATATTATTTTTCAGACTCACATCCGGATTAGTAATCGAATATCTTACTCCCGGTTGAGCAGCAAGATTTACAACAACATCAGGTTTGAATTTTTCAAATACTTTGCTGAGTTGATTCATCTCGGCCATGTCACATTTCTCAAATGTGAACTTGCCTGTGTTCATTAATTCCTGAAGCCTGTGTTCTTTCAGAGTAATTTCATAGTAAGAGTTGAGATTGTCAATTCCGGTCACATCAAGACCTGCCTCAATCAGTCTTTTTGAAAGATGAAATCCTATGAATCCGGCACAACCTGTTACTAAATATTTCACAATTGTCCTCTCATTTCAATTTTTGCAAATACTGATTTAGCTTTTTCCTCATTGTTATGTACTGTGTAAGTCCTGGATATGTGTAATAAGCCGGAGAGGCATTTCTTTCCGGAAGGGTTTTGTGATTTCCTGCTTCAAGTTGTTCAAGAAATTCTCCGACTTCATCGAGGCTGTCAAATATTGCCTTGTGTCCGATAAACGAATAGTTGTGTTTGGTAAGATCAATTCCCTTTGCAAATCCTTGAACATAGACTTCACCGGCATCTACCTTATCATTCATTCTAAGAAATGAGTAAGCCAGCTTGTCAAACTCCCCGTTATACATTGTCCAGAATGGCGAGTATAATCCTTTGTATTCGGGAGTCAATCCTTCATGCCAGAGGAATACGCCATACTTGGGGATCGCCCTTATCTTCTTTCCGAAAAAATCATTCACACACATTGCAAAGATGATGTCCGGTTTCATTTCATTAAGAAAATCCAGGACTTCCTTCTTGTTCACATTCTCTGAACTGATCTCAGGAAACTTCAGATCGCTGAACTTTCTTCCTTTGTTTTTCCAATATGGTCTTATGATCTCACGCTTAAGATATCCAAGATCACTGACTGCTACTTTCTTCTTTACATAAAAGAATAACATCAGTTCATTGAGCAGCTTGAAGTAGCCATACTTCTTTGCTCTCTTCATTCCATAATCAAATCTGCCTTTCCATGTCTTTCTCCAGGTAGCTGAGTCAGACCATACTACACCTGCCAGCTCAGTGCGTTCTGCCAGCCAGTCAACTATCATTTCATCAAATTCATTCTTTGAACCAATAAAGACACTTCTCATTTTAAGCTTATTCATTTCTTTTCCAATAGTAATTTAAGTTCCTCTGCAAACTCCGGTATAATTTTGTTTCTATCAAATTCGCTTTCGGCAACGCTTGTGCAATTAGAAGCCATTTCACTCATTAGGTCCGGATTATTTCTGAGCTTAAGAATATTTGCGGAAAGTTCTTTAAAATCCCCGGGGCGATTGACAAGTCCGACATTCTTCTCACTCACTATCTTTGCACCTTCACCTGATCCCGAAAACAGAATCGGCAGTCCGGCCGCCATTGCTTCATAGATCTTAGAAGGCACTGCTCCGTAAATATTTTTCGTGAGCGGAATTAAAGCGCAATCATACGAAGAGATAAGATCAGGGATCTCTTCTCTGGAAACACTTTCGTGCAGGAAGGTTCCACAGTCAGGCTTATCTGTTATGTACTGCTCTATACTTTTTCTTTCCCCACCTTCCCCGTAAATATGAAGCTCCGCGCCCAGCGAACTAAGATCAACCTCCTTCACAATATCAAATACTTTCTGAGCAACTCCCAGCAATCCTGCATAAACTATTTTCAGCTTCTCTCCTTTTTTCCTTTCTTTCTTTACTAATGCCTTGAACCTTTGCACATCCACACCGTTCCTGAACAGGTAAGATTTTTTTGCTCCGTAAGATCTTAAATGTTCCACGATTTCTTCTGATTGACCTGTGCACATGAATGCATTTCTATAAAGAAATTTCTCAAGTGATTCAATTGACCGGTAAAGTCTTCCGTCACTTATTGAGCCAAGTTCCTTTGCAGAAAGCGGCCAGATATCGGAAACATTCATAATGAATTTTGCACCGGTTGCCTTGGAAAGCAGGTAGCCGGTCAATGCAAGAGTTAGCGGCGGGCTCTCAGTGAAAATAAAATCCGGCTTGAATTTTTTGAGAGAAGGCAAACTGAACAAACTTGTAAATGAGATTGTAAGCATTGAAATAATTCGTGGTATTGACTTCGGCGCGTTAGATGCATATAGCCAGTACCTGTCTATAGAAATATTGTTTACTACTTCTTTGGAGTTGAATCTTCCTTTGTATTTATCGAATATCTTTCCCTTTGGATAGTTTGGCATTGCAGTAACCACCTTAACTTCCCATCCCCTTTTGATCAATGCCTCTGAAAGTTCGAGCAGCCTATTTTGCGGAGCACCGGTCTCCGGATAAAAATACTGGGATAGGATTACGATTTTCAAATCAATTGAGATACGAATAGAAATGCTTCATCTTTCCTGCCTTTGTCCTTTGTATCTTATCAACTCTCTGTATCTCAAAACTAAGACCCGGCTCAAGATAAAGGTCTATATTCTTCTGGATTAGTTGTTTGTCTTTTTCCGAGACTTCCTTTTCGGAAACAACTTCGAATACAAACTTGTCCATTGCAACCTGTTTGATAATGAATTCCTTGAGATCACCACTCTTCTCCAGGATTTTTCTTGTGATGAAATAAAAACTGATGCCTGAAGATTTCTTGCCGCTTGGAAGCAGCACGATATCATTCACTCCTCCAAGCAACCGCTTGATCATGATATCTCCATTTATGATCTCCACATAAGCACGGTCTCCAATTTCATAGCGGATGAAAGGCATCGCCTTGTTGTGTAGTGATGTGAGAATTATCCTGCCTTCACCTTTATCTGTAATTGCATTGCCCTGTTCATCAAGCACTTCAATGAAAATATTCTCATTAGACAATCTCCATACTCCATCTAGGTCTTCAAATGCAATGAGATCAACTTCAGATGTTCCGTATTCATTGACTGCTCTGATTCCAAATGCTTTCTCAATAATTTCCTTATCTTCAGAAGTGCAATTTTCAGATGTGCAAATGCAGACCTTCAATGACGGACATACTTCTCTAAGAATGACTTTTTCCTTAATAAGATATCGTGCAAACAACACAATTGAGTTTGTATAGCCATAAACGTAATCGAACTTTATGCTTCTGAACTTTGACAGAAAAGTTGAAAGCACTTCATCTGAAAGATCAAACACCGGAAACCTCAGTCTGTTTGCAAGATAATCTTTGGTTCGTTCTATCAAGTAATCCATCTTTTCAAAAGGTATACCGTAGAACCTTGCTTGCTTTGAATCAAGCGTAAGATTGTAATAAGTGTATCTGTTCTTTATCAGAGCCCATGTCATTGCATGTGAAAATTTGTCTTTTGCATATCTGAACGGATGTCCTGATGAACCCGATGTATATCCTGTATATAAATCCTTTTTCTCTATCGTATTTGAGATTGTACTGAACTGATTCTGCTGATAATCAGTTTTCTGAAGCACCGGAATCTCATTCCATGATGAGGGAAATTTTCCGCCCAAACGGTTCCGGTAAAATTCGTTGTTCTCGATATGATACTTTGCAATTTCCCATCTTTTTTCTTCGTGCCAGATTTTAAAATCATTCTTGCTTAGAGACTGAATTCTTGCAAGCTCTTTCTCCGCATCCTTCAGGGGAAATCCCTTAATCTTTAAACTCAGTTCAAGAAATGACATTGCCGGCTGAAATTCTTTGACAATGCACGTCTAATAGGTTGAACCACTTGACCTTCACAATTTCCCAATCAAACTCTTCAACTTTCTTTCGTGCATTTGCTGAGATACGTGATGAAAACTTCGGATCACGAATCAGATTCAGAATATTGTTTGAGAAGAGTTGCGAATTTCCAGGTTCGGAAAGAATACCATCAATGCCATCGTCAATCAAATATGGGATCCCTCCGACGTTTGTTGACACAACCGGCATTCCAAGTGCCATGGCTTCAATTACACTTACCGGATGGTTGTCAAAATCAGTGGTGTTTATAAAAATATCATAGCTTTCCGACAATTTTATCCAATCTTCCTTTGGCAGCTTACCCGTGAGTGTGACAGAATCATCCAAACTCATGGCAGAGATCTTTTCCTCAACTTTTTTCATTGTTCCATCCTTATCGGGACCAACCATACACAGCTTGGCATCAGGATAAAATTCCTTCAAAGATCTGAGTATCTCCAAAGCCATCAGAGGATTATAAATCTCATGAAATGATCGCACCCAAAATATCCTTGGACCGACACTCGATCTTTGTTTGTATTTGTAATTCTCAACAGGAATGAAGTTTGGAATGTAATCAACTTCAAAGCCATCAGTTTCAAAGTGTTTCTTTAAATAAGTTGAAGGTGAAATATTTCTGTAAGAATTTCCAAACACCTCCCGGCAAAGTCCGGGAGAACTCTTCAGTCTGTCCGGATATCCGCCACCCCGGAGTATTGGCACATATGGAATTCCTGAACTCATGCATAGTTTTGCAAGGACATATGTAAACCAGAATGCCTTCATGCTGTAAGAATCGATCAGCACCAGTTCAAGTTCTTTCTTGTAACGGTAGAATGTCTTCACCATGTCGAGCAATCTCAGCGGCTGACTTAGCTTATCAGAGACAACTTTGACCTCATAGTACTCCGAGAGTTTAGGTGCAAGAGTTTCGATAAAAGTAGGAGTATAACCGTGCGAGGAGAGTATATTCCCTGCATAAAGGATCATCGCAGCGGTCTTCGCAGAAGATGGAGGTACGCCAATCCGTAGATAAATCCGGGAGCGGCAGTTCTCATTGCCGCATGACCCAGTGTAACAAATACGAATGCAGTACACATTACAAGTATTATTCTGTCATCCGTTGATTTGAGTCGCAGGAATGTAACTATAGGAAAGATCACCAAAATCAGAATTATGGCAATTCCAAATATCCCATGCTCAGCCATGAGCCTTGAGTATTCAATGTGCGCTGCTGCTTCTATACCGCTGATCTCACCTCGCTTGAACGTTGCCATTCCGGGACCCACACCGGTCAGCACGTTGTCTTCAAAGATCATCAAGTCTTCTTCGAATATCTCCTCCCTTCCGCTGAACATGTTGCTCTTTTCTTTATTGTACATAGACTCTCCCTTGAATCTCATTTCAAGCAATCCTCCGCTGACTTCATTCACATAGTAAAATCCAAAGAACCCTATGAAGAAAATGAAGAAGAAAGCATATACAACCCTGTTAAGCTTTTCTTTGAAGCGGCTGTCCATCAATGTCATTATGATAATTGTAAGAGCTATTGCTATAGCCGGGGCAAGCATCCCTCCTCTCGAAAAAGTTGCAAGACCTCTGACCAGGAAACTCAATAGAAGTATAACTCCGATGTACTGAAGCCTGAACAATCTGATATTCAGAAAATAAGCCATTGCAATGATCATTATTCCCAGCCCGAAAATAGTTGATACCTGATTCGGCCCGAATCCTCCGCTTGCCTGAAAATTTGATTCAGTAGTAAACTCAACATCTTCCAGTGAACCTGATCTGAAATAAACAAATATGGACATTGCGGCAATAGGATAGAGCATGGCGAGCAAAGTCCTCCTGAATTGCGGAAGAGGTACCTTTCTCTTATAAAAGTATATTGCGGCTACCCCAAGTGTGATTGGTCCTGAGAGATTAAATGACACCATCTGTCTTGACAATTCAAACGTTCCGAAGTCAACATACATTATTGATGGTAGAAGCATCAGGATCAGCAAAATAAATATGAAGGGAATCTTCTTCTTGGCACCAACAAGAAAGCCAAGAGTAAGGAAGAGTACAACTGCATACTTACCCCATTCATATGAGAAGCCTCCCGAGTTCATTCGGAATAGTACTTCTATGCCGACAGTATATGCTGCAAATATATGAGCGGCACCATCGGAGTTCTTCTTCGCCATTATCTTATACATTCCATAAAGCACAATTATAATGGAATATATCTCGCTTAGTCTGGGATTAATAAGCATAGACATAGCGAGGAGAATGTTCAGGACGAGAAATATTTCTGCCTTAAATGGAGAGTTTTTCACGTGATTAATTTACCATAAAATTGGTTCAAAATAAACTGTCATTTGCTTAAGTACAGCAGGCTTTTGCTCTGCCAATGTTCAATCTGCATCAAGGATTTTTTCCTTCAGAAGACTCATATAATGTGAAAATGTAAATTGCCTTGCAGCCTTCATACAACTATGTGACATCTCCTTCAGTCTAACCCGGTTCTCTATTGCCTTATGCAAAGTGTCTTGCAGTCCCTTTACTGAAATATCCTTAAGCAGGAAAGATTCTTTGTCTCCAAAGTATTGACTGATTGATGAAACATCCGAGACGATCGGAACACAGCCATAGGCTGCAGCTTCAGCTATCACTTTAGGAAAGCCCTCTGATTTACTTGGCAAAATTATAATATGAGATCTTTCATAAACTTCTGAGAGCTTGTACCTGTCCATAAAGCCTGGAAAATTCATCTTCACTCCGGACCCTTCCGAATCAGCTATATGACTTTTAAGCAAAGAGCCTCCACCTGCAAAGGTCATATCTTCAATTGAACTCTTTTCACTGAATGCTTTTAGAGCTTTGATGATGATATCGCTTCCTTTGTTTTCGGTAAGCGTGCCTGCAAAGCAAAGCCTTAACTTGTCGCTGAAATTCTTCTTCTTTCCAATCTCGGCAGCCATTTCAATTTCCTCATCGTCAAGGCATGGATTAGGAAAACTCAATATATGTTCGTGCTGACCTTCCCACCATCCGTTAATTGTTACTTTGCAGTTGAGATAATTCTTTTCAAGCATCCATTTCTGAAGTGCATAAGAATAAGGCGGATCTTCCATTTTCCAGTTGCCTGCATATTTGACCCATCTCTTTGGCCTTAGCTTCGTCGATAAATACGGAAGAACATAAAGTCCCATGGCAGTTGGTGCGCGAAACTGCACCCAGTCAACCTTCTCAAGAATAGGTGAAATGGTGTTGAGATTTTGAGTCGCAGTTGTGATTATTGAGAACTTCTGCATCAGTGTTTCACCGCCATAACTCTTCAGCGGCACAAAAGTGATCTTGTCTGAATCGTATTCAAGTGAACTATCAGGCGCGGGTTCATTGTGCAGAGGAGCAATGTGATAAATCTCATCAAACAGCTTTGTAAGATGATTAACTTCACGAACTGTCGCACCCCATCCGACTATCCTGCCTGCTTTGAGATAATGAGGTGTGTGGGAGATTATTGCAAGCTTCATCTGCTGTTGTTCCAGAGATTCAAGCTGTATAGCATTAGTATTCTCTGATAAACTCCGGCTCTGCTTATGTCCTTTTTTGAACCTGCTCTCTCATCAAGCATTCTGAAAAGAAACTCTACATACTCTTTCTTAACATACTCAAGCGAAATGCTGTCATTGCTTAGAAGAACATTCTTGATTACTGAATACTCTTCCTTTGAAAGAGCAGTATCAAGCGGAATTGTGAAACCCTTCTTTGCGCCTTTACTGGTTTGCGGAGGATAAATGTCTTTGTGAATCTCACGCAGAATTTTTTTCGGCTCTCTTATCCCCGACTTCTGATCAAACGGTATTGACAAAGCAAATGACGTAAGATCTTCATCAAGAAACGGAACTCTGTATTCAACTCCGTTAAGCATGGACATCATATCAGTCTTACGGAGATAATCGCTAAGCATAGTCTTTCGGAAATAATCAAAAACCACAAAGTTCTTAAATTCATCCGGAGCTTCATTGTCAAATGCCGTTTCGTATGTCTTCAATCCTGCTGAGGTATCAAACTTGAACGGTGAATCACCTTCGTACAATGTTTTCCTCGGGAACCATGAGTGCCAGTCATACAGCATCTCGCGGGGTTTGTCAGACCAAAGATCAAGCATTCTCGCGCTTGTCCTCTTTACTGAAGCTCCTCCAAAGCTTGATGCTAATTTCATCAAAGCTCTTGTTGTATTATAGGTAATCCCTGACCTGCTCAATCTCTCAAGATAAGTCAGCCAAGTCTGTGAAGGATATCCGTTGTAGAGTTCATCTCCGCCGTCTCCGCCAAGCAACACCTTTGTGATCTTTCCTGAAGCTCTTGTTAGAAAGAAGACATTTATTGCTGAAGAGTCTGCGTACGGCTGATCGAAGTTATTTAGTATCTTGTTGAGAATATCAAGGTCAAGCGAAGTGTCTGCTTCAATTTTCTGAAGCATTCCACCAACGCTGTTTGCATATAGCTGTGCAGTTTCAGATTCATCGTGTTCCTTATCCGAAAAACTTACCGTTAAACCTTTTACAGAACTTTCGGATTCATGCGCAAATGCATAGATCAATGATGAATCAATTCCGCCGCTTAATGCAACGGCAACTTCAACATCTGCAACGAGATTTCTCTTCACTGCATTCTTCAGAAGTTCTCGTGTTCTGTCTTTGTTTTCCCTGTAGCTTTGCTTGTTGATGTTTTCAAAGCTGTATTCAATCAGTAGTCTGACAGATCTCTCTTCACTTGTCAGTTCAATCAACTCTCCGGGTCTGACAGCTTCTATCTCTTTATAGATTGTATTAGGTTCTGGGCAATAGCCAAGGTTAAGATAACACTTAAGAACATTTTCATTTAAGCTGAGCAGATTCTTCAGAGAAGGAAGCAAAGCTTTCATTTCACTTCCAAAAATGCTGAAGCCGCCTTTGCCGAAAATATAAAGCGGCTTTATGCCGGACGGATCACGTACAAGTACGACCTTCTGCATCTGCCTGTTGTCAATAATTGCCAACGCAAAAATCCCTCGAAGCCTTTTGAAGAATTCTGCTCCATGCCTGATATAGCCTTCCATTACAACTTCAGTATCTGATGATGTCCTGAATCTGATTTCGGAAAGTTCATTTTTTAATTCCTGATAGTTGTAGATCTCACCGTTGAATACCATCACAACTTTACCATCGCTCGAAAACATAGGTTGATCTGCGGCAGAAGAAAGATCAATTATGCTTAGACGATTCTGCCCCACATAATAATTTTCACCTGCATGATCTTTGCTTCCGTCCGGTCCCCTGTGTTTAATAGCAGTAAGTCCGGCTCTGAGTGAATCCAATCTGCCGGCAATTCCCTGACTGAAATCTATTGCACCAATGAATCCGCACATCAGTTCTTAATCCCTCTTATTGCTTCTATATATCTCTTAATTATCATACTCCAGTGATGTTCCTTTGCCCATTCAATCGCACCCTTACTAAATGAATCGAACTTTTCAGTAATTGTTTTCACAGCTTTGATTATCTCTTCAATATTTTCCGGATCAACAAGCAATCCGCTTATTCCGTTGTTGATCGCATCTTCAAGTCCGCTTGATTTTGAACCGATCGCGGGAAGTCCGAAATAATTTGCCTCAATTGCAGCAATGCCAAAGCCTTCGAAGTCTCCGCTCTTCTGTGTTTCACTGAGAAGAATGAAGATGTCTGATTCACTCAAAATCTTTTGCATTGAATCATTATCAACTTGTCCGTGAAACTTTACTATACTTTCAATCTCTACACTCATCATTTCCTTTATGAGCGACATATCTGCTTTTCTTCCAACAACATTGTAAATCAGTTCAGGGAATAACTTCTTCAGTTCCGGAAGTACACGCAAAACATTGTGATGTCCTTTTCTTGGCCATACCGTGCCGACTGATACCAGGGACAGTTTCCCGGGTTTAAGAGTCTTGGGGGAAGTATTGAGTTCGGCTAAATTCTCAAAGTCGAATCCGTTCGGTATTACTTTCACACGTTCCTTATTTATATCAGCAGTGATCTTGGTTGATGAAAACTTTGAGACAGGGATTATCAGATCAGACTTTTCCAGTGCTCTGTTCACCGCCATTTTTTCAATCAGTGATTCAGCATTCACATCACCCCCGTGAGCAATTGATATATACTTCATGTTCTTCTTTGATGTGACGAGTGATGCAAGCAAAGAGGATCTTCCCGAAAAGATCACATGCGAGTACTTTCCTGAACTTATTTCACTTCTTATCTTGCTTAATCTTTCAGTATAAGTTCCGACCCTTCCTTCATGACGCTTGTGCCGGTGAATGCTGAAATTGATCTTACTGTCAAAACTTTTTTCTTCAGACTCTGTTACAAAATCAGACACTGTTAAAACATCAGTCTCTATTTCATTGAAGTTCAGATACTTTGCAAGATTGTAAGCATGGTTGCCTATTCCACCGGGCCCGGGAGGGAATTCATTGGAAACGAGAAGAATCCTTTCAGAAGCGGTCAATCTTATCTCCTTCTTTCAGCATTGCAGAAGATCTGTTCCAGGAAATCCGCAACTGCATCAGCAAAACCGGAAGAACCAGCATCGCAGTAATTGCGCCGAGCGGGTATAGGAATTTTTTTCCTTTCCACTTGTATGGAATGAGCGATGGAAGCATGCCAATTATTAGAGCATTCATAACAAAATCCTTTGGATAATATTTTCTGTAAAGATAAAGTACGCTTGGCAATGGTCTCGGAGAAAAAAACTTTTTCGGTCTGAAAGCATCCCATGATCCCATCTGTCTTAGTCCTCCCGTTCCGGTCTTGAGATGAATTCTCTTTGCATATGGATGAGAGATGCTCCTGAATCCATTCAGGTATGCACGAAGTCCGAACTCTCCGTCACCCATTCGCTGCCTGTCAAACTGACGATCGAACATGCCGATCTTTTCGAAGACTCTCTTTCGCACCATCGCATTTCCGGAATCAAACTGATCTGCCCATCTGAAGAAGCTGTAATTCTCGGGAATCACATCGCCTACAGTTGAAAGTGATACTCCTGCAGAAATGTCAGCATTGAAATAATCGAGACCTTTTACATGCTGCGAGATCCAATCCTTGTCAACTCTTGAATCGTCATCAAAGAAAAGATAGAGTTCGCCATTACAATTTCTGATCGCCTCGTTTCTGGCAAGCCATTGACCTTTACCTTCCTGAAAGATGACTTTCATATCAAGCTTGAAGCCCTTGTAGAATTCTTTATCAGGTGTGTCTGTCTGATCAACTATAACAACTTCGAAATTCATATAGTCCTGCACTTCGAGATCATTCATAACATCTTTCAGATAATCATATCTGTTGAGGGTTGGAATAATGACACTCACTTTTGGATTCAACTTTAGCAATTGAGAGTCAAAATTCTCATAATCTGAATACTCAGCATGCGGATGAATGAGAACTTCTTTCTTAATTCCGGACGTTTCCCTGAATGCCTTGATCTCATTCGCCGGGTTTCTTAAACTCAATATATTCTTGATCAGAAAATAATATACCCTGTGCTTCTTATAGAATTTTCTGATGAATATATAGTCGTCTTTTAATGTTATTTTTTCTTTGTGAAGAAGCTTGGCAGTGTTTGCATCTTTAGCATCAAGCAAAATGCCGCGGTTCCATGCCTGAAATCCGAGATCGAGATCTCTTGCAGTCCCGGATTCATAGCGATTGTCTTCCTTTACAAGATGTTTCTGATCATCAGGAATTGACTGCACATTTGAATTGAAGTAGCAGGATGAAAATGTTCTGCAATCATCAGGTATCAGATTGAAATACCAGGAAGGGTTTAGATATTTCAAGATCAAGAAATTGTCCGGCGCAGTCAAAGATTTAAGTCGGTATCATAAAGTGTAAACCTGAATTGTCCGGCATTCAGAAGAAATCCGTCAGCGGAAAAGTGAATTATATTCTCTTCATTTCTTGCTCTTACAAAACCAAGTTTGCTCAACCACGTTTCTTCCTCCTTGGTATTGGCAACTGTCTGAACGATCTTGCATTCTGTTTTCGTTGCTCTGGCTATGACATTAGAGATCATCTCCAATGTAATATCGAATGTCTTGCAGTTCCAATCATAAATGTTGTATGACGGCTTGAAGTCACAGTGAATTGCAAATGAACCATCTTCAGATTTCATGCATTTCAGTTCGGGAGAGTATTGCTTAAATCCTGCCGCACGCCATAGCAGAAAATCTTTATCATGCAATATTTGTGCAGCATCTGAAGTTGATTGCAGTTCGGCTATGGACTCCCATACTTCGGTCAATCTGCATTCTTTGAATTGAGATTCCCTATTAAGAATTTTTGATGACTTATAAGAAAAGTATATCTGAAGAATTGCGGCGATGGCAGGAGTTGCAAAATTAAGTTTATCCGGAATGATCCATTTAAGAATATGTGAAGCATCCAAAGGGAACACCATCATTCTTCCACTACTGATCTTTGTGAATCCTGCTTTTAACATCAACGCTTCAGCTCTTGGACTGGGGTTATTCCCTAGCGTGATCATATCTCTTTCAAATGCATTCATAAACAACTTATTCCCGATTCCGGACTTTCTGTATTCAGGATCGACCATCAGATCACAAGCCCATTGAGCATTCCTCTGTTTATTTCTGCTGGTAACTGTAACAGGAATCAAGCCAAGTTGTCCAAGAACTTTGCCGGAAGATACTGCAAGCAATAAGCCATTCACATCTCCATTGACCGGCCCTCTGAATTTCCATCTGTTATATTCCTCTTCTCTTCTTCTCTTCTTTCCCGGCCAGACAATGTTACAGAATTCCCTATGTGCATCAACAAGAGCATCTCCGTAAGGTACTATAACAACATTATCCAGAGTGCTCGGTTTGTCCAATGTATTTGTTAATGAAACTGCTGACTGTCATCGCTTCAAGTTTTCCTTCTGCAATTGCAGAAGAAGCAAGCTTCATGAATATGTCAAAGTGTTCTTTGCTTTCAGACTTCTGACGGCTGAGTCCTGCAGGATGCCCAACTATCACAACAGCTTGATTTCCTTCAATTGCTTTGGCCAAATATCTCTGAGCAAAATCATCAAAACCCGTATAGTGCTGAGGCACGCACACTATCCCGTTGTTTCTTTCCCAAATGTTGAAGTCGATTTCTTCAATTCTCTTTCCGAGAAGTTTATCCCACACCGGCTTGTATTCTTTAAGTACTCTGCACCAAGTATAGTTTTGTGTTTTCAAGAACCTTAGCAAACTGCCCATATCACTTCCTTTATGAAATGGAAATATGCCGCGGTCTCCCGGACTTATCGAAAACTTTGAATACCAGCTCATTGGCCTGCTGTGCGGAGGAACAAAGCCCTTGACAGCATCACCGGATCCAATGCACTTCTCGAGTGCAAACTTACTTCTCTCAAGTGATTTTGAGATTTGCTTTTCATTGATATATGGAAACCATTCATGCTTCCATGAGTGTGAAGCAATCTCATGTCCGAGCGAATGTATTTTTCTTATCTGCTCAGGATTGTTAAACGGAAACACTCCTTCTTCAGCCACAAATCCCAAACAGGCAAACGTCATCTTAACATTTAGTCTTTCACCCTCTTCAAGAATATAATCTACATTCTCAATCTCTTCATAGATTTGCTTATAGCTGAAATTGTAAGGCATGGTAGAATTTATCTGCCCAAGCGCTGTATCATAATCCCAGACTATTAGAAGCTTTCCCGGCAAAATGTCAATCCTTGTTTTTAATTGAACTCATTCCAGCAGCTCTCTTTTCGGAAAGAGCAACTGCGAAGATCGGAAACAGTATATATGGGAAGTTATATCTGGAGCGCGTTTCAGTTACCGGCAACAGCATCAGTGAATAAGCAAGATAAGACCAGAATATAAAAACTGAAATGGGTTGATAGTTCTTGTTCTTCCATATCCATAGAAGTGGAAAGAACAATACAATCCAGAAAAGGAAATTCTCAACTGTCTGAAAGAATGCTTCCAGTATCCTCGCATTCGGATACTTTGTAAATTCAAAGAAGTAGCTGATTGTCCAGTCTTGCCTGCCTGAGTATTTCATCATCCTGAAGGGCAGACCTTTGAAGTAAATGTCGGGATTATCCAGCAGGAATTTTTTTGTTCTCTCTTTGAATTCGTTATCAAGCTCCATTTCAGTCATGCCTTTATACTTTAACAGAAGTGAATCAGGCACACCATTGAAACCGCCGGATTTTGTATAGTCAGTAGTAACATTAGAGCTGTATAGTCCAAGCCCTGTAGTTGGCATCAATCTGATCTGTCCGTAAATGAGATAGTTCCTGTATATCCATGGCGAATAGAGTAAAAGCAAAGTTCCAAGCGCAATTGCAACCCTACCGGCTATGTAAGAAAGATTCTTTCCCTCATGTTTTTCGAGCATAAAAGGAATGAGCAATGCAGGCATTATAAAGTTAAATCTTATATACATTTCAGCTGCCAGTATTGCGCCAATCAAAATTAGCTGATACGTTTTTCCGGTATAATTTTTCAGAAGGATGAAAAGCAGAAGCAAGAAAAAGAAGAACGACAATTGTGTATTTGAGCTGGATGCCATGAACAGCAGGTTAGGAGATATGGCTATATAAGCAAATGAAATCAGTGCAGCAATTCCGGTGAATTCTTTGAACAAATAATATCCGGCAATAAGTACACCAATCGAAAACAAGATCATGATCACAGCGTATGTAAGCGGGTGATTGTAGATGAGAAGTCCAACTGCAAAAATGCCGGGCAAGCCCGGCTGTCGGAAGTTTCGCAGTTCAACGCCTGTGAAATCATAGAACTCTCCTTCTATGGCCATTCGCTGTCCAAGCCGTTCATGCTTTTCATAATCACTGTCCTGCACCGGACGGTTGACCATATCATGTGCAGCGAAGATCAATCTTAGCACTATTCCGGTTATCATCAACCCCTTGTAAACGCTCTGTCGTTTGATCGTGAAAAGATTCTTGTCAAAGATCCTGTACACCAGATATCCTGCAGCAGCTATGAGTATGATCTCAATTATATAATCCGGAAAGCGGTGCTTAACTGCCATGAACAACCTGTTTGCAACGCCTGATAATATGAGCAAGATAAGAAGAACTATATTTCCAGCTCTTCCGGTCTTCGCATATAAGTCAAGTAACTTTTTCAATCAGCTTTTGAGATAGAATTTCCGGATATGATAGATCACATAGTCGAGATCATCTTCTGACAATTCGTAATACATTGGAAGTCTGAGAAGAGTATCCGTATATCTGTCCGAGTTCGGCATAGTTCTGCCGTCAGACTTGCTCTTAAAATATTCGCTTTCGTTTAATGATAAGTAATGAAATACAGCAAAGATCGTATGCTCTTTAAGATAAGAGATGAGTCTGTTTCGTTCATTGAGATCTCTGCAGATCACATAGAACATGTGAGCATTGTTTGTTGCATACTCAGGGATGTCTGCAAATTCAAAAAAGCCGGCATCCCGAAGATCTTTCAGATTTTTATAATAGTAATCCCAGATCTGTTTTCTCTTTGCCTGTATGTCATCAAGATTTTCCAGCTGTGCAAACAGGAATGCGGCTATTATATCTGACGGAAGAAATGAAGAGCCAATATCTACCCAGCCGTATTTATCAACTTCTCCGCGGAAGAAAGCAGAACGGTTTGTTCCTTTCTCCCTTATAATCTCAGCTCTCTTGGCAAACTTCTCATCATTGATCACGATCATTCCGCCTTCACCCGAGATTACATTTTTTGTTTCATGAAACGAGAAAGCCGACAAGTGTCCAATTGAGCCAAGCGGTTTGCTTTTGTAGTATGAGTCGATTGAATGTGCTGCATCTTCAATTACAAAAATGTTGTGCCTGTTTGCAATTTCCATTAGCGGATCCATATCAACTGCTATTCCGGCATAATGAACAACTACAATTGCCTTCGTCTTTGGAGTGATCAACGCTTCCACTTTCTTAACATCAATATTGGGTGTTTCCTTTTCGCTGTCGCAGAAGATCATCTTGGCTCCGCGCAAGACAAATGCATTGGCTGATGATACAAATGTATATGCCGGTGCAATTATCTCGTCCCCGAAAGATGTATCAATGAGTATTGCCGCCATCTCAAGAGCATCTGTGCAAGATGTTGTTAGAAGAACTTTTCTAAAACCGAATCTTTTCTCAAAAAACTCATGACACTTTTTCGTGAAAACACCATCGCCTGAAATCTTTCTTGACTTGACCGATTCAAGTATATACTCAGTCTCCTTACCGGTGAGATACGGCTTGTTGAATCCTATATGTCTTCTTTTAGTTTCTGTCATTAAACTTGTTTTTCAGTTGTCCAGCACGGCAAGACCAACCCCGGTCATACCGAAACTGTTTCCGTTGTAAAGCATGAACCTCTTTCCGTTGTGATCGTAAATAAACGAATACTCGATCATCTCACTGTCCCATCCGCTTACTGATACATCAAGCCCAACCTCACTATCCATTCTAATCCAGTCCTTGCCATTAACGGATTCTGCATATCCAATTCTGTATGATTTCACTCTTTCACTTTCTCTGAATGAATACCACATTTTATAGATCCCATTCTCTTTCAATACAAAAGGTCTTGCGATCGCATATTCAAACTCATTCGCAAAGTCAATGCACACATGTCCGTCACGTTTCCATTCAATGCCGTTTGATGACTCGGCATATCTGATATTGTAGTAGTGCTTCATTGAACCATTCTCTTCAATCCATTTGATAAGCGAAACGTACCACATCTTCCACACTCCGGATTCCTTTATTACAAATGGAGCAAAAGTAGAATAGGGATCAACATTATTGGAGAACAATACTGCCGGACCGCGAGAATACTTTTCAAATGTTTTTCCGTTGTCTGAACTTACTGCAACTCCGTTAAATGAAAAGAACGGAACATTCTTTCCAAGAGTCCATCCGTTGTAGTACAGAAACTTTTTGTTGTCAGTTGTTACAATGGAAGTTGGCATGATCCCTGAATCATCAAAAGCACCAAGCTGTCCCAGTCTCAGCACGGGTTCTTTGCTGACTGCCAATATTCTGAACGGATCATTCAGATTTATTTCAATGAATACACCCTGCGATCTGTTCTTCTCATCTCTTGCCGAGAAGTAAATTCGAGCATGGTCTTCATCTAACCTGTCCAGCACAGGCATCATGGCATGAGTTTTCATCCAATCAGATTCACCCGATGGATTGAATATGAGTCCGAGCTTTTTCCAGTTCTGCAATATATCTATGAAATTTTTATTTCATCACTGTTCTTCTCAAACTTGACCGATCTTTGCGCAAGATAAACGCCTTTCTCTTCAGTATCCTTCATGATTATTGCGCCGGCTGCAACCAGAGTTTCAGGAGCGATTGTAATACCGTCTCTTATGGTTGCATTAACTCCAAGGAAACAATTCTTCCCGATCTTTACAAATCCTGACACGACAACATGCGAAGTAATGAAACAATGATCATCGATCTCAACATCATGTCCGATATGATTACCGCTCCATAAGACAACATTGTTCCCGATCTTTACATACGGCTGAATTGTATTATCTTCAAGTATGAAGCAATTGTCACCCGGCTGAAATTGCGAAAGGTAGCTGCACTTCGTGCTTATGTAGTTTGCCATTGTATATCCCATTGCCTTGCACTCATTGTAAAGCATTTCTCTGATCTTGCTCATCTTTGTATATCCGACAGCAACGAAAGCCTCATACTCATCAGTAGGATATTTATCCTGCAGATTCTCAAATGGTATGAGCGGCAGTCCCTCATACTCTTCCTGCTCAATGTATTTTGCATGGACTGAAAATGCCACCGGATCATATTCCGAGTCATAAGTAAAAAAGTATTTTGCAAGTCTTGCATTGGAAGTATTACCGATTATTACAACTTTTTTTGTCTTCATGGTTTGTTGAATGTTTTCATAAATTTTGTTGCATTGGGACCTTCATTGAATATCAGGTCAATAATACTAACAGCATGTGTAAATTCTCCGTGAAGCTGATTGTATGGAGGATAACCTAAATAATCAAAATAGTGAATTGTTATGTTCTCATTATTGAACAGCTCTTCATTCATGTATGCCTGTGCGGCTGGTCCCGAATAGTAATCAGTTGCATTCAGCTTTTTACATATGTCAACCAGGCGTTCGGTCTTCTCTTCCTTAAGCTGAAACTCTGATGACCACCTCATTGGTGTGTTTATGCCAAGCATATCACAAATACTTTTCATGAACCTGTAGTTCACTTTGCTGAGATACTCTTCCGTACATCCAAGATAGAGTTCTTCAAATACATTCTTATACTCATCAAAATATTTTGCCTTGGAATAACTGTGCTTCAATGTATTCCAATGAACTTCAGCCCATGTCTGATCGTTTATTCTGGTCTCATTTATTTTCTGGAAATATTTCCCTTTCACTTCAACCGGAATAGTGAGCCACTTCACACCATCCTTTGTCTTGATCATGTTCCTGTTCCGCCAATCACGCCTTGTATATTGCATATCGTCGTAAATGACAAACTCATCTACCATATTTATCGAATCAAAGTATCCTTTCCATGGAATATAGTTTGACTGTGTAATTATTATTTTCTTCAAATCAGAGATTTAGCTTTTTATCAATAATGAATAGCGGACGCTGCTTGGTCTGTTCAAAGATCTTTCCGATGTAAATTCCGGTAATGCCGATGCTCATGAGAATAAGGCCTGTTGAGAAAAGCACTGCTACTATCAAACTCGGCCAGCCCGGCTGAAAACTTTTCATGAAGTAGCTTATTACAATGTAGAGCCCTACAATAAGTGTAATTGCAGAAATCACAAGCCCGGAATAAATAGACAATCGTAACAGCTTATCTGAATAGGATGTCCACCCCTGCATAGCAGTAAAAAAGAGTTTTGATACTGAATAGCTTGAGTTGCCTTCAAATCTTTCCCGGTGTTCGACAGGAACATAAGTTGACTTGAAACCAACCCACTTGAGCAATTGAATATATAACCTGTCCTGATCTTTCAATCTGATGAATTCATTCTTTACCCTTGCGCTGAACATTGTCATAGAACCGACGTTGAGTTCATAGTTCTTATCAGAGAACATTGCAAACAATGAATTGTATAACTTGGCAGTGATTGCTTTGAAGAACGAATGCTTTCTTCCGATTCGCCTTGTAAACACAACATCATATCCATTGTTGAATTCATCATACAGTTTTTTTATGTGAACAGGATCATCCTGAAGATCACAGTCCATCACTACGATCACATCTCCTGATGCTGCCATCAATCCTGCCGTTATGGCATAATGCTGTCCGAAGTTTCTACTGAGAAGGATACCCTTTACATGTTCATCTCGTCGGCAGTTGTCTTCAATCCTTTCCCATGAATTGTCACCTCCGCAATCTTCAACAAGAATGATCTCATAATCCGGAGTTAATTCACGCAGAACTTCCGACAATCTCTTTACGAGTTCATCTACTATCCTCTCTGCTTTATAAACTGGACTGACAACAGATATTTTCATTTGATAATTTATCAGTTCAGAAAAAATTCATTGAACAATTGATTCTGCTTCTCTACACTAAACTCTTCTTCAACTCTCTTTCTTGCTGCATGTGCAATCTGCATTCTCTCTGCTTCGGTAAAGGAAATCACTTCTGATATTCGCGCTGCAAAGTCTCTTGGATTTCTTCTCTCTGCAATGAATCCGGTAACTCTGTCAACAACGTTCTCCTTGAGTCCATCGGCATCGCTTACTATACATATCAGACCGGTTGCCTGTGCCTCCAGAACGGAAACACAAAATCCTTCCTGCATGCTTGTCTGAAGATAAATGTCCGATGCCTGCATTCTCTTCGCAATTTCTTCGTGAGAGACTTTACCGCTGAACTTCACCGAATCCCAAATTCCGGTTTGATAAGCTGCAAATTTGAGTCTCTCCATTTCATTTCCTTCTCCGATTATTTCGTAAGTGAATTTCACACCATTCATTTTGAGAACTCCCAACGCCGATATCGCAGTCTCGTAGTCTTTAATCCAGTTCAATCTTCCGACGGTAAGAATTCGGATCGGATCATGAAATTTTTCGCAATCATTCTTGAATGAAAACCTGGAAATATCTATTGCAGGAGTAATCTTCAAATATGGGGTGTTTTCAGGCAATCCCATCTTAACTGCTTTTGTTCTGAGATAATCCGAGATAGTATGAACTTTCTCAACTCTCTTCCACAGAAGTTCATAACAGCCCGGATGCTTCAAAGGAAACACGTTAATGTCAAACCCTCTGAAACTCACACTCATTTTTGCACCAATCGATCCTGCAACATTTTCTCTTTGAAGTGCAGAGGTAGCAAATCCAAAGTGGAGCCGGTCAATCTCTTCGCTCAAAATGTGTGAATTAAGATAAAGTGATTTGATCGCACCTGTGTAACTCTTCCCGTCAGTCTTTTCCAGTGATATAAATTTTCTTGCCCTATTAGATGAAGTAGTAAATAATTTCATGATTGTTACAGCAAAGTGAAAGACCTGCGCTAAAGGATTTCCTTTCCTGACAGTCGGAGCAAATCTTACTTTGTATAGACATTCCAAATCAGGTTTCTTATTTCGCGCCGTGAATACCACAACTTCATGCCCATTGTTAACTAATCCTTTGATCTTGTAATTAAAAAATGTTTCTGAATATTGGGGAAGATCAGGGAGTACCAGACCAATTCTCATCCTGCAGCAATCCTGTTATAGAATGCAACGAAGTTCTCAATCTGTTTCGCTCTTGAAAATTCATTTCTAATCGTTTCCTTTGCATGATGAATCATCTCCTTCAATTCACTTTTGCTCTTATGTTTCAACTCAAGGATCTTCTCAGCCAATGCAGAAGGATCTCTCACATTCACAATAAATCCATTCTCATTATCCCTTACAACTTCATCCATACCTCCGCAATCGGTTGTGATGACAGGTATTCCCAATGCCATAGCTTCAAGAACAACATTTGCTATTCCTTCCTCAACACTTGGCAGTAACAGCATGTGTGATGTTTTCATGTTTTCAATCAGCTTGTCATATTTTAGTCCGGGAATGATAGTAACATTATCTTTTAGCTCATACTCATTGAGAAGGAAGATGATCTCTTCGGTCATTTCACCCTGTGCAACTATTGTATAATGAAAATCAACATTCTTCTGTTTCAAAATACGCATCGCATCCAGTCCATAATGATAACCTTTCTTCCAGTGAAATCTTCCTACAGAAATTATCTCCAGCTTGTTAGTTTCAGGCATGTTTATGGTTTCATCATCTATGAGACTATCTCTCACGCTTGAATGGATCACCGTTATCCTTTTCCTGTCGGCTCCGTATTTCTCAGCTTCCCTTGCAATGTCCTCAGATACTGCGTGGAAAGCATTCACATTCGGAAAGATCTTGCTGTATGTTTCTGCCAAACCGGGATCATTCAACGGCGAGTAATTTATGTGAGCTCCCCGCAGACTTACGGCTATCTTTCCGTCAAGCAGTTCGAACAATTCCGGATATACCTGAACTGTCTTTGCCCATTGTACATGAAAGACATCAGGCTGAGCATTCAGTATTGGAAGCATAGCACCCAAGTCTCTAAACAAGTATCTCGCACTTGTAAATCGACTCCTTCCTGACTTCAATAATTCTCTGAACTTCATCTTGTCTCTCAGGAAAAGTCTTAAACCTTGGCGAGCAACAAACATTGCAAGCGGCAACATTTTCTGAGGACTTGCTAAGACCTTTACGTTACCTTTGTAACTTACATCAGCTGTTTTCTTTCCAAACAATAAAATGTTCAGACCTGCTTCCGCCATGCCTTCGATTA
>CALEVL010000143.1 GCA_937924675.1 uncultured Ignavibacteria bacterium | reverse complement strand
GGCAAGGACGGGCCCGCCTGCGCAAAGTGTTGAAGTTCAGTATTCTCCGGGCAGGCTTACGCCAAAGCTCACAATTTTTTAACGGCAATTAGGATGAGGCCTGTCCGCCGTCATTCGCTTCAAGTGAGTAGTAATTCGACAGGCGGGCGGGTTGTTTTTCCGAACCGAATTTTTTTTAACTTTCCAGCTTGATTTCGAAAGAATTTTCGAAATGCAAAATCGTTTTGGACAGCAGTGCTATGAACCACATCTGTCTAAAACGTTTTTTTTGAAGTCTCACCGGTTTGATACATTTAGTCGAGGGAAAGAATCTTTCCGCTTTCTTCTGAACGACCCCTCGCACGCTTCGACCTTTCGACAAGCTCAGGGTAGGCTTTCTCAGCGTGACTATGGGCAGGCTACAGAAAGCTTGGCAAAGAAACCCTTCGACAGGCTCAGGGCGGAGAGTCAAGGTTGCGGTATAATTGCCTAAAAATGCTTCCCGAAGTGACCCCTCCGTGGCGCAATGGCTGCAAGAATTTAACTCCTGGCCCGACAAAAGTGCACTGTCGGGCTTCGTCAAGCAGAAATTCTTGCCCGTCTGCCTCACACTCTATTCAACTGAATAATCGATGCCGGGCAGGCTAAGTCATTGCTAGCAATTCTTTAAACGGCAATTATACTGAGGCGGGTTGTTTTTCCAAACCGGATTTTTTCTAACTTTCCATCTTGATTTCGAATGAATCTTCGAACAGCAGCGACGTTTTGGATGGATGTGACTTTGAACCAATAAGACAAAAAAGTTGATCAAGCCAAAACTCTGTTTACAATTTCTTAACATTAGCCGGGAACGATTTCAAAATTGTATACAGTTTTGGGCACTGTAATCAAAACTAAACTCAGACAAGAATGAAAAAATCGCAATTTGCAGGTCCCGTAATTTCAGTACTATTAATAGCTTTATTCTCAGTGTTTTCCTTTACACTTACAGGTTGCAGCGATGATGATGACCCTGTAACACCAACAGCAGTTAAACCCAAGACAACTGTTACCCATGCTTCTCCAAACGCACCGAATGTTGACATACTCGTCAATGATGCAGTAGTTGCAACAAATGTTCCATATCTTGCATCGCTTCAATATACAGAGTTGAATGCCGGCAACAACAGGATCAGAGTTAATGTGACAGGAACAACAACAACAGTGATTGATGCCACGCTTCCGTTTGATGAAGGCAAGAACTATTCTATCTTTGCAGTTGATTCAGTTAACAAGATTAGCGCTGTCAGACTTGATGATGATCTTACAGCACCTGCATCAGGCAAGACACACGTAAGATTTGTACATTTGTCCCCAAATGCACCGGCAGTGGATATAGCAGTTACAGGCGGTCCGGTATTATTTCCGAATTATTCCTTTAAGCAATCATCTGCATTCACACCGATAGATGCGGGAACATATAATCTTGAAGTCAGATTAGCAGGCACTTCAACAGTTGTACTTTCGCTTCCCGGAGTTCCGCTTGTTGATGGAAAGATATTAACTGTATATGCAAGAGGATTTGTAGGAGCTACAGGTGCTCAGGCACTCGGAGCTTCTGTGATAGCGAATAACTAATTGGTAAAAGAAAATAAAAGAATGATAAGAGAGTCCGCAGCAACAGCGGGCTCTTTTTTGTTTAGTAATTAACCTTTTCTAAGAAAAGGCCTGATGGCGGTGCAGTAAGGAGTGCAGGTTTGTCAGAAAAATCTTCAAAAAATGAAGTGACATCATCCGGCGATAACCCACCGCGTCCGGCTTCAGCGAGGACTCCTGTGAGCCGCCTTACCATTTTCCAAAGAAAGTGAGATGCACGTATCCTGAAAATTATCAGATCATCTTCATCGTATATCTCCGCTGATTCAACATTTACAATAGTTGATTTGTCTTCCTTATCCGGCTCAGAGAAAGATGAAAAATCCTTCATGCCAACAAATAGTTCGGCGCATTTTCCCATTAGCTTCGAATCGAGTTCATCCTTTATCCACCAAACATATTTTTTTTCGAATGCAGTTCTTCTTCTTGATATTCTGTAAAGATATTGACGGGATTCGGCAGAGTGCCTCGCATGAAATGATTGAGCGGCCTTTGAGATGTCAAGAATGTTTATGTCGGAAGGAAGCTCATCATTAAGCTTCATCATTAGTATATGAGGTGCAAGATTTGTTTCGCAATCAAGATGTGCTATCTGTTCAATCGCATGAACTCCGGCATCTGTTCTTCCGGATCCCTGAAGATCGATGAATTTGTTAATGCCTTTCGTCCTATTAAAAGCATTCTCAATAGCAGTAATCAACTCCCCTTGTATTGTCCTGGAGTTTTTTTGCTTCTGCCAGCCGGAGTATCTCGTGCCGACATATTCGATTGCCAGTTTAAATCTCAAGTGGCTTGTTTCGATTTATCTTTCGCTTTGATTATCAAAAAATCCAGACTGAATCTTCCTGGTCCGATAAAGAACAACCCGATGAATACAAACATCAGTTCGAGAGGATAAGCGACTTTTGTCCAGGGATCAAGTTTAGACAGATGAGTGATCATTGCAACCAGCATTGTGAAAGCAAGCAAGAAAACTGCCGGACGATAGAAAAGTCCGATGATTAAAAACAGTGCACCAAATGTTTCTGCGAATGCTGCCATAAAACCCCAGAATGCCGGAAAGAAATCAATGCCAAGATTTGACATAGTTTTACCGAGCGAAGTCCATCTTTCAACACCGCCCGTGAGTTTTTGCACACCATGTACTAAAACAAATGAAATGCCAATGCCAACTCTAATTATGAGTATACCTATATCCGCCGGAAGTAAATTTATCATAGTCATTGGTTTTCAATTGTGTGTTTTAGAAATCTTTCAACTGCTGAGTTAAACTCTTCAGGTTTTTCCATATTGGAGAGATGTCCGCAATCTTCTATAACTGAGAATTCAGAGTTAGAAAGATTCTCTTTCATGAAGAATGATCTTACCGGAGGAGTAATTACATCGTTTCTTCCTACTATGATCTGACATGGGATCTCAATGTCCTTGAGCAAATAGAAGCTGTTAGTCCTTGTGGCAATTGCCATTAGTGTTGCAACAACGCCTTCCGGTTTCATCCAGCTCATCATAGTTCTTATGAAGTTCCGTAGTTCTTCTTTCTCATAACTCCTCTCGGAAATAAGCTTCTTCAGCATGCCGTCAAAAAATTCATCTGTGCCTTCAGACTTGATCCTGATAATGTCATTGGCTCTTGAAAGAAGCGCTTCATTATTATCATTCTCCGCCTTTGTATCTGCGAAAATTGCCGATCGGAATCTTCCCGGATTTTTGAGAATAGCTCTCTGCAAAATGTAACCACCCATAGATAATCCGCATGCGTG
>CALEVL010000142.1 GCA_937924675.1 uncultured Ignavibacteria bacterium | reverse complement strand
AAGGCGGCACTCTTGTTGCCGATGAAGTCTGCGGAGGATTTGAGTTTGAGTGCAGGGGCGAAGTGAATAACAATGGGCATGATATTACCATTGTGCCGAATACGACTATCCTCTTTGCCAATTCTTCTGCACGAATAATCATGAACGGCGGACATTTCAAGAGTGGGATTTATCCCGAAGAAAGTTTACCAATTACGCTTAAGTCGGTAGGAACAGCTACATGGAAAGGTTTGAAACTCACCGGATGTGATGAAGTAGAAATGCATCAGACTTATTTCGAAGGCATATCGTCCTATCCCGTTGACAGCACTTATGCCGCTGAGCTCACCGATTGCGGCACTATCACAGTATCCAACTGCACTTTCCAGGCTTCGTCCACAGGCAGAACCGGCTCCCTGCTGTTGAGTTACTCATCTCAGTCCGACCCGGATGATGTTTACATCTTTAGTAACCATTTCAAACTTAATACCGGCTCATTACCTGCGGTGTCGGTAATTGCTACGGGCTATGTCGGAATACCGGTCCTGTTTGAGTGGAATGAATTCGAATCGTCATCAGAAAATAACACGCTTGCGATTCTCCTAAGCAATGTCACAGGTGGTGCAATAAAGGAAAATAACTTTACGGGTTATGACAACACAGTCATGATGCTTGGTTCATCAGTGGACTTCTACGGCAATTACATTCTTGGGAGCGAACAAAGCTCAAGGGGGATAATCCAATACTCGACATCAAGTGCAAACCTCTCACCGTCGGGAGGAATTTTTACCGGCGGATACAATACAATTGCTGTTGAAGGCGCTTCGGCTGCTTGCATGCAGTTCAGCAATTCGTTCCTGCTCATCGATCAGGGCTATAATATATTTCGTCTTGCCGGGTCAGAGACCGGCAATTGGCAGCTTGAGGGCATTATACTCGACGAGGTTTACGGCAACCCGTACCCTGCCGAGCGGAATTGCTTCAAAATCGGAAACGATCTGATTGTAAAACACAATCTAAAGTATCCGGACAATACTACGGTTGTTTTGGACACATTGCCGGGAAGTTGCGACCCTGAAGAGCCGGAAGGATTGATGGTCTTTGATCTGGAAAACGGAGTATCAGATACGATACACTATTCATCAGGAGGATCAGGCTCGGGAGCAGGGAAGAGCAATTCAAAATTAAAAATTAGAAATTATAAATATGAAGAAACCACAGAGGCCGGGTCAGTTTCTGAAGCTGTGACAATAAGAGCATTGAGTGATTCGGTTTCTATCAATCTCAGAAAGCGAGACTATGAAAGAGTATCCGCACTGTGCATAGAGATGCTGACCGATTACGCAGACAGCATTAATGATGCAGGCTTGATCTCAAAGCTGTATCTCGCCGAATTAAAACAAGACACCAGCATCAGCAGAATGTCAGAGCTGAAGTCATTTCTTGAATCGTATATCCTGAACAACCCGCAAAAAGAAATGATGATCCGCCAGGCATTTTACTTCATTCAGAAATGCAAAGTCTCACTCGGGCTTTATGAATCTGCTATGACGGGATTTCAGCAGATCATCAATCAGTTCCCTTACAGTTATGAAGGGCTTCTTGCAAGCTGGGACTATGCGGCGACAAGCCTGCTGAACTCACAAGGCGGTTCGGGCGGAGGCGCAACAAGCAAGAATGAGCCTTCACTGTTAGATGAAGACGTTGTCAGTTACATAGATGACCCGAATGATGTTTACGACAGCAGAAAGTTTTCAACAGATGACAGAAAAATTCTCAACGAAAATCTCACTAAAACATTTTCAAGTCAGGTAAATAAACAAACACGCGAGATAAAGTCACTCGAAGAGAAGGTAACTAAGAATGAAGCATCAAACAGCGAGATGAAGAAATATCAGGAAATGAGAACGCTTAAGGAAGTAGTCAAGGCAAGAGAGCCGGAAACGATCACCATGCATGTATCAATGATCTCGGAAGACTTAAGCAGAATAATGAAGTCAACCGGCGGTGACGTTTCAGACAAATATGAGGCAAACATTCTTCCGACTGAATTCGCGTTGCATCAGAACTATCCCAATCCGTTCAATCCTGCGACGAAGATATCGTTTGATCTCCCTAAAGATTCAAAAGTGAATTTGATTGTTTATGATCTGCTTGGAAGAGAAGTTTCAAGGCTTGTCAACAACGAGTTCAAAGTTGCAGGCAAGTACACTTATGATTTCAATGCCGCATCGCTTTCGAGCGGAGTTTATTTCTACAGGCTTGTGGCAGGGAGCTTTGTTGATACTAGAAGAATGGTATTGGTGAAGTGATGCGTAAAGCTATCTTAAATTTGTAATTGAAATTTCAAAGAAGAGGGTTCCTTCAAAATCAGATCTATTCGAAGGAACCCTTAACTACATCAAATCTAAATTACAACTTGCTATCATCAATACCATCCAAATACTCCTCAATCTCACCGGCAAGCTTTTTCACAACATTGGCATCAAACGGTGATTCGAGATCGGCGCTCTTAAGAAGATTCAGGAATGACTTGCTGCCGCCAAGTTTGCACAGCTCAATGTACTTTCTAATTGAAACATCGAATCCGTCCTTCTTGTGAATTGCATTGCTCCAGAACTGAAACGCGCAAACCTGTGCGAGACAATAATCTATATAGTAAAACGGTGATTCATAAATATGTCCCTGCTTTTGCCATCTGCCGCCGGTTTCAAGGAATTCAAAATCTCCATAATCCAGATGAGGCATGTAAATTTTCTCTAGCTCTCTCCATTTTGTCTTTCTTTCCAATGGAGTTGCCTTGGGATTCTCATAAACCCAATGCTGGAATTCATCCACCATTACTCCATACGGAAGGAAATGAACCGTATTACACAGATGTGAATACTTGAACTTCTCCGTATCATTTTCAAAGAACAGTTTCATCCACGGATATGTGAGAAACTCCATGCTCATTGAATGAATCTCGGCAGTCTCATAAGACGGCAGCATGTAATCATAAACTTCAAAATCACGGTTGCAATATGACTGAAATGCATGTCCCGCTTCATGTGTCAAAACCGTAATGTCATCATCCGTTCCGTTCATGTTTGCAAAGATGTACGGGTTCCTGTAGTCGGGTATATAATCACAATATCCCATGTCTGCCTTGCCTTTGCTGCTTATCACATTCATCAGATCATTGTCCATCATGTATCTGTAAAACTCTGATGTTTCAGGTGACAGTTCATCATACATTGTCTCGCCGTGCTTCAATATCCACTCGGGATCTCCTTTAGGATGGGAGTTTCCGCTTGTAAACTGGAGGAACAGATCATAGACCATGAGCTTGTCAAGTCCAAGTCTCTTCCTTTGCTTCTCCCTTAACTTCAATGACAACGGCACAATGTAATCTCTTACACTCTTTCTGAAATCAGACACCATTGTTGAATCATAATCGGCTCTCTTCATTCTGTCATAGCCAAGCTCTACAAAGTTCTTGTAACCAAGTTTCCCTGCCATATCATTTCTCAGATAAACAAGTTCATCATATATATCATCAAACTCTTTTGCATTATCTGAGAAAAAATTCCAGTACGCATGAAATGCATCCATTCTGGTCTGCCTGTCCTCGGATTCCATGAACGGCTCCATCTCCTGCAGGTTCAATTCATTTCCTCTGAAGTTAATCTTTGCAGATGCCTTGAGCTTCATGTACTGACTGCCGAGGTGATTCTCTTTCTGAAGATCATCAATCACTTCATGATTAATTGTCCGTGCATTCATTTCTGCGAGCTTGCACAAATAGTCTCCAAAGTGCGACTGTACTTCACTCTTAAATCTGCAGCTTGCAAGTGCCTTGTCGTATTTTGTAAGACATTCATCATATATCGGTGATACATCATCAAAGTAATCCTGCTCTTCCTGGAATTTTTGATTTGTAGTATCATTCGAATAATTTATGAATGCAAGAACCTTCATTGATTCAAAACTCTTTCTTAACTTAGTCACACTTTCGATGACAGCTTTTTCTTCTTCAAAACTTCCGGCATTTTCAAAGGATCTTAGCAATGTATCAAACTCAGCAACGACCTTATCTATGTCAGGTCGCTTGTACTCCATGTCAGAAAACTTCATTTGTTTCCCTTTCTTGTTTATTGTTTTACAAAAATGCTGTTTAGAATTTTCTTAATCTACACAAATCAATTGAAGTATCACAGCTCACATCACCCTCACTATTTTGTAATTTTCAGTTTCACACTTACCCTGCCGAGGTTGTCTCAAAACCTATATTTTTCTCATTCCAATTCTTTGCACAATTTGAATGCATAGTAACTTTACCCTTAGTAGATT
The DNA here is from genome assembly GCA_937924675.1 of uncultured Ignavibacteria bacterium. Lineage (GTDB taxonomy): Bacteria > Bacteroidota > Ignavibacteria > Tepidaquicellales > Tepidaquicellaceae > JADJAH01. The sequence goes on along the minus strand of CALEVL010000142.1, from coordinate 48,673 downwards.
CCTGCATTCGCAGGAATGACAATCTTGGTTTTTTCGATGTTCACAAAGAGACCAGATTATTTAAGCAAGAGTCCTGGTTTTGAGTCAGCCTCGGAGGACTACTTTTCTTGAAATCTTGTTTACTACTCTATGAGTTTGTTCAGCTTAGCCTATATCATCGTTTTTCAATTCTCATCTCTCAACTCTCATCTCTCAATTCGTAATTCCTAATTCCTAATTCTCAATTCTCAAGATAACCCTCACCCTGCCCTATCCCTTAAGGGAGAGGGTGGATTCATAATTTTGAAATCTTGTTTACTACTCATTGAGTTTGTTCAGCTTAGCCTATTTCATCGTTTTTCAATTCTCATCTCTCAACTCTCATCTCTCAATTCGTAATTCCTAATTCCTAATTCTCAATTCTCAAGATCTCCTTCTCCCGTTGCTCCCGCAACTGCCGCGTATATAGTGAGAAATATTGTCCTTTCCTGTGCATCAATTCTGAATGGCTGCCATCTTCTACTATCTTTCCCCGCTTGATCACCAGAATGCGGTCACATTTTTTTATGGTAGATAGTCTGTGCGCAATTATTACAGAGGTTCTGTTCTTCATGATCTCATTGATCCCATTCTGGATTCTTGCTTCCGTGATAGTATCAACAGAAGAAGTAGCTTCATCCATTATGAATATTTTCGGATCAGAAAGAACAGCTCTTGAAAATGAGATCAGCTGCTTCTCACCGAGCGAAAGGCGTTCACCGCCTTCTCCAACTTCTTCATCAAGGCGATCTATAAAATCGTCAGCACCGATCAGCGCAAGTGATTCCTTAACTTCTTCATCGGTTGCATCAGATCTGCCATACATGATATTCTCCTTAACTGTGCCGGAAAAAAGATGCGGCGTCTGAAGTACAACGCCTATCCTGCTCCTCAGACTTTTAGTAGTCATTTCTCTGTAATCAATTCCGTCAATCTTCACTGAGCCGCCGGTCGGTTCATAGAACCTGCAGATAAGATTTATCACGGACGATTTCCCGCCGCCTGTTTCCCCAACCAGAGCGAGGGATGTCCCGGCTTCAATATTAAGATCAAAGTTCTCGAAAACAGGACGACCTTCTTCATAACCGAATGAGACATTGTCAAACTCAATGTTACCGGCTATCTCTCCAAATTCTCCTGCACCTTGCTTGTCCTTGATAGAAGGTACGGTATCAAGCAGAGAAAAAATCCTCTCCCCCGCTGACAGGCTTCCCTGCGCCTGCGAGTAGAATCTTGAGATGTCGAGTATCGGCTCATAGATCAGAGTTGCGTATGCGAAGAATGCTGCCAGCACACCAACAGTAATTTCAGGCGGCATTTGTATCGCCATCGTTCCTCCATAATAAAGCACAAACGCCGCGGCTACCGATCCTCCGAAAATTACAAGCGGCTGATACAAAGCAGAGAAGAACTCTGATTTATACGATGACGCTCTCATCTTCTCACTCAATGATTCAAACTCCTCCGATGCACGGAGTTCCTGAACCGTGCTCTTGTTAACTTCAACTCCACTTATATGTTCATTGAAACTTGCCGTGATCTCGCTGTTGAATCTTCGTGACTTACGAGAATAGTATAATATCAATTGCCTTATCTTGAATGACAGCAACATCAGAACCGGAATTGTAAGAGTTACTATCAGAGCAAGCTTCCAGTTGTAGATGAACATTGCTGTAAGACAAAACACTATCATCCCAAAACCCCAGAGACATTCAACAAACGCCCAGGACAAAAGCTCAGTAACTTTTATTGTATCTGAACTTATCCTTGACATCAACCATCCTGCGGCGGACTTGTCATAAAACGAAAACGATAATTCCTGCAATCTTCTGAAAAGATCCTGCCTTATATCATACATCACGTACTCCTGTATTCTTCCCGCAAAATTTATGAACATAAATACGGACAATGAAAGTATCAGTCCCAATCCCAGAAGCATTACAATATATTTCGTAAGAGGTCCAAGGTCAGGATCTACCGGCGTGCCGGCAAGATACTGCGGTTTGTATTGCTCAACCAGCGGCACAATGGCATTGTCAAGCAGATTCAGCCACACAAGAGGTGTCAGCGCTTCAACAAGCGATACTACCAGCACGAATGTTACGAAGCCTGTCATCCATTTCTTGTATTTGAATGAGTACGAGAATATCCTCTTCAGAAACGGGAACAGCGCTCCTTTTGTGCTGAATTCTTTTTCTCTTAATTTCTTCATGTTAAAATTTCCTTTCTCAAAATTATGGTGTTAGATATTATCAAATCCAAATCATTACTCCGTTTCGGCTCTGATCTCATCTTCCACCGAGATTTGAATGTCAAATATTTTTTTATAGAATCCGTCATGGTCGATCAGTTCATCATGTGTGCCTTCTTCAACTACTTTTCCCTTGTCAAGCACGATGATCTTATCACAATCCTGAATGGATGTGATCCTGTGTGCAATTATGAATGCAGTCTTATTCTTGGTCAATGTTCTCAACGCTTTTTGAATCTCAAACTCAGTCTCAGAATCAACTGCCGAAGTGGAATCATCGAGCACGAGTATGTCCGGATCTTTCAGCAAGGTTCTTGCTATGGTCACTCTTTGCTTCTGACCTCCGGAGAGCGTTACGCCCTTTTCACCGACGATGGTATCATATGACTGCGGAAAAATATCCGTGATCACATCGTGTATCATAGCCGCGTGCGCCGCTTCAACAATTTCATCAATGTGTGAATCCGGTTTTGTGTACGCTATATTACTTTTGATGGATGTCGAGAACAGGAACGGCTTCTGCAATACTACCCCTATTCTCCTTCGCAGAAATTCTTTCGAATATTCTTTGATATTCCTTCCGTCAATTTTTATTACTCCACTGTCAGGCTCAAAGAATCTCATAAGCAGTGAGATGATCGTAGATTTTCCGGCACCGGTCGGACCAAGCAAAGCGATCTTTTGTCCGGTCTTTACTCTGAAGCTTACATTGTCAAGCACATGCCCTTTGTCTTCTTCCGTGTATTTGAACGATACATTTTCGAATTCAACCTCGCCGTTCAGCGACTCCACACTGCTTCCGCTGTAGTCTTCTCTCTCTGTTTCGAGAATCGAATACAGCCTATTCAGTGCAACCGTTGCCATTCCCATTTCACTTATGAGCTGTCCAAGTCTTCTCATTGGCCATGTAACAAGCATAGAGTAAGTATAGAATGCAGTGAACTCACCTACAGATAGTCTGTTTGTCAGTGTGAAGTAACCTCCGACAAAAAGAGTGATTGCCATCTGAACATGGACAAGCATATCTGACGAGGGCCAGAATATTCTGTGAAGATTGTTCAGCTTCACTCCCCACTTCCTCTTTTCTTCATTTTGCTTAGTGAACTTTTCAATTTCAAAGTCCTCTTTGGCAAATGCTTTTACGACTCTTATCCCGGAAATATTTTCCTGCGCAAGTATTGAGAGCTTGTCTTGTTCAAGTTCATGCTGATTCCACACTTTTGTCTCCTGCCTGAAGAATAATACAGAGCCGGCCATCAAGATTGGAGCAAATGCTACTGCGATCAGCGCATATTGCAAATCGATGGTTGCCATCATTAAAAATGAACCGACAAACAATGCCGAGAGTCTGATCACATCAACTATCTGCGAAGCAGCAAACTTTCTTATAGTCTCAACATCGCCCGTACACCTTTGAATCAATTCACCGGTCGGCGTTTTCGTGTGATAAGCTATTGGTAATGCCTGAATGTGTGAGAATAATCTGTCGCGCAATTCCTTCATTGCCTTTTCAGTTGACGAGGCCGTAATTGCACTTGACGTAAATGAGAATGCACCTCTGATCAATGAGATGACCAGAAAGATCAATCCTATACCTATCAGAATTGAGTTCAGATTCTCCATGCTGAAAGCCGGAAGAAGCGAGTACAGAAATTTTGTTATCGGATCATCCGGCACGAAAGAGATCTTTCCGCCGCTTTGGAAATACACGATGACCTTATCAACTGCGATCTGCAGTACCTTCGGCTCCAGCATTCTCACAAATATTGCAATGATCAGCAGTATTGATGAGAAAACATAGTAGCGGCTGTACTTACCGAGAATTTCGAACAATCTTTTGAGATGAATCATAATCTTGTATTTTAATAAAAAAAACCGCGGACACTTTTCGGTATCCGCGGTCGGAAAAACTCTTTAACAAAGGGACTTCTAGCTCAGAACAATCCTCCCTTTCAACCACGGATTAATACCGTTATCAAATCCTGCCACACACGGTGAGGCCGAGATTTGCCCAATGTAAGACATAAGTTTTGTCATAATTATTTAGTTATCATTGGAATTTGGTTTAGAATTATCCGTTAGTTGTGTTTACAAAAATAGGCAGTTCAATTTAAAGAAGCAAACACTGGCTTGTAAAATGGTGATTTTTTTTACCGGCTTCATCTATGCAAAGCAGCATATAGAACCGGCCATAAATTTGAGCACTATCGAACTTATATGAAAGAGGATATTCCGAAAGTCGAGGAAAGTCGTATGAATCAACTTATTACTTTGACTTCAATTTTCGAATGTTTACTTTTGAACACAAATAATTAAAAGGAGGACAAAGTGAAATCTTTTCTTTCAATTCAATTTCTACTTCTGGCATTCGTGTCAGTCTTATACTCTCAGGAGATGAGAGTGAATTCAAATTACCAATCTTTTCAAAATGGAGGGAATGCGGAATGGAGCAATGACTTGCTTGTATCTGCTTCTGAACCCATGGGAAGACCTTCAGGCGTTTACAGAAATTCAGATGCAACTATCTATGTTTCGATTCCTGACACAAGTATTGAGTCTGGGTCAGCAATTGTAATTAAGGCATCAAGCAACAACGGCGCTTCATGGTCAAACATTGCTTCACTTCAGCCGGCATCCGTTGTATCCAAAACAAAAATGATTAGAAGTGCACAGGATTCGATCTATTGCTTTTATATTGTGAATGCAACTATCTATTGCTGGAATGTTCTCAACGGAAGGATAACTCAGGTTCGCGGCGTAGGTTTCAGAGATTTTGATGTTGCAGCTTCTTCAACCGGCTCAATGTATATATTCATGGATTCACTCGGCACAAATAACATTCCCAGATATGGATCTTCTGACGGAGGTGTTACCTGGGGTCAGAGAGCTTTGGTTACAGGATCCGGCGCTCATCCGAGAATTTATTTTTCAGCAGTTGGCGACACTCTGATCCTCAACTATTACGGTCCGATGCTAAATGACACTGCAACTTCAATAATAAGAAACGCAAGATACAGGGAAAGTGCCCCCGGTACCATGGCAGTTGTCGGTTCATTCACTGATGTAGTGAGATCAAATGACCGCAAAGAGGAGTTTACACCCGTAAGACATGGACTGACTGCATGGGTAATTTATACTGCTGAAGAATCCGGAAATGTAGACATAAAATGCAAATCAAGTACAAATGCAGGAACGACTTATAACGATTCAGCAGTAATTGCCTCAATACCTGCAAGTGATGAGTTCTGGTTTGATGCAAAGCATCACAACAGAGGAGAAGGCGGCGTTGATATAATCTATTATTCAAGCGCTTCAACCGATGGTGGATTCGGAGCTCAGATGAATTACATATCAGCCTCCAAATCTTCTCCTCTCTCATTTTCATCTGCTGTTCAGTTTGCAGGAAATCCTCCGGCAGTTTCTGCGGCAGGATATATTCCGACTTTGATTCCATATTACAATTCAGAGAGTGATGCAGGAGCAATCTGGGTTGGAGAGACTCCCATATCAGGAGTCATCGGCAGAGCATTGTATTTCGATCGCCTGCTTGCAACATCTGTTCTTAACATAACGGTTAATCTCGAAGCCTGCTCTCCGGTTCAGGATACGGTGACTGTTCAGTTGCGAAGTGCAGTTTCTCCTTATCCTCTTGTAGATTCAAAGAAAGCATATTTGTCTGCCGGGGGAACTGGCGCTGTCAATTTCACAAATGCTCTGAACGGCGAGAGCTATTACATTGTTGTGCTGCACCGAAATTCTATTGAAACATGGAGCAAGGTTGGAGGAGAAACATTCTCTAACGGACAGCTTACTTTCAATTTTACAACTTCCGCCTCACAGGCATTTGGAAACAACATGGTTCTCGTAAACGGCAAATACTCATTTTTTACGGGCGATGTTAATCAGGACGGTATTGTAGATGCATCAGACGGCTCATCAATAGACAACGATGCTTTCAATTTCGTCGCAGGATACGTAGCAACTGATCTTAATTGTGACATGGCAGTAGATGGGACAGATGCACAGTTTGCGGAGAATAATGCAAACGCATTTGTAGGAAAGATCACGCCGTAGCTTTGGTTTTCATCGGACATCTGTGCAGGGAGATAAATTCTTGCACAGCTTTTGTCCGATGAGCAATTTCGTTCATGGACAATACAACGCATACTCATCTAATTGAAAGATCCGCAATATCAATTACATCTAAAGTCTTCTTATGGTAACCAATCTTCACGGCATTGATCATAGCCAGCCCGAGCTCTCTCATCGAGCCGAAGAATTTTGGAAAAACGAATCTGAGGAACGGGTATATTGGAACGAAGAGTTTGTAAAACTTCTTTGTATTCTTTGACCCCGGACTCGGTTGAAGATATCCCGGCCTGAAATTGTAAACATTTTTGAAAGGCAGTTTGAGAAGATCATTCTCCGTCTTGCCTTTAACTCTCGCCCAATTATATTTCCCGGACTCCGAACTATCTGTTCCTGCTCCGGAAACATAACAGAACACCAATTGCGGATTGAGTCTGCTTAAGGTTGTTGCAAAGTTAATTGTGAGAGTATATGTCACTCTGAAATATTCCTCTTCCTTCATTCCTATCGAAGATTTTCCAAGGCAAAAGAAACATGCATCGTAACCTGTGAGTTTATCCTCAACTGATTTCAATTCAAGCAGGTCTACCAGAACAATTTCCTCAATCTTTGAATTCTCCACTTTGCATTTTCTTCTTCCTATTACAAGAACCTTCTCAACTTCCTCATGAAGAATGCACTCATTAAGAACACCTTCACCAACCATTCCCGTCGCGCCGGTGAGAATTATTTTCATTTATTCAGACTCTCTTTGAAATAGCTTTGCCGTATAGCTCAATGTACAGATCCGCCGAGTGCTTCCAGGAGAAGTCTTCCTTCATTCCGGTTAGTTGAAGTTTCTTCCAGACTTTCTTGTCTTTGAACATTTCCAATGCTCTTACCATTGTTGAAAAAAGCGCCTGCGGAGTATAATCCTCAAATGAGAAACCGTTTCCTTTCTCATTGTATTCATGATAATCTTTGACAGTATCTGCAAGTCCGCCGGTCTTTCTCACGATAGGCACAGTTCCGTAGTTCAAGCTGTACATCTGATTTAATCCGCATGGCTCATAATGAGACGGCATCAGGAACATGTCGCTTCCTGCAGTTATCAGATGAGCAAGTTTGTTATTGTATCCGATGTAAACATTGACTCTGTCAGGATACGCAGCCTTTAGTTGCAGGAAGAAATCTTCGGTCTTCTCCTCCCCGGATCCGAGAACAAGAAACTGAACAGGCAATGACATGATCTCACCAATGATTGGTGCAAGTAGTTCAAATCCCTTTTGTGATGCAAACCTCGAGATGATGCCAATCAAAGCCAGTTCATTGTTTACAGGCAACTCAGCTTCTTTGAGAAGAGCAGTTTTATTTTTCACTTTGTTCCGCAGAAGTGAGCTTGTGTATTTGTAAGGGATGAATGTATCATATCTTGGATTCCAGATCTTCTCATCTATGCCGTTGAGAACTCCGTAGATATCTGCGCTCCGCGTCTGTAAAACTCCTTCGAGTCCTGCGCCAAGTTCGCTTGTTTGAATTTCATGAGCGTAGGTCGGACTAACTGCCGAAACGATCTCTGAGTAAAGAATCCCCGCCTTCATAAAACAAAAAGTACCTTTATGCTCGAATGGTTTGTAAGGAGAGTAATGTTCCATCGGTAATCCTGCTTTAGCCACTGCATCTTTGGAAAACATTCCCTGATAACCGATGTTGTGTATGGAAAGAAGTGTAGCCGTTCTTTCAAAAAGCTTATCCCATTGATAAGTGGTTTTTATAAAAACGGGGAGAAGGCTCGTCTGCCAGTCATTGCAGTGCAAAATATCCGGAGCCCACTTCAATCTTTGAATTGTCTCTAGAACAGCCATTTGAAAGAAAATGAATCTTTCATCTTCGTCGCTGTCGTTCGTGTAGGGATTCGGTCTGTGAAAATAGTGAGGACAATCTATGAAATAGACTTCAACATATGAATCAGGAAGAGTTCCTTTCCAGACATCGAATGAATGAAACTCTGTCCCTATAGCTACTGCAACATTTGTAATCTCATCAAACTTGACCAATCCATGGTCAAGAGTTTTGATGCCTCCATAAAGAGGCAGGAAGACCTTGACTTCACAGCCTTCCTGCTCGAGAGCTTTTGGCAAAGATCCTGCTACATCACCAAGACCGCCTGTCTTCACATAAGGAAAACACTCGGATGCCGCAAAACATACTTTCAGAGATTCTTTCAATCCGGTATCAGAATTTTGTTTCGATCACATACGGAAGCATCTTTCTCCATGTTGGCCAGTCATGAGGAACATCATGTCCCCACAGTTCAAGATCATGCGGTACATTCTTTGATTTCAGAATGTAAGAAAGATCCTGCGAAGCTTTTGGATTTTCGTAATTGCCCTGTCCGGTTAGTATGTGTATGTGATTGCTCTTTCTCATCTCATTCAGAATGTTTTCATCATTGAGATTCGGCAAATAAGATACAGGGGAATTGAAGTAACAGTCCTCATCAAAATAACCCTTTGTATAATCACTCAGATCATAAGAGCCGCTCATCGCAATTGTACCATTTATTAGGTCAGGTCTTTTAAAGAAAATATTTGCACAATGAAGAGCGCCAAGCGATGCACCCGATGTAATGATATCAACTTTGCCGTTACAATCATTATAAATGAAAGGAACCACTTCATTATAAACGTATTCATTGAACTGCTGATGCCTGATTGCCTTCATTCTTCCGGACATTTCATCATTTAGCCAGCTTTCATTGTTGATGCTGTTGATCGAATAAACTTTGACTTTCCCTGCATCTATAAGGTGTGCAAGGGATTCTATCATCTGAAATCTTTCATATTCAAGATAATCAGCGGCGGCAGTCGGGAAAAGCAAAAGTGCAAAACCATAATCACCGTATGACACTATATCCATTTCTTTGTTTAAAATAGGACTGTAAAGTCTGGAGATTTCTCTTCTCATTGTGTAGTTGTGGGATTAATTTTCCGGAAAGATGCAAAATACTTATTTCGACTGACTTTTTTAAGTCCAAACTTGGTAAGTGATGGCTTTATTAGGTGCACTCGTAAAAAGATTTTTTCTCTCATTCCCCAAAGTTAGAGAACCACATCCAAATCTTCACGAATCAATTCGTTGTAATAATGCTTCAATAAATAAAAAGCGGAGGACCTCTTGAAGATCCTCCGCTAGTATTGCACTACTTGAATTTTAATTAGAATGGCAGATCATCGTCACCAGGTCCCATACCATCGCCATGGTCCTGACTTGCAGGAGCAACTTGAGCTCCGTCCGTCTTCTGAATTTTCCATGCAACAAGACTCGTGAAATATGTTTTTACACCTTCCTTGTTTGTCCATGGTTTTCCGCGAAGATCGAAAGTAATGTCAAGCATATCTCCCACATTGAATATATCAAGAATGCCTGTATTGTCCTGATGAAGTTCAAACTTTACGTATTGAGGAAAGCTTGGATTGTCAGAATACTCAACAACAAAATCTCTCTTCTTGAATTTGTCGGTGACTTGTTTTGTCTCATAGATCTCGTGCAGTTTACCCTGTATGTTCATTATCTGTATTTGTTTTCGGGCAAGTTATCAAATATCATGCAAATTTAAAATTATATAATGACAACCTGCAGTAATTACTCGCTTTGAATTGCGGCTGTGATAAACTTCATACACACAATCTTCATAGTTAAATCCTCAATTCTCACACAGCCGCAATAGAATGTTCTTCACTGATCACTTCTCATCATCAGAGTAGTAATTATCAGCAACGCTTTTTCTTTTATACAGCTTCTGATGCAGCATGTGTCTGGCTCTGACTTCCTTTTGAAGAAATGAGTGCAAGCCGTGCTCAGACTTATTGAAACTGATGTAGTTCGAAATTGACATTCGGGAAGCTGCTTCTTCAACATCGTGATCAGCACCAGCGTAAGTAAAGGTCCACTTTCCCGTCTTCTTCAGTTCATCTATCAAATTCCTGATCGAATTACCGGTGTACTCTTTCGATGCATTTTCGAAACCGTCTGTAAGTATGTTCACAAGTACATTGTAGTCCGGGATTGTCTCAACTTCCTTGCGCAATCTTCCGATGCTGAAACCCATGGCATCGTATAGCGGTGTCATTGAACGCGGCCTGTAATTCTGACCGGATATGACATCAAGTGAAATCAGCGGCTGACTGTAAAGATAAGTCCTTACGCCAAGTGAATTAAATGATACCATCGAAACCAGGTGCTCCTGCTCCGGATATTTGGATGCAATCTCCTTTGAGCTTGTAACAATAGAGTTGAACATTCCAATAACCGGTTCTTTAATTGACTGCATTGAGCCGCTTTCATCAAGGATGATGAGATTGTGTACCAGATGCTTGCCGTTCATTTTTTCTCCTTTTTGGGATTATGAAATAGTTGCTTATAAACTTTAGTGATCTACGCCAAATCTGAGCGCTTCTTCAAACAGCTCTCTCTTCATTGATTCTGCAAGTTCCTGATCCATCATAATTCTCAGAGCATAATCATAGTCTCTTCTCAGTATATCACGGAATCTTCTTCCTTTAAAATCTCCAAAGTTTATCACCAGCATTCCTCTTGAATCTCTGTAAATCAAGTCTCTGCTCTCTTCAGTGTTCATGAGTGCCGCAAAGTGAATTTGATTTCCGTCATAGTTCAGCTCAAAGCAGGAGAGTTCCTCGTTTCTGAATCTCCTTTCATCTCCCGCCGCTATTGCTTTATGCTTTTCAAAACTTAATTGCTTCAGACTTTCTGCAAAGTTCTCAAGCTCTGAGATTGCGCTTTGCTCATCAATGCCGGAACCATCTTCAACATAGTCCATATCCATCATTGCAGCTCTGATGAGCTTTGGAAAATACTCCTCATAAATATCAGAGCTGTTGAATGATTCAACGCTTGCAAGCTTTCTGCCTTTGAAAATTGCAACTGAGTTCATTCCGGCTTCAGGGAATATGTCATTCAGATTCTTGTCGAAGACATTCCTTTTCTTTTCATACGTGTTCAGCATATCTGAAGACGGTGAAGATTCATTGTGAAATCTTTCCATCATCGAAACTTGATTCCAGACCCTGCTCTGATCACTTCTGTGTTGTTTGCTTAAGCGCAAATTGCTAAAAACATCTTCATGAATTGCCTGTCTCAGTGTATGTGGGGCAGAGTATCCGGAATCTTGAAAATCCATTGACGTATATCTCCACCTTCCTGCTTCAACGCAACTGACAGGCACGATAATCTTTGTATGCGGCATCACCAGAACTGATGTATTGAGCACCCTGTTCTGCTTTGCACCCTGGAGAAGGTCTCCGTCAGAGAAGAATACAAAGCTGTTGGACTTGTTCTCAATCCTCAAATCATTCACGCTTCCGGATGAGTTAACCTCAGTGACAATGATTTCTCCCCTCTTTAGAGCTTCAGAAGACGAGATGTATTTGAAAGTGTTAACTCTTTCGGTAACGAATTGTATCACGCTGATAAATCCCAGCGCTCTGAAACTCAGTCTTGCTACTAACATTTTATTTTCCTCCTTTGTGATTTCATTCAAAAATAAAAAGAAAAACAATGCGGTAAATTTCTGCAACGTTACAGCAACATTGCATTTTGCTTACGGCAATGAAGATCTTCTTTACTTATATATACACAAAAGGAAGTGTGATTTGGTGCGGAGGGGAAAATATTTTTTACTCGAAGAAACTTAGGAGTAGATTTACTTCTTCTGGGGATAGATCTTCCAGATGCTCAAACTGAGGAACATCAATATGATCGGTAAGTAATCCTCTTCTGAAATCAGGAAACTCTAAGAATGAAATATGCGAATCAACTTCCAGTCTTAAGACTTTCTTATGAAGCTCTGCCTTCTTTTCTTCCAGAAGACTCTTGATCTTTCTTTGAATCTTTCTCCAAACATCCCAGCCTTTGGATGGCTCCATACCAAGATTTCTGGCGGTTGTTGAAATGAACCCATTGGAATTTTCCATAATGACATTTTTAAGCTCTTCATAGAACTGTTTTTCTTCTTCGCCAAGACGCCTCTTAAGTGAATTGGAAAAGTGTTCCATTGAATTGAAGTATAGAAGAAAACTTCTTTCAGCTTCAATGTCCGCTTTCAATTCGTCAGCATGATCATACTCGTCTAAAGAAAGCAAAACCTTCTTTAGATTTTCTCTACCCAGAAAATTCTTAATCTTGTTTTCATAAATAGTATAAAAAAAGTTCTCAAATTCACCTCTGTCTGAATTGAATTTTCTTATGCCAATTAGAAGGGCATCCTGAAATATGTCCTCTGAATCTTCATCGCGAAGTCCATACTTCCGCTTCATCAGAAGCAAATAATGATTTCTGAATTCTAGAAATTTGTTGTATGCTCTAATTTGCGGGATGTTCTCCGGCATCTTACTTTATCTTTATTGATTCCTGAGGAAGATTGATACTGTATCTCATAGCCAGCCTTTGTCCTTCGCTCTCAATCATATAGTATTTTGAGAACACATTGTGGCCAACTGCCTTCTTTAGTTTGCTGTTTAGTCGTGTCACATTTGCCCTGAATGTACTGCAGGCAATTTTCTTAGCGCGCTCAAGTTTCATTCGGGCACCGTCGGCATCCGGATATGACTCGCGATGGAACTGTAATACTTTATTAAAGAATTCATCCGGTACTTCATAAACTCCAAACCTCAAGTGCTCATCACCTCTCTTTGCCCTTTCGGCAAAGAATCTGTAATAAACAAATTCTATTGGAGTAAGATCAATTACTTTGTCTCCGATCCTGATTTCCGGTTTCTTCTTGTCAATTGTTACAACGTCAAGTGCTGACTTCTTCAGCTCGGTATTCTCTTTCTTTATCTTCTCGATCCTTGGCAAAGCAGCGCTGAGTTTGACTTTGCGGACAACCGGTACTCCCCATTTCGGATCATCACTCCTTACAAGCTTTAACGGAAATGCGCCTGACTCAGCAATGAGAATCCAACATGCCTGCATAGACGGTGTGCCGGAAGAAATGGCAGCGGTATATTCAAAATCCGCTTTCTGAACCTTCTCTAGATATTTCAGGATCTTTGGATAGATCTCATTATGATCTGTCGGATCTTTGATCTTGAGATCATACAGCTGGGTTCTTTCACAGAGACGTCTCTCATTAAGTTGGAACTGGATGTACTTTCCTATTTCTTCAAAGTCATGGAACTTACTATTACTCCATAATAAGTGTATTTCCTTAAACTTTCTCTTGACTGCTACTGTAAGAATTGCTCCGTCTTTCTCCCTGTTGGAGTCATTCAGCCCGACAAAAGAAAATAATATCTTCTTGTTTGCGATAGCTCTCCTCTATTTTAGAAACGCTTTTAAAATGTTTTGCAAAATTAGTTAAAATGAATATGAATAAAAAATGTCTTCAAGTTTCAAATTGTCTTGCCGATTCAATGCTGTCCGAACCCCATTTGTAATCCCTGCGCGGCAAAGCCGTCCCCTCGGGAAATGAATGGATCTACGAAAAGTGGATTCACCTGTGGGAGACTCCTGCTCGGCAATGACGCCGCAGGAGTGACAATCTCAAACAGTGTTTCAGAAACCTACGGCAGAGAATATTTTGCATTTCAATGTGTTACTGACTCCGCTATTTTTGTATCATGAAATTAAAACCAACAGTTATCTATTTCCTAATTCTGAATAACCGAAAGGAGCGAGAGCAATTATGAACTCAGCCCACCTGCACCTGGTAATTAATCATTTTCCTGTTATAGGCACGTTGATCACCTTGTTCGTTCTTGCAATTGGCATTATGAAGAAAAGCGATGATGTAAAGAAGACAGCAATGCTTGTTCTGATTCTGACTTCACTGGTAACAATCCCCGTTTATGTATCAGGCACTAATGCTGAAGAGATGATAGAGGGCACATATGAAGATGTTGATGAATCATTTATAGAATCTCATGAGGATTTTGCACTCTACAGTTTCATAGCAATGAACATAGCCGGCGCAATTGCTATACTGTCGATGTTCCTTTACAAAAAGCCGAAAGAACTTCCGAACAAGTTTGCAATATTCATGTTAGCCCTGCTGCTTATGGTTAACGGCATGATGGCTTACACTGCAAATCTTGGCGGGAAGATACATCATCCTGAGATAAGGCAGGACAAACTCCCCTGGGAGTCATCTGCTCCCTCGCAGAATAAGAGCTTGAAGGGAAATTCAGAAACTGACTCAAAGGAGAAGGATGATGGCAAGGAAGATGAGAAATAAAAGTTAATTGCAAATGTGCTTTCCCAATCGGGCAGACTGTCCGAAAACACAGATTCCCCGCTCGCTCCCAAACTCCCGTTTGGAGCGCTCTTGCAAATGAAACTCTGTTTCCATATCCTATTTGTGGTGTCTGTGGACTTCCATCCTGACGCAAAAAATTCAAGCTTGGACTTGTCTATTAGCTTCTGTATTGGGGATGCAGTTCTGCCGCTTCACATACTATTGGTGTAAAAAAGGAGTACTGGAAATTGAAGACCTGGAATAGAACTCATTGCATGTAAGAATCGAAGCAGTGCTTCCTCAACAAGTGCGAACCCAAACAGGAGTTTGAGTACGAGCATAAACGTTTTCGGACAGTCAGGGTAGTTTGGCACAGAGTGGAAAATCTCTTTTTACTTATTGTCCGCAGTGATTTTCTCCAGCACAGATTTCATATCGGCGGGAAGTTCGGATTCGAACTTCAGATGTTCACCGGTTCGGGGATGAATGAATCCCAAAAGACGCGCATGCAATGCCTGCCTGGGAATTATTTCCAGCAGGTTTGCGATCCTTGCTTTGATGCTTGCTGTAAGATTAACCGAATGCGGCTCTCTTCCACCGTAAGTCTCATCGCCAAAGACAGGATGTCCCTTGTGTGACAAGTGAACTCTTATCTGATGTGTCCTTCCTGTTTCGAGATTAAGTTTCACAAGAGAAAGGAAATCATATTCCGCGATGACTTCATAATGGGTAACAGCTCTTTTGCCTGTTGTGTCATCATCTTTAAGAACCGCAACTTTTTTTCTGTCGCGCTTGTCACGACCGAGAAAGGTTGTTATAGTCCCCTTCTTGCTCTTGAACTTTCCCCACACAATCGCATTGTATTCTCTTTCTATTGTGTGATGGAAGAATTGCTCGGAGAGTTTTCGGTGTGTCAATTCATCTTTTGCAACTACTATGAGTCCGGAAGTATCCTTATCGAGCCGGTGTACAATTCCTGCTCTTTCAAATCCGTTAAGATTGGAAAGCAAACCGTCATGGGTTTTTGAATAATAAAGTATTGCGTTGACAAGGGTTCCGCTGTAATTCTTATATGCCGGATGCACGACCATTCCCGGCGGCTTGTTGATCACCAGCAGGTATTCATCTTCATAACTTATGTTCAGAGGAATATTCTCGGGAAGCACATCCTGCTTCTCCGGGACATCAAGCTCTATCTCAATCTCATCTTCAGGCTTGACAAGATAATTTGACTTAACCAACTCACCATTTACCGAAACGTAGCCAAGGTCAATTGCTTTCTGAACTTTCGTACGAGATGCATTTTCAATGAAGCGCGCAATGTATTTGTCAATTCTTTCCCTGTCGCCGATCTTTGGTACAGTGAGACTATAATTCTTTTCCAAGTATTTGGATTAATTCAATATCAACTCTGCAAAAATACCATTATTTAAGTTAACAAAGGTTCTTAAAGAGTAATCCAATTTTTTGAAGAGCTGATCGTAACTGGTACAGAGGAATCACCGCAAAGTGTGAGAAGCAGATTGATCTTTATCTTCCATAGAAACCTCCGTGTGGTTTGCGTCTTCTCTGTAAACTTAGCTGTAAACAATCGCACTTTTTTCTTTTCTTAGAAATGAAAAGCAAAACCGCAAAGAGCACAAAGTTTTCGCAAAGGTCGCAGAGTGTAAGATGCAACCTGATCTGAATTGACGGTTAATCCTCTGCGAACACTCCGTCTTCTTTGCGAACTTAGCGGTTAATAATCACACCTGCTTCTTTGCTTCGAAATTAAGTGCAAAAGAATTCATAAGCAGATACTTAGTAAATTGAATTACAATAGCCGGCATAATTCATTAGTTTTATTCAAATAAAATGTGAAGACCATGAAAACTCTATTGTTAATATTGCTGCTGACAGGCATTTGCTTTATTGATGCTAAGGGGCAATGGGTAATTCAATATTCCTCTTCACCTGCACAGACGATTTCAAGTCTCCGGTTTTATGATGACAATACCGGATATCACACTTCATCACTATTCAACGGATCAACGTTTAACATTTACAAGACAACCAACGGCGGATCAAATTATACCGCGCAGAATTCATCATACACATCTCAGAGATTTATGGCAATCTCCATGGTACATCCTGACACGGTATTCATCAGCGGAAATTACGGAAAGATCTTGCGAACATTCAACGGCGGACAAAACTGGACAACCATTAATTCCGATACGCTCATTCAATACTGGGGATTATGGTTTGTGAATTCCAGTACCGGTTTTGCTGCAGGCAGTTCCGGAAAGATCATCAAAACAACAAACAAAGGTGACAACTGGACTGTCCTGAGCTCAGGCGTCATAAGCCAGCTTGACGGAATATACTTTCTTGATGAGAATACCGGATACATCGGAGGATCGAATGCAATTATCAAAACCATTGACGGAGGATCTAACTGGACTATACTGACTGGAATTTTTGTTTCATTCGAAACTGCAACTTGCATGTACTTCTCCGATGCAAATACAGGCATGTACGGAACAAATGCCGGTAGGATTGCGAAGACCACTGACGGCGGCGCAAACTGGACTGAGGTTTATATGAACAGCGGGACTGCGGTCTGGGGATTGTCATTCGTTAACGCTCAAACTGGATATGGCTGCACTTCCGACGGAAAGGTAATAAAGACAACTGATGCAGGAGCAAACTGGGGAATTCAAAATACCCCGCTTACTGAAAATCTATACGAGATACATTTTACATCAGAACAAACAGGTTATGTCGGAACCTGGTCAGGCAAAGTACTTAAGACCACAAACGGAGGATTGACATTTGCCGGCAATGGTCTTACCAATGTACCTGAAGAAATGACGTTGGAACAGAACTATCCGAATCCTTTCAATCCTTCTACTGCCATTGCATTCAATTTACCCGGTGAAAGTTCAATCAGATTATCTGTCATAGATATGAACGGAAAAGTCATTGCTGAATTACTGAACGGGAAAGTTGCAGCCGGCAGGCATGAACTTGAGTGGGCGCCGTCAAATATTCCCGGAGGAGCTTATTTTATAAGACTTCAATCAGGAGACAGGACTGTTGTCCGCAAGATAATTCTTTTGAAATGAATTGCTTCAGATTGCAGTGCTGGTTAAAATACTCCGGTTAGTTTTCATCTATAAACATAACTTCTGAAAATTGGGTAAAAAGAGATTGGCAATATTGCTGAGCACAATCATTTGCATTTCAACGCTCACTCTTCTTTACAGTTCATGCGGAGAAGATGATCCGGCTTCATCAAACACCGGCAAAGTATTGGTGGCTCAGGTTTCCGGTGATTCAGTCGGAACGGCATTCGGTGTTGCAACCAAAAGCCAGAGTGTTAATTCAGCGCAGCTTGATTTCACAGACCGTGACAGCGCCGAGATAACTTTTTTCTACACGGGTAACTCGAACAATTCATCTGTACCAATGACAATCTCATTCAACACAGATTCAACGGTTGCGAATTTGTATTCATCAAGCGGTCTCTTATTAAACTCCACCGAGCAGTCATTAACCGTAACGGTGCCATCACCCAAAGTAAGAGAATTCTTCTTTTATACTATAAAAGTTTCTGCAACAGGAGGATTTGGATACTTCAAGTTCAGGGACCTTCAGATATTTAAGAAATAGTGGAGTAAGTCAGACTTGTTGACCTCACTCCTTGTTCCCCTTCATCAGGTGGAGATGGAGAGGGTTAATACTAATAATTTCTCATTCCCATCTCCAACTCTGTCCAAAACGTTTGAATTTTTTGGTGAGTAGGATTTAATAAATTACGATGTCTAAAGTTTTTCCGCTTTCTTTTGAACGACCAAAAGAAAGCTTAGCAAAGAAAAGTCGCCCGCTGCAGCCTAATTGCCTGCCTGGCTATTAATGCTTAAATATTTACTCGAAAACAAACGGCAGACAGGCCTAAAATTGCTCGGTACGGCTACGAGAATTTCAACTCCTCACCCAAACGTTGACACGTTTGGGTTCGTCAAACAGGAAATTCTCGCCCGCCTGCGTAAAGTGTTGAAGTTCAGTATTCTTCGGGCAGGCTCACGCCGTCCCTCGCAATTTCTTAACGGCAATTTGGCTGAGGCCTGTCCGCCGTAATTCGCTTCAAGTGAGTAGTAATTCGACAGGCGGGCGGGTTGACTTTCCGAACCGAATATATTCTATCTTTACAGCTTGATTTTGAAAGAATTTTCGAAATGCAAAAAAGTTTTGGAAAGCAATGGCAACTTTCCTTACATTCAGAATCAAAAAATCATTTAAACATGAACATATTTTTTCTATCTTGTAATCGTTCATAACAAACTTCACATAAATGCATCTAAAGTATTTATTTTTAAGAAACTAAAAGGACAAAGATGCGAAACCATAATTCAAACAAAAAATCGTTAAAGAGCATTCTTTATGCAATGCTTCTGATTACGGGGCTTTGTTTCTCTCAGATGTTTAGCGGTTGTTCGGGTTCAGAAGATGAGCCGGAGCTTACAAGGAGAGAAACAGATTCCATACTGACATATTCTGTCTTTCAGGAGTCATTCGGATTGTATAAGAAAGCGCTTGCACATAATGAAGCAGGACAAGATAAGGAAGCCGTTGCTAAATTTGAAGCAGCCTTGAAGAAGCTTCGAACTGTAAATGCAGGAACCATCAGTGATCCGCTTTATTACAACTGGAAGAAAGACTATGAAGAGCTTGCAATCAGTATTGTGCAGGACTTCCTGACAACACAATCCGAGATTGATAATTCAAGCATAGTATTTGACTTTGCCGGCAAGCTTCCAATTTCCTATGAGAAGATAGAGCATGCGCAAAGTGAAATAGAGCCAATGCCGGAAGGCGTTGATGTACCGCTGGAGAGAAATTCTGTTGTTGATGAGTACATTGAGTTCTTCTCAAATACTGAGCGCGGAAGAAGTTTCATAGATAAATGTATCTATAGAGGCGGGAAATATTTTCCTCTGATGCGCTCTATACTTAAGGCCAATGGTGCGCCGGAAGAGTTGATTTATCTTTCCGTTCAGGAATCAGGATTAGCGCCTACAATCGTTTCAAGAGCAGGAGCTGTCGGACTGTGGCAGTTCATGCCTGCAACAGGCGCAGCGTACGAGCTTTATCAGGATGAATACAGAGATGACAGAAGAGACTTTGAGAAAGCAACTGATGCGGCAGCAAGACATTTGAAGGATCTTTACAAATCTTTTGATGACTGGTATCTGGCATTTGCGGCATACAATGCAGGTCCCGGCAGAATTCGCAAAGCTATAAGCCGAAGCGGCTCAAAAGACTTCTGGGCATTGCGCGGTTATCTTCCCGGTGAAACAAAAAATTATGTTCCCTCAATCATAGCATTGTCATTTGTTCTTCGTGATCCTGCGGCATACGGATTCAATGATGTGGAAATGGGAGAGCCAATCTCATTTGACAGAGTGGATGTAACGGCATCTATGAGTCTTCAGAAAGTTGCCGAGTTTTGCGAAACGGATATTGAGACGATCAGGGATCTGAATCCTGAACTAAAGAATGATGAAGTGCCAATGTATGATGTCGGATATCAGTTGAGAATTCCGCATAACACTTTTAATAAATTTGCCGCAAACTTCAATGCTTCAGGCGATATCACAAAAGGCGGATCAGAGCCGGTGTTTGCGGGAAGTGAAATTACAACTTACGGTGGAGTTACGGGTATTGAGTATAAAGTAAGGGGTTATCTTGTTGAAGACAAAAGAGCGATTGGTACAACCAAAGACAGGAAGAAGGTTGTGCATGATCTTTTGCCGGATCAGGGTTTGACATGGCTTTCGAGTTTTTACGAAGTCAGGCCTGTGGATATAAGACTTTGGAATAATCTTTCTTACGGGGATGTCATAAATACAAATCAGAAGCTTGATATCTACTTATCTCAATCAAGATATGACAAATTGTATGGCGATAAGATTTCGAAGAGTACTGATATTGCCGAGAACAATTCAGAAAGTGACGAAGTAATTTCAAGCAAGCCTGTTGATGTTGAAGAGCCGGAAAGCAACTCAACTCAGGAGGTAACAGAATATCAGCCCGAGCCGCCGGCAGAGTTTATAGCATACAACAATTCCGGAACTGAAGCAGAAGAAACCGTTACTACTTCGGAAAGCACAACTATTACAGAACAATCTACAGAACCTGTTAAGAATAATTCTGTGAGCAGCGTAACAACTGAAGAGACAGTTTCACAGCCGGAAGAAACAACTTCCATAGAGCAAGTTCAGACAGAAGAGACTTCTACTTACACTGAAACTGAAAGCGAGAGTAGTTATGAATCGGAACAAGTGACAGAGAGTGTAACTGTTACTGAAGATGAGTCATCATTCAGCACATACACAGTTCAGCAGGGAGACAATCTGTCCATTATCGCAAGTTCGCATAATGTAACTGTGGATAATCTCAAATCATGGAACGGACTGACAGATGACAAGATTCTGATCGGGCAGAAGCTTAAGGTTAAAGAGATGCCTGCAATGCATCAGGTTTCAGAAGGTGAGAATCTTACAATGATAGCCGCTAAGTATGGAATGAGCATAAGCGAACTTAAGAGCATTAACAATCTTGAATCGGATGTAATTGTCCCGGGACAGAAGCTAATGTTAAGCGGTGATGCAGTCGTTAAGACAAAGAGTTCTGCATCAAACGCAAAGGTTCATACCGTAAAGAAGGGAGAGACATTAGCTATTGTAGCTTCGAAGTACGGAGTATCGGTTTCAAATCTTCAAAAATGGAACGGGCTGAAGAGTGACAAATTGCTTGTAGGTCAGGTATTGAAGGTAACCGGAGACAGCGGAACGAAAAAAGTCCGGAAGAAAAAGTAAGATTGAATTGAAACAGAAAAATATTGAGGTTATATTTGCACTCATTAATTTGCTGGCATAGCTCAGCTGGTAGAGCAGCTGATTTGTAATCAGCAGGTCGGGGGTTCAAATCCCTCTGCCAGCTCATAAGTAAAGCCCTTAAGTTTATAAGACTTAAGGGCTTTTTGATTTTTGCTTCAGAGAGCGTGTCAGTAAATTCCTTATGGTGTCAGTACTTCCTTCTTAATGCAGTTAAACTGTTTGTATCGGAACGGAAGTCCCGACATCACAACAGTCATCATTCAGCAGAACATATTCAAATCTCCATTAAGCCGCATTCATTAGCTGAAAGTCCGCGCATTTTCGCTAAAATCATGCGCCAATTCGCTGTTTTCCCGCTACACTTCTTCAACATCCGGCGTCTCTTCGCCAGTTATCCGCGCCGTTTCACTGGTCATCCGCGCCGTTTCGCTGGTCATCCGCGCCAGTTCGCTGATCGTCTGCGCCGGTTCGCAGGAATCTTGAAAATCCGCTTATCTGCTGCGAAGCTCCGCAACCTGTCAGCGACCATCCGCAACATTTCTTTTTTTAAGAACAAACAAGCTTCTTGATACAGAGAATGGTCTCAAACCCTCTCACAACTTACATTTGCCGCAATTTGGACCAGGCAGTTCGGTTCTTTCTTTATGACTTCAGCGGGAAATTAGAAAAATAGTACATACCGTTCAAAAAGTTTTATCGCTATATGTGAAACTGGTTTGAAGAACTTAGGAAAAGAAGAAAAGTTGAGGAAGGCAGAGGGTATTGCATTTGAGCGGCAGTGTTTGGTCTGTTGTTGCGGCGAAGTCCCAAGGAGCATGGAGAATCCGCCGCGGGAGAAAAGTAGTGATACTTTAGAGGGCATGAAACAGAGTTTCATTTGCAATGCCTTCAAAACGGAGTTTGTGAACGAGCGGGAAAGGGGGTTGTAGGGTTATCTTAATGGCAATGAAGCTTCTGCCTGAGATAAATTTCATCGAGGAAAAAAATCCGTTTCAATATTCTTATCGTGTACTCCGACCCACCCCCTGACCACTCCAAGGAGGAGGAAAGCTGGTTTTAATTTTCCTTGCGGCGTCAGGACTTTCCTGCCTGCAGCAGGCAGGCGTCATGACGCATTCATACGGTTTGTGTCGGGACGGAAGTCCCGGCGTCACAAAAATTTATCTTCTCACCTCATCAAATCATTTCTTAATTCCCGTTTCACAAACCGCGAAATTTCATTTCCATTAAATTGATTCAAAGCATTATTTTTGGCTGAAGCATCTTGCTTTGCCATGATTTTTTTAGAATCAAATACACTTTTGTTTCGGATGTAGTGCAAAGTGCGATGAAATATTTTTGAAACATTTTTGTGATATATTTTGGCAAACGTATATATAAGTAGAACGCTAATCTAAAACGAAAGGAGAAATTTGTTTATGTCATTCCACACGAAGCATGATGAGCTTCTTGCTAAACAAGAGGTTCTTAATTCCGCAAGAGTTATACTGAAAACAGAATTCATCGGTATTGACCGTGTCATTGATGAAGTTATCGACTCGATCGGGTCATGGTATATGTTTCCTGACCTGCAGGAGAAACCTGTAGTCGTAAATCTCTGGGGACTTACCGGAGTTGGAAAGTCATCCCTTGTCAGTCGACTTGCCGAAGTTTTGAATTTCACGGATAAGTTCTATCATTTTGACCTCGGCGAGAATGGTTCGAAATACAATACAGTGAAGGATAAGATAGAGGAGATCTATGAGAATGCAAACGGCACTCCTGCTATACTTGCGCTTGATGAGTTTCAGCATGCCCGAACCATTAATACTGACTTCAGCGAAATGAGCACTACTTCACGCGTCATCTGGCAGATCCTAGACTCCGGAAAGTTTAACTCCAAAAGTTGCGGCTTCAATCCGGACAGATTCTATGAAATGATCGTAAATCTCAGGCACATGCTCAAAAGAGGAGTGACAGTCAGCAATGGCAAAGTGACCGAAAACAAGGAATATTATCTGAAAAACATTGGCCACTATGATTTGGAAGAATTTGACATTCCGGACGGCTCTGATGGTGTCCACTTGTACAGCAAAGTGCCTAAGGAAATCTCATTCATTCCTATGTATCATCATGACACGATCTACAGAGTAGCGAAAAACAAGTTTCAAAATATGTACGAAGTCAGCGAGTATTTATTTTCATTGAACGGTAATGAAACAGTTGAGTTTCTAACCGGCATATATGAAGAATCAAAGCACCCGAAAATAATTGATTGCTCAAGGTCCTTCATATTCATCCTCGGCAATCTTGATGAGGCTTATACGATGAGTCACAATTTCAATCCGGATATGGATGCCGATGAGTTTCATGCACAGTCTCTCACAATCACGGTGCCCTCGATCAAGAAAGCATTGCAGCGACGCTTCCGAAATGAACAAATTGCAAGACTCGGGAACATACACATTATTTATCCTGCCTTCTCAAAGGATACATTCATGAAGATAATTAAACTTGAGCTTGACAAGATCTCCGCTAAGTTTCTCGGAAGAAATGGCATAGAGCTCAGTTTTGACAGTTCGATAATTGATCTCATCTTCAAAGAGGGTGTCTATCCTACTCAAGGCACAAGACCGGTATATACTACGATAAGCAGGATAGTGAGTTCAAAACTCGGAGCTGCAGTTACTGAGATGATACTCAAAAAGATTGATGCTACGAGATTGCATCTGACTTATTCCGAAGAATCAGTTAGAGTTGAATACATTCAGCAGGAAGACATTCTTCATAAGCTTGAATTACGCCAAGAGCTGAGTCTTGAAAAGCTGAGATGTAACCGCAAGGATGATGTACAGGCGATCACTGCAGTTCATGAATCAGGACATGCAATCATCTCCGCAATACTGATGAATATGTTTCCGGAGTATATTCTTTCCACATCTGCAGGTTCGGGAAGCAGCGGTTTAGTTTATGCAAAGCTCAGATGGAACTTTGTATCGAGGAAGGAAATACTCAAGCGGCTTGCATTGTTCATGGGCGGGTATGCAGCAGAGAAGATCGTATTCGGTGAAGAGAATGTCACCACAGGCGCCGAGGATGATATTGAGAAAGCAACGAACTTTGCGATGGAGATGCTGAAACAGTGCGGCATGGGAGAATTTCCTGTCTGCTATCACGCGGATAATGTTGAGACACGTGAATATGTTTATGATGAAAAGAACTCACTCGGAAGACTAGCCGAGCAGTGGATGAAGTCAGCGCTTGAGCTTGCCGTTAACACACTTAGTGAGCAGGAGGCTCTGCTACTGAAAATGTCGGACTATCTAAGTGACAACAGAAGCATGCCGAAGGAGGAAATAAAAAAAAACTTTGAGCTATACGGAAACAATACCGGACATTTGTTTGACGAATCATGCAGTCATACACGATTCCTGTATAGAGATATGCTGAAGAATAAGATTGCTGAATCTTCGGCTAATGCTGCTTTGGAAGACATTCATTTGCTCAGGAACTGTGACTGAAGAGAATGATCCGTTGTTAGAGTTCCGGAAAGTTTGCACTTCTGCAAAATAATTTTGCAAGTTAGTGCAAACCTTTCGGACTCCGCCAATAGTGATCTCGCTTGCCGGAATAATATTGGCCCGCGTCAGAGTCTCCGCGCTTTTCCGGGACTCTGACGCAATAAGAATGTTAGATTTGAACACCCGTCAATTGCCTGTAGTGTGCGGCGGAAACACAAAGAGCAAGGAGACTCCGCCGCGGGCAGAACTAGGCGAAGCTTATTGATTTTAAATGAAAAAAACCGGTAGCAAAAAAAAAGCGAGGAATCTTTGATCAATGTTCGATCAAATCATGCAAATAGGCAGATATCTTTTCGACTGTAAATTTTCTTCGGGTATGTTTGTTAACTTCCCTGCATAAGTGAAGAGCATATTAAATCAATCGTGCAAAAGATTAGTGAAACAAATTCAGAATAGCTACTTCAACGGCTCTTTGTCTTCATGGTTTCTGATTTTATACGTAGCGAACCAGACAACTACGGCACCAATATAAATGTAGCCTACAACAGTACGTGCACTGCCTTCCATAACAAGCCATGCTATGAATAAACCGACAAAGACCCAAAGGTTATTGAATACATCTTTTAAGAATTTCTGCAATTTTGTTCTCCTTTCATTAACTGTTTGAGTGATGTTTTCTTGTGAATAGATATGGAAGCAGCGTGCAAAGGATCACTATTATGACTACCTTCTGAGCCCTCTTTCTCTGTAATGGTGTCATATCAAGTCCTGCCGTGAGAATGTAGTTCAGTCCATCAACAGTTTCAGTCACTCCGGGGATCGAAGCTATTGTTTCCGGAGCCGTTAGCGGTGACTTGTCATAGGGAATAACAGCATTAGACAATATCTCTCTTTGTATGTCCTTTGCTTTAGCAATCGGAACTTTTAGTATCACAGCTAATTTATCTGCGGGAAGCTCTGCGAATTCCCTGACTTGTTCTTCAGGCATTTTAGAAATTGCTACCGGCAGTTGTTCATCCTGAAGTTTATACAATTCGAGAATCTGTTCGTTCGATATTTCTTCAGTAAACTGATATAATTGCTTTATTGCCGGCGTATTTGCTGAGATCTCTTTCTGCAATTCTAATGCTTCAGATTCCGGAATCTTTAAAATCTCTACTAGCTTCTCAACAGGAAGTTCTTCTAATATCTGAAGCTGCTTCTGTGAGAGGTCATCTATTGCCTCAGAAAGTTTTTCTTCGTCGGGCGTAATTAGTTCTTTCAGTTCTTCAGGAGGTATTACTTCTTCTATTTGTTGAGTCTCCCAAGTCGTGACATCTTCACCAATGTATTCTTCATATTGTATCGTGGCATTTTGCTCATTCTCGTTTCCTAATTCCTGTGTTTCATACGGATCGGAGCTTTGCTGTTCTTCATCAGTATTTAGCAGATTACCCGGGCTTGGATCATTTTCATGTTGCGACTCTGTCTCCGGTGGAAGAAGATGATCAGGGTCAGGGTTGTTCTGATGTTGCACTTCAGGTTGCTGTTGCTGTAAATAGTTTGGGTCAGGAATGTTTGGATTTTGTACTTCAGGTTCCGGTTGCTGTATATTGTTGGGGCCGGGATCGTTTTTGTATTGTTGATGTTGTTGTTCTTCGTATTGTTGTTGCTGTTCTTCGTATTGTTGTTGTTCCTGAACAGGTTCCTGTTGCGGTTCCTGATATTGCTGTTGCTCCGGCTCTTCCGGATCTTCTTCATCCTGAGAATATGCTGATGCAGTCAACAGGAGGATCGAAATTAATATTAGAAAATGTATTTTCAGCGTTCTTGTCTTTTTATATGCTTTGTGCGCAAACTAAACAACTTAATGAGAACATACAACTATAAAACTCTCAGACTCGAGTCTCTGCAGCAGGGGATCTACGGAATAGATGATTCACTTATGGGAAAATCATGTCCGCCTTCAGCAATGAAACAAATACAACTGCAACGGGCAGGTCCAGATCTTTTACATTTCTTGTAATGCATGGCTCACTTTGAAGTAATTTGCAACTTGATAAGATAGAGACATACTAATTTTGCAGATTGATCTATCTCTTGAATGATTTCAAAAATTCTCTTCTCATTATTTCTTCAAGCAGTCGGCCATCAACTTTAGACTCCAGATATTTCATAATCAAGTCAAGATCATCATAGGCATATCTTTCAAAAGGATCTTTTGCAAGTACTCTTATTCTGCAACTCAATTCCCTGAAAAGTTCTGTTAGCTGCTTGTTGTTGTTTACTCCGCTGAGCTTTCTGAAAAAGGCGATAATTTCTCTTTCGATTCCCAATGGATATTCCTGCTTACCCATGAAATAGTAGATTGATCTGATCAGAGAAATTACAAGCTCAATATTACCGAGTTCAAAATGAATTATCAGATTGAGAATGCTGATCTTTATGAAGAAATCAACATATTGGTTTTTTACTTCCGGTATTGTCAGGATTTGATTTGTGCATTCCAGTGCTTCATTGTAATTTCCAAATATGACATGTGTCATGGCAACATAGTAGTGCTTTTCTAAAGTGTGCGTCATGATAATCAGGCTTTTATGCTTGCCAAGTTCATCCTCCAATTTTTTGACAACTTCAAAATTAAGTTCCGGCTTGCCAAGATAGATGTTTGCCTTTAACTCAAAGATGTAAGAATCATAAAGATTATTCACAACAACTTTGCTTTTGTGTTTTGACTCTCCAGACAAGAGCGCTCGATACTTCTTTACTTCTTCTTTAAGCTCCTTATGCCTTCCCGTGCAACTGCATATAAACAAAAACTCATGATAAATGTTTGACAATTTCTCTAAGTTGGATTTCTTTCCCTTCTGCATTTCTTCAAAAGTCTTAACCATCATACTTGACATCTCGAAACTCTTGTCAAACTCAACAACTCTCAAACAATACATTGAATTTAACATATAGAAATAAAGGCGGGCAGTATCACTTTCAGCATTACCAACTTGTGAAAGCAAAGGATGCGACATGAATTCTCTCAATTCAGCTAGTTGACCGGCAGTTCTTATTACAGTTGTCTTGTTTTTGAGAGTGCTGAAACAATGACCCAGGTAGTGATAATCTGAAATGTTCTTCAATTCTTCATAAAGCTTATTCTCTTGTTCATTGACAGATTTCAGCTTCTCTGAGATTATCTCCTGAGAATCATTTGGCTTGACAAATTTTTCATAGTGAAGTACTTCAGCCAATCTGTATCTTGACAAGCCATTATCTTCAATATTAGATTTAATAGTACGAAGCACCGAAAGTGCCTGATCATGCAGTCCCCTTTCGAACAATACATAGAACTCGTCGAACAAATTGTTCAATGCCAGCCTCTCGCTTGTTTCGGAATGATAAGATGCCAGAGATGCCAAAATCTGATGATAAAGATATTTTTTTGCAACACCGAGTTGAATAATGAACTTTTCCTTTCTGAATTCCGACTTCAATTTGGATTCATCGTATTCCTTCATCCTCTCGATGGCTTCAAACAATCTTACATAATTCTCACCTTTGTTAAATACTTGCTTCGATGCTGATAACTTCTTGAAGTAACCTTTTTCGGGAGGTGTAAGCGACTTTATCAAAGAGTGAAGTTTATCGTCTGATTTCAACAGGATTCAGGTTTACGGTTTGAAGATGATTTCCCTGACAGAGTTTCAAATGAGGAAAATGCTGCGCAGCAGTTTAACTTCATATATCCTGTAACAACAAAGTTTGTCTGAGAGTGTTTCCGCAACCTAAATTTTTCCGGATTTTTGTTTGCCAAAATTTGAAGAACTCCTTAGTTTTGTTCAACCAATTTCACTCACATGAGTATGGAAAGAAAAATAAAGAGATTCACAAACTCTATCAACCTAATTAATCAAAAGTTTGAGTGCTTACGTAATTCTAATTCTCAGCATAAGTCAAAACTGTCAAATCTTTCGCGACAGTTGAACAAGTCATACCTGGAATTATTGCGCTCAAATATGAGATATGACTTTCTTAAGTCTAAAGGTGCCGGTCTTAAAAGATCAGACATATTCGATAAAAAATTCAGACTGAAGTACCTTCAGCTTGAATTATTAATTGCCCAGGAACAATTTGAGAGAAATGAACTGACTGTCTCCCGCATTCTTAATGAATGTGAAATTGTTATAGACAAGGCAAACCGCTTTCTGAAATCAGATATTACAAGCCGTAATCGTGCAATCAAAATGCAGAACACTAAAACTCAAACCAGAGAAAGGAAAACAAAATGAAAATCAAAAAGCCCTTTGTAAGATTGATGAAACTATTTCTTCTTTCACCATTAGTACTCTCCTTATGTTCCGGCGGATGTCCTGATCCGCAGAGCCCGCTTAATAATGCCAATATGGATCAGGCAGTAATTGCCTTTTCCGGAAATAATGGAGAAACATGGGAGCTGATAGAAGTCCCCGGTAAAGTTTCAACAGGTAATATGTCGAGCTTTAATAATGGAAGTTCATTGCTAACCACAGTAAGTGACGCAAACGGCCTTGAGGAAATCTTGAGATCTACGAACTTCGGAGATAACTGGAGCATTGTCCGTGAGATACATGATATTTATGCGATGTCTCCTACAGGTGAACAAAATTCCGGCATCATAATAGGTAGTAACGGTTTAATTAAATTCACTTCTAATGATTGCACAGACCTAAGTTTGATTACTTCGGGAACAATCGATAATTTATTGGATTTAGCATTCAACACTTCTTCAGGCACCGGCATTATTGTTGGCGCTGGAAACATTCTTAGAAGCTCAGACGGCGGAAGATCATGGAGCATTCCATCCGGTGCCCCTGATCAGAACGGCAGGGGTTTCAATCAGGTTGAGTACACTGTGGATGGCTTTTTTGAAATTTATACTGAAAGTTCAAACAGCACAATTGACAGTATTTTCAAATCTTCTGACGGTGGAGTAAACTGGTACAGCAATCCCGTTCTAATACCACCGGAACTGGTCGGCAATCATAAACGGGCGGGAATTATGGCTTCGCGAAGTTATGTCACATCAATAATGTCAGCTGACTTCAGAACCAGTGCAGAACATTATAGCAGCATTTTAATCAGAACACTTGATGGCGGATATACATGGAAAGCTATGAGTACTGGTACAGAGCTGCCAATCACTGCACTTGAATTTGTAGCTAATGCCGTTATAGCTTCAACTTATGAAGGAAAGATACTTCGATCAACTGATATTGGAAATTCATGGCAGACAATAGACTTGAAAGGCAAATATCTTTTCCAGGATATATTCGAATCTTCTCCCGGACATATTTATATGAGCGGTTACAAATATGTGAACGCAGCTCAGTAATTGTTTGAGTAAGATGTTGAGTCAACTAAAGAACTATGGACGTGTTTTCTCCCGACATAACCTTCATTCAAAGCTGAGCGACGGAAGATAGCTGAATTGAACGAAATGACTGATGTAAGTTTACGCTCTCAGCTCTAAGGAAAAATTACATTTAACTTGCTATGTTGAATCTATATTTTTCGCAATTTAAATAAGCATAGCTCTGAGTTGACTGAAAATAAAATTTACGACCTAATAGTTCTTGGTTCCGGCCCGGCAGGCGAGAAGGCAGCCGTAAAGGCAGCATACTTCGGAAAGACGGTAGCTCTTGTAGAAAAATCACTTTATGCAGGCGGAGCGGGAGTTCAGACAGGTACTCTTCCTTCTAAGGCACTGAAAGAAACTGCTCTATACTTCTCGCGGGTGTATGAGAAATTCATTTTTGAACAATCTGATAAACGATCACGACATACAAAGCACAAGCAGTTTACTTACAGAAGAGATGTTGCAAGAGAAGATATGCAAACCGAAGTTGAAAATAACCTGCTCAGACATTCTGTGAATGTTTACAGAGGTTTCGGCTCATTTGTTGACGAGCATCACATAAATGTTAAAGGTGATGATAATGTGACAATCAAAGGCAGGAATATTTTGATTGCGACCGGATCATATCCCGTGAATCCAAAAGACATTCCGTTTGACGGAAAGAGAATTCACGACTCCGACACTATTCTTAAGATAAAGAGGTTTCCGAAATCGCTGTGCGTTATCGGTGCAGGTGTTATCGGTTGCGAGTATGCAACCATTTATGCTGCTATGGGAGTGAAGGTATATCTCATAAACAACCGTGACAAAATACTTCCATTTCTCGACTCTGAAATTGCTGACGCACTTGTTGCTCAAATGAAGAAACAGGAGATAGAGATACTTTTCAACACTTCGGTTTCCCGATACATTAAACCCAAGAGACTCGCAGACAATTTCAAACTTGTTCTGAAGGACGACAATATTCTTGAAACAGATATGGTCCTTTATGCAGCAGGCAGGAGCGGAAACATTTCCGGACTAAATTGCAGCAACGCTAACATAGAAATTGGAGAAAGAGAAACTATTCTCGTCAATGAGAACTATAGAACAAATATTCCGCATATCTATGCTGTCGGTGACGTGATCGGGTTCCCTGCACTCGCAAGCACAAGCATGGATCAGGGTCGTGTGGCAATTGCACACATGTTTGAAACACGTGACCTTGACTCGGTTCCAAAGTTATTTCCATACGGAATATATACAGTGCCGGAAGTTTCTATGGTTGGCATGACAGAGCATGAAGCTTCTTCCAAAGGCTTTCATTACAATTGCGGCATAAGCCGTGTTTGTGATATTGCAAGAGGAAAGATTCAGGGTTCATCGGATGAAGGATTTCTCAAACTTGTATTTGAAAATGAATCAAAAGTAATTCTTGGGGTTCACATCATGGGAAGAATTGCTACTGAACTTATTCATTATGGTATGACACTTGTCCAGGATAAGAAGACTCTTGATGAGGTCATTTCTACCGTATTCAATTATCCGACATTTCATGACCTTTATAAATATGCTGCTTATGACGGTCTTGGAAACAGAAGCGGCAAGAACATCAAGAATCCTAAAAAGTGAATTTCATTTCACTGCACAACGGAAATCTCAAGGGAAAACATTTTGGACAGATGTTGTAATCTATTATGGTTCCCTTCCTCATTTCAATCGGAAGCGGAGTGATTATTTTGAATCCCAGTTCAGGTGGTGTTATCCTATTCAGATTCTCGGCTTTGCTGAAGAAGTCAAACAATTCTGTAATACTTCTTCTGATGATTGTCTTTCTCTTCAGAACATGAGGTATCAATTTTCAGGCAAGGCAGTAAGAGGTTCTTGAACATGATTTCCTTTTCGAGTTATGCGATTCCACAATCTTTCATGAAGGTAGAACAAGATCATCTTAGTAAATACTTCAGTAAACCCAATCTCAAATGCTGTTGATATTTCTCCGGTAACAAAGTAAGCAATCACAATCGTATCCATTGTACCAATCAATCTCCAACTTATGCTTTTTGCAATGCTTCTCCAATGCTTGTCTTCATAAACTGTAATTCCCTTTTCCAACCTGACCGTTTTCTTCCCGATGTGAAAATAAACCCAGGCCCGCTCGTGTAAATAATAGAAGAAAATCTTAGTGAACAATTCAATGCCGCCAATTTTTAAGGCAGTTGAGAATTGTCCCGTAAAGATAAACGACAAGAGTATAGTATCGAGTGTTCCGACAACCCTCCAGGAAATTCCTTTTAGAATGCTGACCTTGTGTGAATTAATATGCAACAGCGAAATTAAATTGATTAGCGCAAAATGCTTATTAGCATGAATTAAAACAAATCAGAAGTTTAAGGGTAATTTCAATAGAGTTTTGAATGAAATCAGTTTAAGATATTTTTGCAGAAGATCATTCAATCTAAACAATCTCTTTATGTCTCAGCAAAGGGTAGGTGAAATTAACGCTAGAATTAATAACGTTACAGAAAAGGTTATGCAAAGATTCTCTCAACTCAATGCAGAGCAACTGAACAGGAAGCCGTCTCCCGAATCATGGAGCATCGCACAATGCATTGATCACATCATGGTTACTAACAAGTCGTATTATCCTCAATACGAATCCCTGATATCCGGTAAACCGATTACAAATTTCTGGAAGAATGTTCCGGTGCTTCCGGGATTCTTTGGTAATCTTTTAAAGAAATCCTTGCGGCAGGAAGAGACCAAGAAATTCAAGACACAGCCTGCGTTTCAGCCTTCGCAAAGTGAGTTGCCCGGTGATATTGTGAATCAATTTGCCAATTCGCAATATGAACTGACTAAGACATTTAACAGACTTGCTGTTCTTGATTTGAAAAATGAAAAGATCACTTCACCTGCAGCAAATTTCATAACATATAGCCTTGACGATTTGCTTGAGATCACAGTGCTTCATGAAGAGAGGCATTTTTTACAAGCGGAAAGAGTTACGGTGCAGTTTGGATTCTGAAATCAGTTTCATGAATGTGAATCTGCAATAATAACGGTGTAATTATTTATGAAGAGCAACAAACTTTCAATTGCTTTTTGACATTTGCAAAAGCCAGTTAGAATTTATTTAACCAGAATAAGCTTTTTTGTCTCGGAATATTTTTCTGTACGCAGCTGATAAAAATAAACACCGCCTGAAATATTTCCTGCATTGAATGTTACTTCAAACTCTCCAGCTTCTGTTATGCCTTCAGCCAGAGTTTCAACTTCTCTACCGAGAGCATCAAAAACATTGAGCGACACATACTCTCTTTGCGGAATTGCAAATCTAATCTTAGTTGACGGATTGAACGGATTAGGATAGTTCTGTGATAAGTTATAACCTTCAGGTATTTCTGAAGAAATCTGGCTAACGAGCAAAGGAGTTGAAATTACGGCAGTATATGCTTCCATATTTACACCGCCGGCACGCTCATCTGTCCATATAGGAACTACTTTATTCCTGTGATAATCGAGTGATATGTAATCCCCAAATCTAACTGCAGTGTTTGGCTGATTCGTCGGAGATGGTTGTGTACTGAGTAAGGAATTCGAAAATGTAGCTCCCCTGTCTGTAGAATGCGCAAGATACGCT
Source organism: uncultured Ignavibacteria bacterium (assembly GCA_937924675.1). GTDB lineage: Bacteria > Bacteroidota > Ignavibacteria > Tepidaquicellales > Tepidaquicellaceae > JADJAH01. The sequence continues at coordinate 14,708 of CALEVL010000142.1, read as the reverse complement.
TCGATGATATTATTAGAAGAAGTATTTCTTGAGTCATAAAAAAGTATCGCAATGTTTCCGGAATCATTCACTTCGATCCATGGCCAGCACTGAAGCTTTCCGTTTCCGGTCGTATCATTATTCACTCTCACGGGCACTGACCAGCTTGCTCCCCTGTTCAATGACTTTGAAAAGAAGATATCCGGATCGCCGTTTCTTGCATCACACCAAACGACATAAATATTTCCGCGTCCGGGACCGTTTGAAATATCCGTTGCAATTGATGGGAAGGTAACATTGCTTGATGAGATCGGGATCTGCGGACTTGCTCCTTCTGCCACATCCAGATCAATTCCAAAACTTGCACCACCGTTTGTTGATTTGTCAAACTTGATTACATCAAGCGGAGTATTTACATCAAGCCATGTAACATAGATCTCTCCATCGAGCCCAATCGCCAGATCTGAGCCCTGAACTCCACCGAACTCATCGCTGACAGAAACACCGTCAGTCCATGTAACACCCTTGTTTGAAGATGCTGAAAGTTTTATCCCTGTATTCCCGCTGAACCTGGTCCAACTGATATACAGATTATCATGGAAAGAACTACCCGGAACTCTGTCATTATCAATCCACTCTTTATCTTCAGAACCGGTGTTGGCAACTAGATATGCTGAGGGGAAATTTACACCCCCATCGGTGGATTTATAAACACCCAAGCCGACTGAGTTTCCGATACATACAACTGCTATATAGAAATTACCCGCTGAATCTCCGACAACAACCGGATCGCTGTTTCTTGGAAACCCGGGAAGCAAAGTCGAATCAAGTAATCTGCTTACTGACCAAGTTGCACCGCCATCAGTGGAATAACTGTATCCGATCTGCCTGTTTGTAGGATTGCTCACACCTCTTCTGAAATCTCTCCATGCGGCAACGACTCTGTTCGGGTCTTTTCTGCTGATCTTTATAGACGGTTCATTCTGCGGGAAACTGTCGCGCGATATATTTACATTCTGAAAGACTGATGATCCGTAAAACGGCTGGTAATCTGAAAATGAACTTTTAGAGATCATGTTCATTGATGCCTCGACATCCCGTGGATACCTGAATTTTCTTGGTGTGTCCTGTGCAATGGAAATAGTTGCACTTGCAACTGCTGAGATGAATACGATTGAAAGAATTAATTTTTTCATTGTTACAGAAGTTTATTCGTTAGAAGCAATTATTTTTCTAAGCGACATCGCTAAAATTCCAACAACTACCCCGTAAATAATTCCTATGAAAGGACCGGCAAACAGAATCAGATACTGTGGAGGCATGCTCAGAGGAATTTCCTTAAAGCCGTCGAGTGATTTTGGATTGTTCAGAAGATACGTGGTGAACATGGAAGACTGAATTACAGAGTTCACAATTCCGCTTATAACTCCGAGAGTAACTCCTTCAAGGAAAGGCGTCCTTCCCCCGATCTTTGCGATCAGATAAGCAGAGAGTATTCCGAAGATTACCCAGAGAATCAGTTCAAAGCTCGACTGTAATACTCCGAAAACCGAGAGCACTGCCATTACTGCTCCTACCAAAACTAACAGCAGAATCAATTTCCAGTTCATCATAGTTTGTATATGAATTATTCTGATTTAGTGAATTTTCTATTTCAATTTTTTAAGCGAATCAAGTTTGGATTTTGCAATTGCATCATCAGGATTGAGCTCGAGCATCTTCCCAAAATACCGGGATGCGTTGTCATTGTCATTCTGTCTAAGATAAAAAGCAGCAATTCCGTTCAATGCGTTGACACTTTTCGGATCGTACGATACTGCCTGCAGAAAATATTTTTCTTCGTTTGCTTTGTCACCCAGCTTTTCATAACACATGGCAATATTATTCAATACTCCTGCCTTATTAACACTGTCTTCGGCAAGAACGAATAGTTCATTCAGATCTTTGATTGCTTCTTCAAACTTGTTCTCAGTAAAATTCGCATAAGACCTTCTTTGCAGCACACTTCTCTTGTAATCAACCGATTCCTTATCATCGGGTCCTTTCGGGATCATGCTTAACTTGTCACTCTTGCCTGATTTGAGATCAGCAAGTATTGCGGAAGAATTTTTATAGTCCGGGAATACTGTCTGAAGTTTTTCCAGATAATAAATTGCATCATCCTTTTTGCTTCTCATATTTGACAAGGTTGCCATCTGGAAATATCCGTCCGGTGCATAGGGATCGATCTGAATACCGCGCTTGAATCTTATTTCTGCTGAGTCGAGATTACCTTTGATAATATAAACGAGTCCGAGATTGTGGTGAGCAAGAAGACTTGTCTCTTTGATTTCAATTGCCCTCTTGTAAAGGCGGGCTGCATCATCATACTTTTGCATATTGGCATATATGTTTCCTTCATTCACAAGAAGTACACTGCCTTCAGTGCCGATTGCCGATGAATATAGTGAATTGTTATCCTTCCAATCCTTATTGCGGTCGTAAGTAAGATATGACATTGATAATATGATCACCACCAATCCGGCAAGCAGTATTCCTTTGTCTCTCTTCGCGCTTCCAAGCATGGCAAAGTGAGCTATAACAAGAACCAATGCAAAAGATACCATATACAAAAATCTCTCTGCCATAAGATTCATGGTCGGGACAATATTCATAACAGGAATCAGAGTTACGAGGAAGAACAAGATCGAAAATGAAACAATGCTGTCTTTCTTATAGAAATAATATGCTCCATAAAGCATAAGTCCAACAAATATTATGGAAAGAATCACGTTAAGATCCAGCAAACCGGTTGAATCTCTTATCACTCCATTGTAATGATATAGCAATCCGAACGGAGCAAACAGAAGTCTGAAATACACAGGAATTGTCTTAATCATTGTTGCAAATGCAGTCAATGAATCCTTTCCAAAGAAGTACAGGTAAGTTTCTCTGTCCGGTATGTCTTTAAGAAGAGAATGGCGTATGATCAGATAAGCAATTGTCACAACAGCAAAGAGCGAGTAAACAAGAATATTTTTCCTGATGTAATCCATATCCTTCTTCCTGTAAACGAAATCATAGAGCAGAATGATCACCGGCATCGTTACAATCATTTCCTTTGAAAGAAGTCCAAAAGCATAAAGCACAAGCGACAAGACCAGATACAGAGGATTCTTTCCGGTAATACTCTTAACTTGCCCTGACTTTCTGTCATATTCCTGTTCCTTTGTAAATTCAAGATAGCATAGAAATGCTCCAAAGAAGAAAACAGTTACAAGCGAATCAGTTCTTCCGCTTATCCAACTTACGGCTTCGGTATGTATCGGATGGACAACAAAGATGAGGGTCGAAAGCAGCGAGAATAGATTTCTGTATTTATATCTCCAAAAAAGCACCTGGAAGATCCTGAACAACAGCAACGATGCAATGCAGTGTATGATGATGTTAGTCAAATGAAAACCATACGGATTCAATCCCCATATAGAATAATCAATTGCATACGAAGCTGACACTATCGGTCGGTAATATTTTCCGATGACCTTGTGAAAGCCCTCTTCGGCCGTAAAGAATTTGGGGATGTTTGAAGTACTTTGAATCGAGAGGTTATTTACTACTACGCTTTCATCATCAAACACAAACTGATTATCGAGTGTATTTCCAAAAACAATGAACGTAACAGCAATTATAATAAGGTAACAATAAACGGATTTGATGCTTAACAAGTCGGGTTATGATTTCATTTTTGTATGAATCAAATTAGAAATAATAAATCATTAATGCAAAGTAAGTTAACAGTTCATACAACCGTTGGTAAATTTTAAGTACCCTCAGGAAAGTCAGAAAGATTGATCTGCAGATTGTTCGTTAACCCTTCAGAGCTTGGCTGCAATAACAAGCGGTGCCTTGACTGTGACAGGTTCACCGCGTGTCTGATCTATAGCTTCGATAAGGACTATGTACAAACCGATGCCAAGCTTTTCATTATTGTCCGAATATCCGTTAAAGAGGAAAGTTCTTTCGCTTCCTGTCTGCTCATTATTTGCCAATGTTCTGACCATTCTGCCCTTGACGTCGTAAATGTTTACGCGTATAGTACCTTTGGAAAAGGAGAACGAACAACTGATCAGAGCAACATCCTCATGTCCGTCACCATCCGGGGAAAATGGATTTGGAGAAATCATTAGTTCGGAACTTGACTTCACTGCACTCGCAAATATGCTGTTCTTCCTTCCCGGAGTTCCGCCTAAAGGATTAGCGGAAGAACTCCAGTTGGAAGTATATGAAGATGGCAATGCCGGATTTATCCTCTCAAGTGATATTCCCCGTGTGTCAGCCACTTCAGGATTGTGCATTGCCGATGAATAAGAAAGCTTATCAATTGCAGTCAAAAGACTGTCTTCAATACTAATTGTTTCGCCGCTGTTGTTCAGACTCAATGATCGGACTAAAAGAGTTTTCACATTCTCATCCGGATTTTTCAAATAGCCGTAAACATTCCATATTGAACTGTCTGATGCTATTATAAGATATCCGCCAGGCATGATAAGCAAAGATGAATCAGAAAACTGAAATGTTCCTGAATTGTCTCTCAGCTTCCATTGTTTCAGATCAAATTCTATTGAAGAAGGATTGAACAACTCCACCCATTCCGCTTGCCCTGTAAGCGGTTCATACATGATCTCGTTTATTACGATGGTTCCTGCCTGTCCCGGCTGGCTTATGTAAACAGCTCTAACGATCTTGTTATCCGAAGTATCCTGATCCGGTGCGAAGTCAACACCGGCAATAAATTGCTTTCTGCCGTGAACAAGCTCCTGCAAAGTCATCACTAAAGTTGCAGAGTCTTCCGGATTAAGTGTTGAAACGGCAAATGAATTTACAAGCTCACTCTGCTGACCAACAGAATCAAGATTAGCATCTTCATAAAGATTCATAATTGCATTGCCGGAGGCAGATGCTCCAGTATTAGTAACAGTGACAGACAGTTCCAGCGTACCCCCTGCAACAGGGTTGATTGGCTCGGTTACAAATCGTTTCAGTGTCAGATCGAAATCCTTAATCCTGATGGAATTCTCTTTGCAGGGAGTAGCTTTCGCCACGTCAGTGCTTGTTCCCCAGTTGCTGCCTGAATTGGAAAGTCCTGAAGGATTTTTTCTCTCAAGTGAATAGCCGCCTGTATTTCCTCCCCACCCTGATGAGTATGCAACAGAATCGGTTCTGTCACCAACTGCATTGATCAGTATGAGATTATCTCCGGAGTTGTTTAATGCACTCCATTGAGTCTGGAACAACTTTCCTTTGAAGGAAGGAAACTGAGATTTAAATTTGAAGGAATCCTGACATACAACAACAAATGAATCTTTATGAATTATGTAACTCTGAGTTGAAATTGTTCTAAGCGAAGAGGTTGCATCTTTCCATTTCCAGTTTTGCAGGTCAATGTCTTCACCATTGTTTGTTAACTCAAACCATTCATTGCTTGCATCAATGGGTGCATACATTATCTCATTTATCAACGGCATTGCTGAGGCATTTGCACAATAGAGGAAAGCGGCTGTGTAAGCCAGAAGAAAGTGTTTCATTTTTTACGGAAGTTTTAAGTTAGTATCAGTTCATTGAATTCATCAGTCCGACGCGTATCATCATAACGGCTATGGCAGCAAGAAAAAGTGAAGCAACTTTGGCGAATGCTTTTGAGCCGGCTTCGCCCATAATTTTCTTTATTCTGTTTGCATTTGCAAGTGAAATGTAAATTATCAGCATATTGATGGATACTGAAATAATTGTTACAAACCAACCGTGAGCATCGTTGGTGATAAGAATGGTTGTAAGAACTGCTGGACCGGCTATTAGAGGAATTCCAATGGGTACAATTCCAACATCTTCTGGTTTGATATCTCTCACCCGCGATGAATAAAACAGAAGATCGTTTATCGAAATGATCAAGAGAATGATGCCTCCTGCCATCCTGAAGTCATTCTCCGTTATCCCCATAAAGTCCAGCAATGCATCACCCACAAATAGGAAAGCAACACAAATGATCATTGCAGTTATTGAAGCGTTCTTAACAAGCTTTTTTTTCTGGCTGTCTTCAATTCTTTCCGTCAATCCGAGATACATCGGAACTATTCCGATCGCATCGAATGCTACAAACATAGGGATGAAGGCAAACATGAATTGCTGTAAATCCATTGAAGGAGTCGTAAATTTTTTTCAATTTAGCTTTAACTAAATCGTTTAACAACAAATTTATTCTTTTACATGAAGAGATTCTCATTTCCTTTTATCTGTGCAATTGTCTTTCTTATCCAGGGTTATTCTTGTCTCCGTTCACAGGATTCGCAAGAGCGGTTTGTAATTTCAAATGACTTCACGCCTGTACTCAATACACCTGACTACAGCTCAGTCTTTGGCGGAGTAAGCGGAAACAAGGTGAAGTTGGATGATAAGGGATTGATTCGCGAAATGGAATTCATTGCATTCCCGGGAACAATATTCAAAGTTATCAACAGCTATGCTCATGACGGTTATGAGATACTTGAAGTCAAGACAAATGATTATGTCTATGATGCAAATCTTTTTATTGACAGCCGGTTTACAGATGCTTACGATAATAACATTCCCCCTGCCGAGAAACAAAAAATTATGCCAACAGGAAATGAGATACTTGCAAAGATGAAAGCTCTTGAAGGTTATCCTTATATGTGGGGAGGAAATTTTGCTGACGGAATACAGAAGATGCTTACATATTACAAACCTGCCGGTGAAATTGATTCTGCAGAAATGGAGCTTTGGACTATGAAAGGCGTTGATTGTTCAGGATTGATATATGAATCTACCGGAGGCATCACTCCAAGAAACACTTCATCTCTGATACTCTATGGGAGAGGAATTGAAATTAAGGGAAAATCACTTGAAGAAATTTCATCGATGCTTGAGCCGCTTGATCTCATTGTCTGGAGCGGGCATGTGATAATTGTCTTGAACAATGATGAAGTCATTGAAAGCACTCCTGATTATGGAGTTCACAAAAGTCCACTTAATGAAAGACTGGCAGAAGTGTTAAATGAAAGAACCCCGGTCAATGACTGGGGTTCTTCTAAAAATAAGCGATTTGTTATCCGCCGATGGATTGACATAGAGAATCCATAAGCGAGAATTAGTCTCTCCTGTTGCCGAGAAAATTCAGAAGGAACATGAATAGATTTATGAAATCAAGATAAAGGGTTAGAGAACCCAGCACAGCAGCCTTCTTTCCCTGTTCGCTGTCAAATTCAGTGGACTGGCTCATCTTCTTTATCTTTTGGGTGTCATGAGCCGTTAGTCCGGTAAAGATTAATACACCGGCAAGACTGATGATCCAGTTCATCATCGGGCTCTTAAGAAAGATGTTCACAACTGAAGCGATTATCAATCCTATCAATGCCATAAAGAGATACGTTCCGAATTTTGAAAGATCCTTCTTAGTAACATATCCGAATACACTGACTGAAGCAAACATACCTGCACAAATGAAAAACGTTGATGCAATTGATGCTCCGGTAAACACAAGGAAAAGAACTGAGAAAGTCAGTCCGGTAAGTGCTGAATAAAGGAAGAATGCTCCAATGGCAACTCCCGAAGGAATTCTATCTATTGCAGCCGACAAACCAAATACAATCCCAAGCTGGACTATGAACAATCCAAAATAGAGTATCGGATTCGTTGCTATGGACATTGAAAACTCCGAGCCTGCAACACCCCATGCAATAACGCCTGTTATAGCAAGTCCCATTGCCATCCAGTTGTAAACATTTAGGAGGAATTTCCGTGTCGTCTCTGATGTGAATGAAGCATCAATTGGACGGGACTGGTCAATGTATTGATTCATATATATTTCGTTTAGTTATTATAAATTAGTGTAAGAATAGATTTAGGCTCAAAAAGATTCCTGATTTATTTCGGAGAATAATTTGGCGCCTCCTTTGTGATCCTGACATCATGCGGATGTGACTCCCTGAGACCGGCATTTGTGATCATAACAAACTTCGTCTTCGTTTTCATGTCCTTTATATTTTTTGCGCCACAGTATCCCATGGCAGAGCGCAATCCGCCGATCAGCTGATAGATTGTCTCACCAACATTTCCTTTATAAGGCACAATGCCTTCTATACCTTCCGGAACAAGCTTGTTAATATCATCTTCAACATCCTGAAAATATCTGTCCTTGCTGCCTTTCTTCATCGCCTCAATTGAACCCATGCCTCTGTAGATCTTAAAACTTCTTCCTTCATAAAGAACCTTTTCACCGGGAGCTTCTTCGGTACCGGCAAACATTCCGCCGAGCATAACTGAATCTGCACCTCCGGCAATTGCTTTTGGAACATCACCTGTCTGTTTAATTCCTCCGTCTGAGATCACAGGCACATTAAACTTAGCGGCCGCCTTTGAACACTCTATAACAGCGCTAACCTGCGGAACACCCACTCCTGCAATTATCCTGGTAGTACAAATAGAACCAGCTCCTATACCTACTTTGACACAATCTGCTCCGGCTTTGATAAGATCTATGGTTGCTTCTGCTGTGGCTACATTTCCTGCGATCAGGTCAACATCAAATTTCTTCCTGATACTCTTTACCATATTTATTACACCCTCGGAATGTCCGTGAGCGGTATCAATCACAACAACATCCACTCCGGCTTTTACAAGAGCTTCCACTCTTTCAAGAGTATCTGAGGCAATTCCAACGGCTGCTCCTGCTCTGAGCCGGCCAAACTTGTCTTTACAAGCATTCGGAAATTTTTTCCTCTTCTGAATATCTTTGAAAGTAATGAGTCCCTTTAGTCTGCCCTGCTTATCCACCACCGGCAGCTTTTCTATTCTGTATTTCTGCAAGATCACTTCGGCCTTTTCAAGATCAGTCCCAACCGGAGCAGTAATAAGCATTTCCTTTGTCATCAGTTCTGATACCGGTCTTGATCCTTCCGGATCAAATCTCAAATCTCTGTTTGTAATTATTCCAATTAGTTTATTGTCATTGTTGACGATCGGAATTCCGGAGATCTTGTATTGCTGCATTAATAGCATTGCATCTCCAATCGTCTTGTCTTCTTTCAATGTAACCGGATCAATGATCATTCCGCTTTCACTTCTTTTCACTCTGTCAACTTCCCCGGCCTGCATTTCGATTGGCATATTCTTGTGAATTATACCAATACCGCCTTCTCTTGCCATTGCAATAGCCATTTCACTTTCTGTGACTGTATCCATAGCCGCGGAAAGAATCGGTATGTTCAAATCAATATTAGCGGTAAGCCTTGTCTTAAGTTCCACATCTCGCGGTAGCACCTTTGATCTGTCAGGTACAAGCAACACATCATCAAATGTAATTGCCGTTTCTTTGATCTTTGCCATTATTTGTTTGTTGGAGTAAATTCGTAATTTAGTTTCCGCATCGCAGCAGATCATTGTAGATATTTTCGGGTCTGAGTTCTCCGTCAAATGATCTTACATACATGATGTGCAAATGCGTCGGGGATCTCTTCGGATAAGCATTCTTACCGGTCCTGCCCATAGTGCCAAGCAATGTTCCCGGCTTTACAAGATCGCCAACATCCACATACACTTCCTGAAGGTGAGCATAATAGAACAGACCGTTGGAAAAATTGTCATACACATAAACTATGTTCCCGCCTTTTATATCCATCATATCGGTTGTCCAGTTCTTTCTTGTTTCAACCACAACTCCTCCGCTCATAGATACAATCTCGGCATATTCCCCGTTTGCATCATCAATACAATCCTGATCTGCATCTCTGATGAATATGTCATGTGCAGGATGACCACCTGTTGATCCGTCAAAGAAGTCGAAATTACCGGGAACATATCCGCTGCCGTTCCTGCCTCCTATTGCAGCCGAAGTGTAACCTTTAACAGGAAACACCCATTCATCATCGGAATATTTCTTGAGCTTGCCTGAACTGACTTTCGCATTCAATACATCCCACAGCTGATTTGTAAACCGGTACATAGAATCCATTGCTGCATCACGATCAAGTCTACCTTCCCTTACCGATTTCATTATTGGCATCCAACGCATTGCGATCTCTTCATGATTAGAGGAATAGAACTCTTTATCCGCTTCCAGATTGTTAACCTTAAGTCTCAGAGAACTAATTGAGACGCTGACATTCTTTTGCTTTATTTTTTTATTCTTCTTGGGACTCTTATCGTCATTGTTTTCTGCAAATGAGTTGCCTGCTATCAAGATACTTACAAAAAGAAAGAATATTATTTTCATAATCTATTCTGTCACATTTGATTTCAGAAGGTCCTGATAAAGATCATCAGGAATTATGTCTCCGCTGTTTACAAGGAATCTGGAAATGTGAAGATGTGTCGGTGATCTCTGCTTATAAGCATTTAAACCTGATCTTCCGACTTCCGCGATCTTCTCGCAGGGTTCCACAATGTCTCCAAGGTCAATAGAAACTTTATTGTTATGCGCATAATAGTAGAGCGCATCTGTACCGGGGTCGTAAATCATCACAAACTTCCCTCCGCGAAGATCGCTTGAAGGCTCCCATTCTTTAGACAAGGCAACTACTATACCTCCCGACATCGAAAGCACGTCAACAGGATTACCAGTCCGATCATCATTTGAATCTTGATTCTTGTCATACACAAAGATATCATGCGCAGGATGACCGCCATGTTTATTGCCTTCGAAAAAGTCATAGTCCTTTGTAATATAGCCGCTACCGTTCTTCCCGCCAATAGAACTCTGATTGTATCCTCTCAGCGGAAAGCAGAATTCTTCTTTCGGATGATCAACCCCGCCTTTGCCGTAATAAAGATTAGCTATCTGTTCGGTCAATGTATTCAGTTGCACGATTGCATCTGACTTGCTGATCTTGCTGTCTCTGATCATCACATAAAGTTCATCAAAATCATCAACCGCGCTTGTTTGCGCAAATAATTGTACTGTGCATGAAAACGAAAAAAGAATTATAACAATAACTGATTTCATGTTCTTCCTCATTCGTCAATGATTTCAATTTCATTGGTGGCTATCACAGTTCCGTCGGGCTTGAGTGCACTCACACGAAACTTTCCTGATCGCAGAAATTTTACATTGTTGAAATAGACATAGTCGGAACCGGGATTGGTTTCAAATCCGAAAGTATCTTCAACTTCACCGGTCTTAAGATCTGTTATATTGATGTTGACATCGCTTACTCCAAGTGTCTTCTTCTCCGACCTAAGATCCACCATAACAGTCAATGCGCCTTGAGTATATTTCTTTGCTTTTCCAAGGCATTCATCTTTTTCAATCGAATATTCTTCGCAGAAGTAAAGTTTGCTTCCTTTCTTACTGCCGAATGAGAAGTTGAAATCAGAGCAGCTTAGCATAAGCCCTGCAAATATTGACAGGGACAAGATCAAGTTGTAATGTTTTCTCATAATGGATTTTGGCAAATTACCCATATAAACAATCTTTTTCCATACTCAAATGATGAATTATAAAATCAGCCGAATTGCCCGCGGAAAGAATGATCCGTTATAGATGGCATGGTTATTAAGGTAATTATCCCAGGGCTATTGTTAAAGAATATTTAATCTCTGAATCTTACGTTCCTGAAAATTTCCGTTTAACAACTCTTTGCATTTTACTATAATGCCCCTAAATTTCAATTCAACTAACAAAAGTAAATCATGAATTCAAAATTCTTCGCTTCAGCTTTTATTGTGTTGATGCTTACTGTCATCGGTTGCACATCATCTCAGATGAGCATGTACAAGCCCTCTGAAAACTCGCCGGGATGGAGAATCGATGTTGAGAAGAAAGCCGGCATCACGGATGAATTCATCTGCAAGATAAATGATTCGGCAGTTGTAAGTTCATCTTTTCCGTTGATTGGAGACAATTTTGAGAAGCAGGGAACTTATCGCGGAAAGAAGGTAGTAATGTCAGGTTACCGGACCTCAACAACTACAACTGATTCAAACGGCAATATGAAATCAGATGACAAATATCAGATACGAGTCTTCATTGATGACAAGCTTGTGGATAAGTTTGATTTCTGATCCGCCGTATAAGTTCCAAAAATTATATGCCTAAATAATCAATTTGCAGAAGACTCCTTTAGGAAATTCGTAATTCCCATTTTGGGAAACTTTCGTACTCGTATTTCTATTCACTTCTTTGTGCAATCCACCGTTACTAAGACTACAAACTGTAGTTCATTACTTGATAATTATTCCTAATTTTACAGCAAATCTATTACGAATAATGACTGCTACGATATACACAAGTCTTTATGAACTCATCTAAAAATCCAAACATGAACAAACTTGATTACTCCGGAGTGGCACCTCAAACTCTCGGTTTCGCATCCCGTCGCGGGAAATATTTTGATGTAAATGATATACTGAAATCAGGCTCGCCGTTGAATGATGATGACATTGCTAAATTTGAAAAACTTGATACAGTTTACAGAACACTTTGCGCTGTACTTTTTAATTTTGTTCCAACCAGCGGACATCCCGGCGGTTCAATATCTTCGGGAAGATTTGTCTCGAATCTACTCTACAACAATATCGATTTTGATATTGCAAAACCATTCTCTGATGTGAATGACCTCGTTGTTTATGCAGCAGGCCATAAGGCTTTGGGACTCTATGCAATGTGGGCGTTGAGAAATGAAGTTGTGAGAGCATTCAGGCGTGAACTTCTCCCTGAAGAAAAACTTCAGCTTCGCTTTGAAGATCTGCTTGGCTTCAGAAGAAATCCTGTCAACTCGCTTCCGCTGTTCAACAAGTTCAACACAAAAGCATTGGACGGTCACCCTACGCCTGCTACACCTCATGTCAAGGTTGCCACGGGTGCAAGCGGAGTCGGCGTGCCTGCTGCATTTGGTGTCGCACTTGGAGCGCTGGATTTCTTCGGAGAAAATGCACCCAAGGTTCACGTCGTTGAAGGTGAAGGCGGAATGACACCGGGAAGAGTGGCTGAAGCATTTGCCGCTGCATCTGCCATGAGACTTTACAATGTTACTATGCATATTGATTTCAATCAGGCATCAATTGATTCAAACCGTGTATGCAGAGATGGTGAGCTTAAGGGCGATTATGTTCAGTGGAATCCTATGGAGCTTGCTTACTTGCATGACTTTAACGTGATTTATGTTGACGACGGCAAGGACTTCAGGAAAGTTGCTGCCGCTCAGGCGTTTGCTGCATCGCTTGAGAACAAGATGCCGACAGCCATAGTTTACAGAACAATTAAAGGCTGGAAGTACGGGATCGAAGGCAAAGCTTCTCACGGTGCCGGGCATAAGATGAACTCAGAAGGTTTTTATGCCGCATGCAAGGAGTTTGAAGATATGTACGGAATTCAGGTACCGAGATACACAGGTGACAATAATCAAAATAGCATTGAACAATGCTTCTATGATACATTGCTAACAATCAGAAATGCAATCGACAGCGATAACAGTCTCTCATATTTCGGTGACGCAATTGCAAGCAGCAAAGAACGCCTGCTTAACAGATGCAGAAAGCCGCTTGAGAATGAGCCGATGCTTCAACTAATTTATGAAGATGATGTTATTAACGAAAAAAATATTCCGGAGGAGTTGGGAATAAAACCGGGAGGCACTACAACACTAAGAGCCGTTCTCGGATCTTCGCTCGGACATATTAATAAAATCTCCAACGGTGCGATACTTGGAGTTGCGGCAGATCTCATCGGCTCAACTTCAGTCAATCTTCTTGGAAGCGGATTTCATGAGGGGTTCTACGATTCCGTTGACAATCCTGATTCAAGGATACTAGCAATTGGCGGAATTTGCGAAGATGCAATCGGAGGCATGATGGCAGGACTTTCTGCATTCGGCAAGCACATCGGCGTAAGTTCATCATACGGCGCATTCATCTCTGCAATGGAACACACTGCTGCAAGGTTACACGGTATTGGCGAACAGAATAAAGTGATGCACTACGGAGGTCAATATAATACATGGATTCTCATCAATGCTCATGCAGGACTCAAGACCGGTGAAGACGGTCCTACTCACGCTGACCCTCAATGTCTGCAACTGATTCAGGAAAACTTCCCTCCGGGAATTCTGATCACGCTTACGCCATGGGAACCGGGTGAGATATGGCCGTTGCTTGTTGCGGGACTCAAGAAACATCCGGCAGTTCTTTCACCGTTCGTTACAAGACCTAATGAGCTAATTATGGACAGGGAGAAACTTAACATTGCTCCTGCAACAGATGCAGTCAAAGGAGTGTATGCTTTGAGAAAAGCAGACCCGGGACAAAAGCTCGACGGTTCAGTGATCCTTCAAGAAAGCGGAGTGACGATTGAGTTCGTTACAAAAGTTCTGCCAAGACTCGACGAAGAAGGTTACAACATGAATGTATATCACGTCTCAAGCGCCGAACTTTATGATGCACATCCAAAGGAAGAAAGAGAAGCACTGCTTCCATACACTGTTCGCAATACTGCACTTGGCATTACCGGCTTTACACTGCCGACTATGTACAAATGGATAACAAGCTTTGAGGGCAGATACAACATTCTGCATCCGTTCCGAAAAGGTTACTATCTCGGAAGCGGAACAGCAGAGAGCGTTCTGCATCAGGCAGGACTGGATGCGGATTCGATGTATGAAGAAGTGGTAAAGTACGTTAAGGGGAATTGAGAGTTGAGAGTTGAGAGTTGAGAGTTGAGAGTTGAGAGTTGAGAGTTGAGAGTT